>JBIOYQ010000144.1:0-6323 GCA_044870295.1 Actinomycetota bacterium
CGCACCGTCCGGGTCACGGCGTCCTCCGGGCGCCGGGGCCCCGGCGGCCATAGCCATACCTGCGAAGCATGGGACGGGTCAGCGTGGTCACCCAGAAGCGATCCCGACACGGCATCTTCCTGGTCCACTCGTCGTCGAGGCGGATGCCGACGCTGCCCACCGAGAACCGCATGGGGTTGCCGTCCACTGTGTGGTTCGGAGCCAGCGCCACCTCTCCGTCGCCGACGAAGGAGAGGTCCGGCGCCGAGAGTCCCGCGTGTGCCAGGATCCGCTCCAGGCTCCTCTTGGGCTCGGCCACGAAGTCCTCGTAGCGGACCAACAGGTAGGGCACCCCGAACCTGCCCACCATACGGGTCATGCCGTTGTACAGGTCGTAGCGCAGCGACGCGGAGAACGGGTCGTACTTCTCGAGATACGCGGGCCGGCCATTCGTCACCCGGTTCTCCACGTGTTTCTGCCAGGAGTAGGCCACGCCCCGGCTGTCGCGGACCAGATGGACCATCGACAGCTCGATGCCGGGCACGCGTCGGAGGATCATGGCGTGTGAGGGCAGCTTCGAGGAATCGACCACCACGTCGGACCCGGAGACCTGGCGGATGGCGCCGTACAGGCGCTCGAGGATCTCGGTGTACCGGTCCAGGGGGCGGCGCATCAGGCCCGAGCCTCCCGAGGCGGCCAGCAGCGGCACGGCCCACGGACGGTCCAGCGAATACCGCAGGTGCAGCACCTCGCGCCGATCCAGCGCATCCCAGCCACCGAAGGCAACGCGTCCCACCGAGGTCCAGAAGGGGCAGTCGGAGAAGGCCTCGCCGCATCCGCACGGCCGGTTCTCCACCCAGCCGCGCTGCCAGACCTCCCGCAGCTCACCGAGAGAGACGATCCCTGGGATCTGACCGAGGACCCGGTCCACCAGCGTGCTGCCGCTGCGCCCCCATCCACCGATGTAGATGACCTTCGTGGGCCGCCCGTCCCCGCGGGCGGCGCTCGGTTCGGGGGTGATGCTGGGCGTGATCACCGTCGGGAGATCATGAGCCGGTCGACCAGGCGCTCGAACTCGGCCACGGCCTCGTCCCGGTTCTCCTGGCCGGCCACGTCGATCGCGCCCTCGCCGGCCAGCGCCTGCTCGAGACAGGCGGTCAGCGTGGCCTGGTCCTCTGCCAAGGCGATCTCACCGATGCCGGCGATCCGCCGGGCGAACGCCACCTGGTGGTCGTCGACGTGCTCGCGCAGGTCGTGCCGCCGGGGCACCACGATGGGTCGCTTCCCGGCCCATCGCGCCATCATCACCGTGCCCGGGCCGCCGTGGCACACCACCGCTGCCGACTCGGCGAGGAGGGTCTCCATCTGCTGGTACCCGAAGTACTGGTCCCATTCGGCGAGCCGGGGGGGAAAGGACGTCCCGCTCTGGATCAGGCAGCGGACGCGGTCCCTCGCTCCGCCGTCGAGCCAGGCGTCGATCCACTGGACGAGGCGGTCGAAGGGATGGTGGTCCGTCCCGACGGTGACGAACACGAGGGGAAGCGAGCCGTCCACCTACAGGAGCCTCCCGATGACCACGCCGCGCCGGTAGAACCGCTTCTGCTGCTCCCATTGCAGCAGGAACAGGTTCGACAGCGGGTAGCACAGCCTGCCGGTCATGGTCGGGAGGTCGATGCGGTCGTAGACCTCCAGGTAGATGGTCCGAGCGCCGTAGAGCCGGCCGATCAGGAAGAAGGGGAACGCCACGCCCGCCCCACTGGAGACCACGACGCTGGGGCGGTGCTTGCGGACCAGCTTCCACGCCAGCCTCAGGTTGCGCAGCAGGTTGGGGATGTTCCTGGTGGTGGGATGGTAGGCCCAGACGACGTCCTCGTCGGCCAGCAGGGACATGCTGTCCGGCATCTGGAAGGTCACCCACGTCCGGTCGTGACGCTCCCACCAGGGCTTCAGGCGGTGGAGCTGGAGGAGATGGCCGCCCGCCGAACCGACCAGCATGACCTTCAGCCGCTGCGGTGAGGGCTCGGCCCCGGCCGGCAGAGGATGCTCCGAGGTGATGGGCGCAAGGGTCGGGGCCTCGGCCTCGGGCACCACGATGCGGTCCGAAGCTCCGGTAGCTTGGACTTCCGATTCGAGGACTTCGCCCTTGTGGGGGGTGGCCATGGGCCGGGCGTTTCCTTTCGCTCGCGAGCTGGTCGGTGACCGCCCCAGCCCGAAGGCTCAGACTACGAGTTCCGGCGATCCTGCGGCAGCTGCATGACCGGCGCCTCGCCCCTGCGCAGCTCGCCATTCTCGCTGCTGCCACCGTAATAGGTGTAGCCATAGCGCCCATAGCCGCGGTAGGGGCCGTAGTACCCGTAGTGGCGGTAGGCCTTGGCCTTCGAGGGGTCGAAGTTGTTCAGCACCGATCCGATCACCGCGGCGCCCACCTGGTCCAGCTGCTCGCGGGCGTGAGCCACGGCGCTGCGCGAGGTGTGCTCGGAGTCGGCCACGAACAGCACGCCGTCCACCAGCGGCCCCAGCGCCAGGGCGTCGGCCACCAGCAGCATGGGGGCGGTGTCGATGATCACGTAGTCGGCCACGTCCCGCAGGCCGGCCAGGATCTCGCCCATCTGGTCGGACTGCAGCAGCTCGGCGGGACGGCTGGGGACCGGTCCGGACAGCAACACGCGCAAGTTCTCGATCCCCGGGTCGAGGATGGCTTCCCACGGCTGGATCTCCTCGGCGAGGACGCTCGACAGGCCGACCTCGTTCTGGATGGCGAAGAACCGGTGGATGCGGGGCTTGCGGAGGTCGGCGGACACCAGCACCACCCGCTTGCCGGCGTCGGCCAGGACCAGCGCCAGGTTCGCCGCGGTGGTGGTCTTGCCCTCGCCCGCGGCCGGGCTGGTGATCATGAGGACCTTCAGGCCGCGCTGGGCCGACAGGAACGAGATGCTCGTCCGCAGGGTTCGGTACGCCTCGGCGACGGCGCTCTTGGGCTGCTCGCGCGTGACCAGCCGGGCGTCGTGCTTGTTGCGCCACCCGGGAACCTTGGGAATGACCGCCAGGACCGGCGCGTTGAGGTTGGCTTCCAGGTCCAGACGGCCGCGCAGGCTGTCGTCCAGCCGCTCGCGGAGGAACGCCAGGGCGATCCCGAGAGCCAGCCCTGCCAGCAGGCCGAACGCTCCCAGCAGCACCATGTCCGGGCTGACCGGATCCTGCGGCAACCCGGCCGGCAGCAAGAGCTGCGGCGGGGTCAGCTTGGACGGATCGAGCTGGCGGAGCGAGGTCTCGATGTCGTCCAGCTTGCGCTGGGCGGCGTCCTGTAGCGACTGCAGGTTCTGCAGTTCCAGCTGCAGGGCCAGCGTGTTCTCTCCGTTGTTGGCGGCTTCGGCGATGGCGTTCTGCTTCTTGGCGATGCTGTCCTGGAGCTTGGAGATCTGCTTGGTCACCGCGTCCTGTTCGTCGAGGAGGGGCTTGCGCAGGGTATCGAGCTGCGAGCTGGCCTGGACCAGGCGCTCGTGGATGTAGGCGTTGGCGAACGCCTGCGCACCGACCTGCGCGGCGTGCGTGTTCGAGCTGCTGTAGGTGATGGTCATGACGGTGGACGGCGGGGCGGTGGTGATGGTCACGTTCTTCTGGATGCCCCGGACCGGCCCGGTCAGCGGCACCGCCGTCAGGGCGTCCGTCGAGCACAACGTGTTCAGGTCCGGCTGCTGTGAGGGATCCGCCCGGAAGGCGCTGTCCTGCAACATCAGGTAGGCGCACTTCGTGACGTTGTCGGAGGTGACGAAGGCCAGCTCGGTCTCCATGTTGGGAGCCTGGTTGGTGTTCTGGGTCTGGAGCACGATCGTGGCGTTGACCCTGGCGTTCGACTCGTAGATGGGCGTTTGCTGGCGCCCGTACAGAAGGGCTCCCAGCACTGCCAGCAGCGTCACGATGAGGATGGACCACTTCCGACGCCGCAAGACGCTGAGGTATTCGCCCAGCCAGACGGTATCTTCGGTGTTCGCGAGGGGTTCGATGGCGGCCATGTGAGAGGCCAGAGTATAGAGGAGCCCCCCGAGCCCGTCATTAGCCTCCTGCACATTCATCGAAACGCCACGTAGGCAGGAAGCATTACGACTTCGGACGCATGCGCAGTTGGGCCCTTGGCCGAACGTGCCGATGAGCTATAGACAGTTACGGCATTGAGTCCATATCCTTCTCGGACCAAGGCCGCTCAGGAGGATTTGTGGCGAAGCGGGCTCTGAGCAGCACGGAAGTGATGCTCCCGGACCAGGGTGACACCGAAGGCGACCGCGCCTCCGGGCCCCCGACGTCTCGACAATACGCCAGGCTGGCGGTGTGGATCGCCTTGACCGACGTCCTCGCCGTCGAGGCCGCCGTCGTGCTGACGCGCTACATCCGGATGGGCTTGAGCCCCGCCGGCCCCAACTTCGCCGCTATCATGATCGTGACCCCCTTCGTGGTGATCCCGATCTTCGCCGGGTTCCGCCTCTACTCGTTCTCCCGGCTGTCTCCGGCCGAAGAGTTCCGCCGACTGTTCGAGGCGTCGGGCGTCGCCGTCGCGGTGAAGCTCGTGTTGTCGCTGGCGCTCGAAGGAGGCAGCATCGAGGACGCCCTCTCCCGAGGCTGGCTGGGGCTGTTCTGGATCATCGCCATCCTCCTCCTCCTGATCCATCGCGAGGTATGGCACAAGTACATGGGCCGGCTCCGATCCCAGGGACGCCTGGCGTTTCGAACCGTGGTCGTCGGCACCAACGACGAGGCGGTTCGCATCGGCCACACCCTGAAGACGGCCGCCCACGGGTACCAGGTGCTCGGGCTGCTCGGCACGGGCCCGGTCGCCTCCTCCGTGGACGGCATCGCCGTGCTTGGGGAGGTCGAGGATCTGCCGCGGTTGATCCCGTCGCGGTCGATCGAGTGCGTGTTCGTGGCCTCGACCGCCCTCGACGGGCCGGCCATGAAGCGAACCACCGAGATCCTCCGCCATCACCCGGTGGAGGTGCGGGTCTCCGCCAACATGACCGAGATCCTCTCCTCGCGTCTCACGGTCCAGCCCGTCGGGGACCTCCTGGCCCTCTCGCTCAGGCCGACGCGTCTCTCCGGGTTCCAGGCGGTGGTGAAGCGGTCGTTCGACCTGATCGTGGCGGGCCTGGCCGTGGTGGTCGCGGCCCCCCTGTGGCTGGCCATCGCCGCCCTCATCAAGACCACGTCCCGTGGTCCGGTGCTGTACCAGTCGCAGCGGGTCGGGCAGGACGGCCGATTCTTCCGTATGTACAAGTTCCGGACCATGGTTCGAGGGGCCGACCTTCTCCTTCCCCAGCTGCTCGACCAGAACGAGTTCACCGGCGGTGTCCTCTTCAAGCTGCGGAACGATCCGCGAGTGACCAGGATCGGGGGCTGGCTGCGCCGATGGAGCCTGGACGAGCTGCCCCAGCTCCTCAACGTGCTCAAGGGAGACATGAGCCTGGTCGGCCCGCGCCCCGCGCTGCCGCACGAGGTCGAGGTGTACGAGGAGTGGCACCTTCGCCGACTGGAGGTGCGCCCGGGACTGACCGGCCTGTGGCAGGTGGGCGGCCGAAGCGAGCTTTCCTTCGACGACTACGTCCGGCTCGACCTCTTCTACATCGAGAACTGGTCGGTCATCTACGACCTGTTCATCCTGGGCAAGACCCTCCCGGCTGTGCTCATGCGCAAGGGCGCCTACTAAGCTCCTCTTCCTGATGGCACATCCCGAGCTGGCGGACGTCGGCCTCCACGGCGCGTGGCTGGTGCCCTTGACGGCGCACCCCGACGACCGTGGGTTCTTCACCGAGTCCTATCGCCGGGACTGGATCACCGGGATGGAGGAGATGGTCCAGGGGAACCTGTCCCGGTCGAGGGCGAACGTCCTGCGCGGCTTGCACTTCCACCGGCGACAGGCCGACTACTGGACGGTCCTGGAGGGGGAGGCGCTCGTCGGCCTGTACGACCTGCGACAGGGATCTCCGACGGAGGGGAAGAAGGCCGAGGTCGAGCTGTCGGCGGAGACCCTGCGTTGCCTCTACATCCCCAAAGGCGTCGCCCACGGCTTCTACACGCCGGGTGGCATCCTGCTCCAGTACCTGGTCGACCGGTACTACACGGGCGACGACGAGTTCGGCGTGGCGTGGGACGATCCCGACCTGGGGATCGCGTGGCCGTCGCGTTCACCGATCCTGTCCGAACGCGACCGCTCCAACCCGTCGCTCAGGGACGTCCTCCCGGAGGCTCCGCGGTTCGAGGGTTAAGCTAGCTGCGCCATGAAGAAGGTCCTGGTCGTCGGCGGCGCCGGCTATGTGGGGTGCGTCCTGGTCGAGGAGCTGCTGGCCAAGGGGTAC
>JBIOYQ010000145.1:0-33952 GCA_044870295.1 Actinomycetota bacterium
TGGTCGGCGACGCCATCCCCGAGGCGTTGGTGAGCACGATCGCCGAGCGCTCCGACGGCAACGCGCTGTTCATCGAGGAGCTCCTGCGAACCTGGGTGAGCGTGGGGACGCTCGTCCGGTCCCAGGACAGGTCATGGAAGCTCAGCGCGTCCGCTGACGAGGTCCCGCTGCCCAGCACGGTCCAGGCCACCTACGCGGCCCAGCTGGACGACCTCGCGCCGGGGGCCCGACTGGCGGCCAGGCGTGCCTCGGTGGCCGGCCGGCGCTTCCCTCGGGACGCCCTCGAGCCCCTGGGGGTCGCCGACCCCGATCCGGCCATCGAGGTGTTGTCGCGCCGGGCGCTGGTGGCCGGACCGTTCGCGGACCCCCTCCTGGGTCGATCACATCAATTCCGCCACGCGCTGCTCCGGGATGCGGGATACGCGAGCCTCCCGAAGGCCGAGCGGGCGCTCCTCCATGTGCGCCTGGCGCGATGGCTCGAGCAGGCTGCCGGGGAGCGATGGGCAGCTGTGGCGGAAGTCATCGGGAATCACTATCGGGCGGCGCTGTCCGCAACGCCGGCCCTGGCCGTGGACGTCGGCGACGGCGTGACTCGACGCGAGGCGGCGAGGCTGGCCGCATCCTGGTTCGAGCGGGCCGCGACGGCCGCGGTCGGTGTGGCCGCTCACGACGCCGCCCGAGCCCTGCTGGGCCAAGCGCTCGACCTCACTCCCGACGCGGACGTCCTCGACGCGGCCCGCCGCTGGCAGGGGCTGGGCGACGCTACGGCTTACGTCGCCGACATGGACGAGGGGGCAGAGGCGTTCCGTGCGGCCGCCGACCTGTTCGCCCGGGTTCTGTCAGATCCACAGGCCAGCCTCGAGGATCGCGACACCGCTCGGTCGGGCTACGGCGCAGCCGTCACGGCGGTCGGGCTGGTTCTGATCCAGCAACTCCAGTTCCAGGAGGCCACCGCCATGGCCGACAGGGCTCTGGAACTCATCGGCCCGGCCGGCGATCTGCCCACTGCACGGCTTCGGTACCTTCGCGCCTGGGGGGCGATCGCCTGGGCACCCCGGCCGGAGGCACGACCGGATCTCGAGGCGGCCCTGGAGACGGCGAGGATCCATGGCGATCGACGGCTGGAGCTCGACGCTCGGTACATGCTCCTCTCCCTGCAGATGGAGCAAGGAACCATCGCCCTGGCGGACAGCGACGCGGAAGACCTCGCGATTGCGCGCCTCGCGGAGGAGAGCCGCCAGTGGGACCGGGCGTGCCGCGCGTGGCGAATGCGGGCGATGATCCGCAGCGAGGAGGGTGACGAAACGTGGACGGAGCTCTTCGGCCACGCCACCGGCATCGCCGAGGCTCACGGCCTCACGGAGGAGAGCGCCTGGAACGACTACGGCCGTGTCGAAATCGGCCTTCTGCTCGGGGATTGGGACGAAGCCACGGATGCGGGCGTTCAGGCTCTGGATCTGGCGGACCGGAACGCCTATCACCGCGTGCAGGCTCGCGTGTGGATCGCCCTCACGCCGATCGCCTCGGCAGTTGGACGCTGGGAGCTCCTGGAACGCGCGGGAACGTGGTTCGAGGAACACCAGGCGATCTTCCCTCCCTCCCCCTTCGGGCGGTTCATGGTCGCCGCGCTGGACTGTCGCCTGGCCGACGCGGGACTCCGCCCGCCCCCGGCCCTCCCGGAGGATCTGCTCGAGCTCTTCGCGGAGACCCCGGGGTGGGCCAGCGGCCTCTCAGCCGTCGAAACCGTCGTGGAAGCGTGGCTGGCGGCGGGGGATCTGGAGCTGGCTGGGCGTGCGGTCGAGCGTTCCATTGCCTGGGCCAGTCACCCCACCATGACCAAGTTCTTCGCCGCTGGCGCGTCACTCCTCGCCGCGCGGCTGCACGTGGCCACCGGAGAGCCGTCGCAGGGAAGCGCGGCCGCGCGAATCGCCCTCGAAGGCTTCCGTCGCCTCAAGACCCCGTGGTGGGCGGCGAAGTCGATCCGGCTTCTCGAATCCATCGACGAGGCCACTTCGGAAGACGTGACCGAATCAGCGCGGATCGAACGAACCTTGCGCCTGCTGGGGCCGGCGCGCTGACCTAGCGCTCGATCCGGAACCTGATCCGGACGTGCGTCTGATACTCCTTGATCTGGTCGCCGTCGACGACCGCCGACGTCTCCAGGATGTCCATGCTTTCGATCCCGCGGAGCGTCTTGGAGGCCTCCGCCAGCGCCTGGGCCGCGGCATCGCGCCACGATTCCGTGGACACTCCCACAAGGTCGATCGTCTTGATGACGGCCATCGGCTCCTCCTTCTCCGGGCAGATGCGGCGAATGCTAGCCGCTCGACGACGCGGCCGTGTAGACGTCGATCATCCGGCGGTAGTTCTCGGAGATGGCCTTGGCGGCGTCGGCTCGACTGGCCTGGTCGGTCAGGTAGCCCTTGAGCGCGTCCCACCAGATGGTGCGGCCGATGGCGAACCCGATGTAGCCGGGGATGCCCGCCCCCTGCTGCAGCCAGTGGACCACCCGCGCATCGTCCGCCCCTCGCCCCAGCACCACGCACGCCACGCGGTCGCGACCGCCGCGGCGAACCGTCTCGGAGATGCGGAAGCAGTGCTCGCGCATGTCGATGCCTTCGATCTTCCAGATGTCCGGCTCGATCCCCGCGTCCTGCAGTCCGGCGATCGCGCCGACCATGAGGCCCGGTCGGACCTCGCGGTCGAACCGGTCCGCGTCCCCGCCGACCTGCTCGAGCTGGTGCGGCTCGGCCGCGACCAGCAGCTCGAACAGGAACCGCCGACCGCGCCCGTGCAGCCAGTCGGACAGACGGCGCAGCCGCTCCGATTGGCGCGCGTTCATGCCCGCGTCGCCTTCAGGGTTGTAGCGGACCAGGACCTTGCTGAAGGTCGGGTCGAACGATTCGATGTGCTCCCCGAACTGGTCGCCGTACTCGAAGTCGAACTCGTCCTGGCCGCTCTTCTCCACCGGCATGGCCAGCAGGTATCCCTCGGATTTCGCCGTCCTGGCGATATCGGCGCCGTACTGCTCGTCCACCAACAGCCCGGCAGCGCCCTGTGGGGCGCCATCGCTCACGGCCTGCTGGAACCCTTCGAAGATCACGCTCTTGGCGTCGGAGATCCGGGCGGCCTCCTCGGGGGTCGGCTCGCCGGAGATCCCCATCAGCTTCTTCTGGAACGAGCCTCGATGGTCGAACGCCAGGATGTACAGCGGGTCGGTGTAGCCGATGTCCATGGCACTCCTCCTGGGACGATGGCGCCGGAGATTGTGCCAGACACCGCCCTCCGGCGCGCTCTTACTCGACCTCGCCGGGCGGGTCGCCCTCCATCACGCGGGAGACCCCGAGCACGGTGAGCACGAACACCGCGGTCATCACGGCGGTGAGCACCCCGACACGTTCGGCCAACGTCCGGACGAGGTGGTAGCAGACATCGTCGACCGGCGCGGCCGAGACCGTGGTGTCCACGCCCGCCGTCGAGCACCCCCCGGCGCCGGAGAAGGCGGCCGCCACGGTCACGACGGCGCCCACGGTGACCGCGACCAGCGTGACCCCCACCGCCAGGCGCCGGATCGAGTGGTCACGGTCGGCGTTCGTCGGCCGGCTCCTCAGGTCTGTTCGAAGGGGTTCGTGGGCGTGAGCGTCTCCACCCGCACGGGATCGGCCTCCTTGGCGAACCGCTCCACGTCGCGCGGAGAACCCACCACGAACCCGTAGTGCATGGGCACCGCCAGCTGCGGTCCGATGGCCTTGGCCAGTCCGGCAGCCTCTCCTGGGTCCATGGTGTAGGTGCCGCCGATCGGCAGGAACGCCACGTCCGCCCGAACGCCCGACAGCTCGTCGACGTGGTCGGTGTCCCCGGCGTGGTAATACGTGTTCGACCCCAGCGTGAAGATGTACCCGACCCAGTTGTTCGCTCGGGGGTGCATCTCCAGGCGCTCCTCGACGATGTTGTAGGCGGGGACGGCCTCGGCGCGCACGCCGGCCACCTCCACCGCGTCGCCGGGCCCTACCGGCGTGACGTCGCCGGAAAGCTCCCGGGCGATGTCGGCCGGCGCCACGATCCGGGTCCTGTCCGTGCGGATCTTCTCGATGTCCTCCTGCGAGAAGTGGTCGGAATGCGCGTGGGTGATGAAGATGGCGTCGGCGGGCTCCTCGGTGGTGACACCCCACGGGTCGATGTAGACGACGAGGCCGTCGCCCTTCCACTGATACGCCGACTGCCTGAACCACGTGAATCGTTCGAGCATCCTCGTCCTCCTGATGACGTTCGGGGCGCCACGTCATCCTCGCGCAAGGCCCCCGGTTTGCACAATCCCCGAGCAGGCGGCTGGTAGGCTCGCCTTCCGGTATGGAGGCGCACGAGGGGAGCGGCCCGGGGGCACGGCGCCGGCCCTCCCAGCGCAAGGCCGTGGTGGGCCTCCTACGGCGCAACCGCGACTTCCGCCTGTTGTTCCTGGCCCAGGTGGTGTCCTTCAGCGGCGACTGGTTCCTGTTCGTCGCCCTGGCCGGACTCGTCTTCCATCTCACGAGGTCTCCGGTCCGGGTCGCCGCCGTCTACGCCTCGCTCACCGTCCCGTTCGCGTTTTTCACCTTCATCGGCGGGCCCCTGGCGGACCGGCTGAACCGGCAGGCCCTCATGATCGTGGCGGACGTGGTGCGGGGGGTCCTGGCTCTGGGGTTCTTCTTGATCCACCAAGCCTCCCAGGTGTGGCTGGTGTACGTGATGGCGGGGCTGATCACGGCGCTCGGCGCGGTGTTCGAGCCCGCGTCGATGGCGGCGGTCCCGAACCTAGTGGATCGGGAGGACCTGCCGACGGCCAACGTGATGGCCGGGGCCACATGGGGCACCATGCTGGCACTCGGATCGGCCATCGGCGGGCTGGTGGTGGCGGCGTTCGGGCGCGGCGCCGGCTACATCGGCGACGCTGTCTCGTTCCTGCTGTCGGCCCTGTTGATCGTTCGGATCCGGCGTCCGTTCTCGGAGCCTCGCGAACCGCACCACGAGCACCCCGGCCTGTTCGAGGCCACGCGCGAGGCCATCAGATACGCGCGCCAGGACCGTCGCGTGCTGGCCATGCTGACGGTGAAAGGTGGATTCGGGTTGGGCGGCGGCGTGGTGGCCCTGCTGCCGCTCCTGGCGTTCACCGTCTATCACACCGGCGACTGGGGCACCGGCATCCTGTACGGCTTCCGAGGCGTGGGCGTGTTCCTGGGCCCCTTCCTGGCCCGCCGGTTCATCGGCGACGACGACCTCCACGCGCTGTTCTGGGCGATCTCGTTGTCGTTCCTCGTCTACGGTGCGTCGTACGCCGTCGTCCCGTGGATGCCCACGATCTTCCTCGCCGGCACGTTCGTGTTCATCGGGCACCTCGGAGGCGGCGCGCAATGGACACTGTCGTCGTACGCCCTGCAGGTCATCGTCCCCGATCACATCCGGGGGCGCATCTTCGCCTTCGACGAGGGGTTCATCACGCTGACCATCGCGGTCTCGGCAACCCTGGCCGGCTGGATCTCCGACGCGGTCGACGTGCGCATCGTGATGCTGGGCCTGTCCGGAGTGACACTGGTCTACACGGTGCTGTGGACGATGGCCACCCGCGGCGTCCGCCGATCGCTGCGGCAGGACGCCGGACCCGAACCGTAGCCGGGCCTCGCGTCAGCCCGGAGGTGCAGGAGGAGGAGGGGGCGGCGGTGTTCCCGTGTCCCCGGGCGTGGAAGGAGCGGCAGGGGCCGGCGGGGTAGCGGCACCGGCGGGGCCCCGGGTCCCGAAGTCCACCCGAGGCGCCTCCCCCACGACGGCGCGCTCCGCCTCGGGGATCTCGAAGAATTCCTCTTCCTTGAAGTTGAACATCCGGGCGATGAACGCGGACGGGAACGCGTTGACCCTGCGGTTGTAGTCCTGGACGTTGGCGTTGTAGAAGCGGCGCGAGGCCTGGATGCGATCCTCGGTGTTGGACAGTTCGGCTTGCAGTGCCAGAAAGTTCTGGTTGGCCTTCAGGTCCGGGTAGTTCTCCGCCACGGCGAACAGCCGACCCAGGGCCGCCACCAGCGGTCCCTCGGCGGCGGCCTGCGTGGCCGGAGATTGCCCCGACGTGGCCGCGGCGGCCGACCGGGCCCGCGTCACCTCCTCGAACACCTCGCGCTCGTGGGCGGCGTAGCCCTTGACCGTTTCCACCAGGTTCGGGATCAGGTCGTATCGCCGCTTCAGCTCGGTATCGATGTTCGCGAACGCGTTCCGGATGAGCTGACGCTGGCTGACGAATCGGTTGTAGGAGACGGCCACCCCGATCCCTATCAGGACCAGGACGCCCAGGATGATCCACAGGACGGTCACGTTGCGCTCCTCTCCTCCGGGCCGGCCACCGCTGCATCCGGACGGGCCGGACCACTACCGTACTCGTTCCACACGAGCCGCGGGATATGGTCGCAGAACATCCGGGCGGAGCCGAACAGGGGGGTGAGCTCGGTCGACCGTCGCTTCGCCGACCACACCAGCAGGTTCGAACCGGACACCTCGAAACCGAACCGGCCGCCCAGGCTCTCCATCCACCGGATCATCCTGGCGTCCAGGAGTCGGAAGGCGAACTCACGGTCCATCGTCTTGACCTGGTACAGGCGGTTGAAGGCCTCGGATTCGAAGTCGAGGTCGTGGAAGCCGAGGTGCGCGGTCAGCTTCGTCAGCAGGTTCTCCTTCTCGACGGTCACCGGCGGCAGGTCACAGGTGAGGTCGGCCACGACCACGGAGAAGCGGCGGTACGACCTGGACCGGTGGCCCTTGGAGTCCGACGACTCCGTGTAATACCAGTAGTCGGCCTCCTTCACCGGGAGGCCGTGCCACGTTCCTGCCATCACGTTCTCGCAGCCTCGCCCGTCCCCCAGCCTGAAGAGGTGGAAGGGGTACGCCATGGGGATGCCGACCGGGTCCGCCGCCCAGAACTCCATCCCGTGTTGCAACGCGAACAGCCGCAGCGACTCGCGCCGCCTCTGTCTCGCCTGCCAGGAGAGATAGGCGACGGCGGCGACGACGGTCAGGATCACGACGAACACGATCGAGGCGGCCATGTCCAGAAGGTATCGGCGGCCACGTCTGAGGGCCTGACTCCGGCCGCCTTCACCATTTCCTAACAGATCGTTGGGCTTGGATTGACCGCCCAGTGGGTAGGCTCGCCAGCGGTTCCGTTTCGACCATCGATGAGAGGAGCAGTCCATGAGGATCGTCAAGCTGGTCCTGCTGGCCGCGGCGCTGACCTCGATCGGCGTGGCGTGTGGAGGCGGAAGCTCGAATGAGTCCACCACGACACCGCCGGCGGCGACCACCACGAGCGCGAGCCCGGCGGAGAGTCCAACCGGCGGCGGAACGACGTCCAGCTGCACGCTGGTCCTCAAGGACAACGTGTTCGAGCCGGCCGACTTCACCGTCGCCGCCGGGTCCCAGATCACGCTGATGAACGAGGGCGCCGCCCTGCACAACTTCTCCGTCGAGGGCCAGGACGTCGACAAGGACGTCCAGCCGGGGGAGACGGAGACCGAGGACGTCATCGAAGGCCTCGCGGCCGGGACCTACACCATGTTCTGCAAGTACCACCGATCGATCGGCATGGAGGGCACGCTGACGATCACGGGCTAGGCTCTCCCTCAGATCGCGACTTCGTCACCCCACAGGGCCACGCGGGTCACGATCTCCGCCGAGGAGATGGGCGGGCGGACCTTGATCAGGTAGGCCAGGGCGACCAGGAACCCCACTCCGAAAAGGGCGGTCACGGCAAGCCCCGCGATCCACGCACTCTTGCTCCTCCCCGTGGCCTCCCAGTAGCGGCCGGGCCGGCTGATCGCGTCGACGAGCGCCCAGACGGGGAGGGCGATCAGGACGGTGGCGACGAGACTCAGCCAGAGCTGGCCCGATGCGCCTTGGGCGATGCGTCCCCCGACGCCGATGATCCGCCCCGAGAGCAGGAGGATGCCCGGCAGGACGAAGAGCACGCCGACGAATCCCATCAGCCGCCGGTTCGTGCCGACGACCCATTCGTCCAGCGCCATGATCGCCCGCTGCAGGAACTGATAGCAGAAGGCCAGGTAGATGATCGTGATGAAGGCGACGGCGATCGCCTCGGCCAGCACGACGTGCACCCCTTCGGGACGTCCCAGGATCATCGCCGCCACCAAGGTGTCGGCGAGGGTCGTGATGTTCGCCCCCATGATGTACGGCATGGCCTCTCGGCGGTCGACGTAGCCCTTTGCCGCGAGCGGGACCAGCACGGTGATTGCCACCGCGACCGACAGGGTCAGGAGGGCGGCCAGGCAACCGAGCGCAAACATGGGCCATGGTTTGCGGAGCCACTGGTACTTGCCGGCGGCGGCGCGGTCGCTATCGATCTGCGGCAGCACCTGATCGAGAAGCTTGAACGAGATCAGCAACACCCCCAGCCCAACGGGGAACAGCATCCACCCGGCGAAATGCGCCTTCGCCAGGTCCAGCAATGGGCCCCAGACGCGCTCGATCAGCCCCTGGACTTGCTCGGACGCCGTCCAGTGGATGCCGTTCAGCAACCCGGATTTGAGGATGCCGTACCCGAGCAGCATCCCCGGCACATACACGACTGCCGTGAGGGACAGGGCCAGGACACCCATCCCGGTGGACTCGCGAGGACTCTTGCTCTTGAGCGAATAGAGGAAGCCGACCAGCAGGACGATGAACGAGGCTCCGAGGCGCGAGCCCGAGAGCATGGTGAACGCCTGGAGCTCGGTCAGAGCCGACGCCGCGAACAACGACAACGCGACGGCGGCGACCGGCGAGCCGGCGAGGACCAGGTAGGCCCCGATCCAACCGAGCCCGAGCGTACTGACCGCGTTGTCGACCGGGAACGTCCCCTTGAGGTCCGGCGCGAGCGACTTCGCCCCGGTCTTCATCAGCTGGATGGCCATGATGAACAGGAACAGGGCGATGGAGACGAAGACGAGCTTGCGGGCGATCCACTGGAGGCGATCGATTGGACGGCGAGGCGACCGAGGACGATCGATCGCCTGGCTGGTCTGCTCGTCGAGGTCTTTGGTGGCTGCCATCGTCAAACCTTAACCGAACGGGTCCGGATCGTAGACATTGAGGCCGCGGGCGTCAACGGGTGTGGTGCGATTTCGGCCGAAAGGATCAGTGGGCCCGCCACGCCTCCGGGTCGTTGGCGAGCGCCTTCACCTTCCGAGGAAGCGATCCGTTGGCCAGGTCGGCCACCGTCACCGACTCCAGCACGCCGCGAAGGTTCGCGCGAACGGCGATCCAGACGGCCTGGAGCTGCTCGGCGGGGCCGGTGTAGGTCAGCTCCTCCGGGCGGGACTCGTGCACGTTCGCCAGCGGGCCCTCCACGGCCCGGATCACGTCGGCCAGCGTGATCGCATTGGCCGGCCTGCCCAGCTCGTAGCCGCCCTCCGCCCCCCGGCGACTGCGCACGATCCGGGCGTGGCGCAGCTCGGAGAGGATCTTCAGGAGGAACCCCAACGGGATGTCCTGGGCCTTGGCGATCCGCTCCGCGGTGATGGGCCCCTGGCCGGCCGCGGACGCCAGCTCGGCGGTGGCCCGAACCGCGTAGTCGGCCTTCGAGGAGATCCTCACGCGGTCATTCTGCCCCAACCACCGAGCCGGCCCGGAACACCAGGCCGCCCTCGGTCCCGTCCCGATCGATCTCGATCTGGTCGCCCTCGCGGACCTCGCCCGATAGGAGCTTCATGGCCAGCGCGTCCTGCACCTCGCGCTGGAGCAACCGCTTGAGCGGCCGGGCCCCATAGCTGGGGTCGAACCCCTTCGTCGCCAGGTACTCGCGGGCCGCCGGGGTCAGCGTGACCGACAGCTTGCGGTCGGCCAGTCGCCGCTGCAGCAGCCGCACCTGGATGTCCACGATCCGGGCGATCTCATCCTTGCCCAGCGGGCGGAACACGATGATCTCGTCCACCCGATTGAGGAACTCGGGCCGGAACGTCCGCCGAACCTCGGCCAGGACCGCCTCCTCCTGCTGGTCGGGCGAGAGCGCCGGCTGGAAGAAGAATCCCGAGCCGATGTTGGACGTCATCACGACGACGGTGTTGCGGAAGTCCACGGTCCGCCCCTGGCCGTCGGTCAAGCGCCCATCGTCGAGCAACTGCAACAGGACGTTGAACGCGTCCTGATGGGCCTTCTCGATCTCGTCGAGCAGGATCACCGAGTAGGGCCGGCGCCGGACCGCCTCGGTGAGCTGCCCGCCTTCCTCGTAGCCGACGTACCCGGGCGGTGCGCCGATCAATCGCGACACCGTGTGCCGTTCCTGATACTCGCTCATGTCGATGCGGACCATGGCGCGCTCGTCGTCGAACAGGAACTCGGCCAGGGCACGGGCCAGCTCGGTCTTCCCGACGCCGGTGGGACCCAGGAAGATGAACGACCCGATCGGCCGGTCGGGATCGGAGAGCCCCGCGCGGGCCCGCCGGATGGCGTTGGACACCGCCGCCACGGCCTCGTCCTGGTCGACCACGCGCTGGTGCAGGCCCTCCTCCATGCGAACGAGCTTGTGGACCTCGCCCTCCATCAGCCGGGCGACGGGGATGCCCGTCCACTTAGACACGACCTCGGCGACGTCCTCCTCGTCGACCTCCTCCTTGAGCATCTTCGTGTCGGCCTGGAGCTTGGCCAGTGCCTCATTGGCCTCGTCCAGCTCGCGCTGCAGCTGCGTGAGGGTCCCGTACCGGAGCTCCGCGGCGCGCTCGAGGTCGCCGTCGCGCTCGGCACGCTCCGCGTCCATCCGCGTCTCCTCGATCCGGGCCTTCAGCCCCCGGATGCGATCGATGGACTCCTTCTCCTGCTGCCAGTGGGCCTTCATGCCGGCCGACCGCTCGCGGAGGTCGGCCAGTTCCTGCTCGAGCTTCTGCAGCCGTTCCTTCGAGGCCGGGTCCGTCTCCTTCTTCAACGCGGCGCGCTCGATCTCGAGCTGCTTCACACGCCGCTCGACCTCGTCGATCTCGACCGGCATCGAGTCGATCTCGATGCGAAGACGGCTGGCGGCCTCGTCGATGAGGTCGATGGCCTTGTCGGGGAGGAACCGGCCCGTCACGTACCGGTTCGACAGGATGGCCGCCCCCACCAGGGCCGCGTCCTGGATGCGGACACCGTGATGGACCTCGTAGCGCTCCTTCAAGCCGCGGAGGATGGCGATGGTGTCCGGGGCGGAGGGCTCGCCCACCAGGATCGGCTGGAACCGCCGCTCCAGCGCAGGATCCTTCTCAACGTGCTTGCGGTACTCGTCGAGGGTGGTGGCGCCGATGGCCCGCAGCTCGCCGCGCGCCAGCATGGGCTTGAGCATGTTGCCGGCGTCGACCGCGCCTTCCGCTGCGCCCGCACCCACCACGGTGTGCAGCTCGTCGATGAAGGTGATGATCTCCCCCTCGCTCTCGGCGATCTCCCGGAGGACGGCCTTGAACCGCTCCTCGAACTCACCGCGGTACTTGGACCCGGCCACCAGCGCGCCGATGTCGAGCGCCACCACGCGCTTGTCCTTGAGCCCCTCAGGGACGTCGCCGGCGACGATCCGCTGCGCCAGCCCCTCCACGATCGCGGTCTTGCCGACGCCCGGCTCGCCGATCAGCACCGGATTGTTCTTGGTTCGCCTCGACAGCACCTGGATGACCCGACGGATCTCGTCGTCCCGTCCGATCACAGGATCCAGCTTCCCTCTGCGGGCCAGGTCGGTCAGGTCGCGGCCGTATCGTTCGAGGGCCTGGTACTTCTCTTCGGGGTTCTGGTCCGTCACCGTCTGCCGGCCCCGGATGTCCTTCAAAGCCACCAGCGCGGCGTCGTGGGTGACGCCCGCGTCGGCGAGGATCCTTGCCGCGGCCTCGGACCCCGTCAGCAGGGCCAGGAAGAGATGCTCCGTCGAGACGTACTGGTCGCTCGGGAAGAACCCGCGCATCTCCGCTTCGGCCTTCTCCAGGAGCTGCGCGGTAGCCGGGGAGAATCGAACCTCGGCGGCGCCTCCGAAGACCTTCGGCAGGGCATCGACCGCCTCATCCACTCGATCCCGCATCGCCCGCGGAGACTGGCCGAGCCTCTGCAACAGCGGGTAGACCACGCCCTCCGGATCCGACAGGAGCGCGTGCAGGACGTGCACGGGCTCCACCAGCTGGTGGCTGCGGTTCCGCGCGAGATCATGGGCGGTCTGGAGGGCCGCCTGGGACTTCATCGTCAGGTTGTTCGGGTCCATGGTGCCTCGCTCATTCGTTCGTCGTCATTGGGTCGATCGTTCGTGGTCGGCGGCCGGCCCCATCGGGATCGGCCCTCGCCGCGGCGGCTGCTGACGGATGGTCACGCGGAGCTTCGGCACGCTCGACCGGGGCACGATGTCGGTCGGCCCTCCCTCCCGCCGGAGGCGATCGATCTCCTCGCGCATCCGGCGGCGGGCCCGCTGCAGCTCCGCATCGAGCGCGGTGACTCGCTCGCGCATGCGTGCGATCTCGTCCTCCATCTCGACGATCATCCGTACCCCCGCCAGGTTCAAGCCCTCCCCTTGGGTGAGGCGCTGAATCATGCGCAGTCGTTCGATGTCCCGTTTCGAATATCGACGCGTGTTGCCGGCCGTACGGGCCGGTCGGAGCAGCCCCTTGCGCTCGTAGATCCGCAGCGTCTGCGGGTGAACGCCGGCCAGCTCGGCCGCCACGCTGATGATGTACACGGCACGATCGTCGTCGCTCGCTCCCTGACCACGGCTGCGCCCGGCCATCGCCCTACCCCTGCGAGCTCTCGGTCCCGAGGTGCCGTCTCGGCGAGTCGGCCTGGAGCTCGCTCAGACGCCCGATGAGTTCGCGCTCCTCCTTGGACAGCTTCGACGGCACGTCCACCCGAACGGTCACCAGGAGATCGCCGGCGCCGCCCTTCGCCTTGGGGGCACCCTTGCCTCGGACCCGGAAGGTCCGCCCGCTGGCCGTTCCCGCCGGGATCTTCAGGGTGACCGCCCCATTCAACGTGGGCACCTTTACCTCCGACCCCAGCGCAGCCTCGGCGAAGGTCACCGGCAGCTCGAGCGTGAGGTCGGCGTCCTTCCGGCCGAAGAATTGGTGCGGCTTCACGTGGACTCTGACGAAGAGATCGCCCGGACGTCCGCCCGGAGCTCCCGCCTCGCCCCGCCCGCTGAGCCTGATGCGCTGCCCGTCCTTCACCCCCGCGGGGATGCGCACGGTGAGCTGACGCGAGGTGGACGTCACGCCCGAGCCGCGGCAGTTCTCGCACGGGTGCTCGATGACCTGGCCACTCCCCCCGCACCGCGGGCACGTCCGCGACAGGGAGAAGAACCCCTGGTTCTCGGCCACCGTCCCGGTCCCCTGACATTGCGGACACACGTCGGGCGCCGTCCCCGGCTGTGCGCCCGAGCCGCCGCAGACGGTGCAGGGCGCGGGACCGGTGATGCGCAGGGGTACCGTCGTCCCGGACATGGCCTCGCCGAAGTCGATGGTCACCTCGGCCTCCAGGTCGGCGCCGCGGGTGGCCCGCCCGGCCTGCGACCGGCCTCGCCCCCTCCCCCGGCCCGTGACCATGCCGAGCAGATCGTCCAAGTCGAACTGGGAGAAGCCCTCGCCGCCGAACGGGACGTCCTCCACGCGAACGCGGCCGCCGGGGCCCGGGCCGGGCCATCCCGGCTGGCCGGCCCCCCCGAACCCTCCGAACCCGGACGCCGCCATGTCGCGAACCTGGTCGTACTGCGTGCGCTTCTCCTCGTCGCCCACCACGTCGTACGCGGCGGAGATCTCCTTGAAGCGCTCCTCCGCTTCCTTGTTTCCGCGATTGCGGTCGGGGTGGTACTTCTGGGCGAGCTTCCGGTACGCCTTCTTGATCTCGGTGGCGGACGCGTTCTTCGGGACGCCCAGCACCTGGTAGTAGTCCTTCTCGAACCACTCCCTGCGGACGTCACCGTTCATCGGGACAGCACTCCTCGAGAGAGCGGGCGGCTACCGCCGCACCACCTTGACGCCTGCTGGACGGATGACCCGGCCCCGCAGGGTGTAGCCGGGACGGAGGACGTCGGCCACCACCGGCTCGCCTTCGCTCTCGCCCGTTTGCATGAGCGCTTCGTGCTGCGCCGGGTCGAACGGCCGCCCCTGCGCCTCGATCTTCTCCAGGCCCTGCGCTCGCAGGCTGTCGATGAGCTTCGCGTACACGAGCTCGACCCCGTGCAGGAACCGATCGAAGTCCGGCTTCTGCTCCGCCGCCATGAGCGCCAGCTCAAACTCGTCGAGGACCTCGAGCAGCCGATGGATGAGCGGCTCGGCCGCCATCTCCACCGCCCGGGTCTGCTCCTTGAGGACCCGCTTGCGGTAGTTGTCGAACTCCGCGGTGAGTCGCTGCAGGTGCTCGCGGTACTCCTGCACCTGCTCCTCGGGCAGGGTCGACGACGCGGCCGCCGAGTCTCCGCCCGGCGACTCGCCCGACGTCTCCGCGGGGGCATCCGCCCGGACACGCCGCTTGTCGGTGATCCGGACCCTGGGCGCGTCCCCCTCCTCGTTCCGTGGCGTGTGCTCACTCATGCCGAGGATGCGCCTCCCTCTTCGTCGACGATCTCCCCTTCGACCACGTCTCCGTCACCCGAGCCACCGTCACCGGGTGCCGCACCGCCCGCACCGTCCGCGGTCTGAGCCGCGCCGGGTGCGGCCTGCTGCTGGGCGTACATGGCCTGGCCGACCCGCTGAAACGCCTGCATGAGAGCGTCGGTGGCCGACTTGATCCGGTCCAGGTCGTCGCCCTTGAGGGCCTCCTTGACGTCGTCGTTGGCCTTGGTCACGGCCTCCCGGTCGGCCTCGGGCACCTTGTCGCCGTACTCCACCAGAGCCTTTTCCACCTGGTAGGAGAGCTGATCCGCGTTGTTGCGGACCTCGGCGGTCTCACGCCGCTTGTGGTCCTCGGCCGCGAACTGCTCGGCCTCCTTCATCATGCGGTCGATCTCGTCCTTGCCCAGGGCGGTGCCGCCGGTGATGGTCATCTGCTGTGCCTTGCCGGTGGCGAGGTCCTTGGCGGACACGTTCACGATCCCGTTGGCGTCGATGTCGAACCCGACCTCGATCTGCGGCATGCCACGAGGCGCGGGCGGGATGCCCATCAGATGGAACTTGCCCAGCGACCGCGCGCCCGGGGAGTACACCGTCTCCGCCTCTCCCTGCAGCACGTGGATCTCGACCGTTGTCTGGTTGTCGTCGGCCGTCGTGAAGATCTCGCTCTTGCGCGTGGGGATCGTGGTGTTCCGCTCGATGAGCCTGGTGAAGATCCCGCCCTTCGTCTCGACGCCGAGCGACAGCGGCGTGACATCCAACAGGAGGATGTCCTTCACGTCGCCCTTGAGGACGCCGGCCTGGATGGCCGCCCCGACCGCGACCACCTCGTCTGGGTTGACGCCCTTGTGCGGCTCCTTGCCCCCGGTCAGCCTTCGCACCAGCTCCTGGATCATGGGCATGCGGGTGGCCCCGCCCACCAGGATCACGTGATCGATGGCGGAGACGTCCTTGCCCCAGTCCTTCACGGCCTGCTGGAACGGACCGGCGCAGGCCTGGACCAGGTCCTCGGTCATGCGCTCGAACTCTCCGCGCGACAGCTTCATCTCCAGGTGAAGTGGCCCCTCGGCCGTCGCCGTGACGAAGGGCAGGTTGATCGTGGTCTCGGTCACCTGGGACAGCTCGATCTTGGCCTTCTCCGCCGCCTCCTTCAGGCGCTGCGTCGCCATGCGGTCCTTGGACAGGTCGACGCCGTGGGCGTTCTTGAACTCCTTCACCAGCCAGTCCATGACCCGCTGGTCCCAATCGTCTCCACCGAGCTGCGTGTTCCCCGCGGTGGCCTTGACCTCGAACACGCCCTCTCCGATCTCGAGCAGGGAGACGTCGAAGGTCCCGCCACCGAGGTCGAACACCAGGATGGTCTGGTCGTGCTGCTTGTCCAGCCCGTACGCCAGAGCCGCCGCGGTCGGCTCGTTGATGATCCGAAGCACTTCCAGACCGGCGATCTGTCCGGCCTCGTTCGTGGCCTGACGCTGCGCGTCGTCGAAGTAGGCCGGGACGGTGACGACCGCCTGCGTGACCTTGTCGCCCAGGTAGGCCTCGGCGTCGCGCTTCAGCTTGCCGAGGATCTGCGCGGAGATCTCCTGCGGGGTCCAGTTCTTCCCGTCGACGTCCAGCTTCCAGTCGCGCCGGCCCATCTGTCGCTTGATCGAACGGACGGTGCGATCGGGGTTGGTGATGGCCTGTCGCTTCGCCACCTCTCCGACCAGGATCTCTCCGGTCTTGGAGAACCCGACCACCGACGGGGTGATGCGGGATCCTTCAGCATTCGGTACCACCACCGGCTCGCCGGCTTCGAGCACGGCGACCACGGAGTTGGTGGTGCCCAGGTCGATTCCTACGGCACGCGGCATGCAGGCCTCCTCCAGACGATCACGTCATTTAGCGTAAGGCCAGGATAAAGTCTGAGCGCGATAGTGTCAAGGTTGGTCAAGTGGTCCCGCTACCCTAGCCTTTCGCCGGAGACCACTAAAGGCCCCAACCCCATCGGCCGAAAATGGGATGCGAGGGTGGTTGAACACCCTTTGTGGGCGTGCCGATAATGCGGACCCTTCGCCCCAATATGATGTGGAGAGGAGGTCAGTGTGACCAACGACCCGCAAGAGCTCGGCAAGGGCATCTTCGGATACCGGAAGTCTGCGGTGAACCAGATCCTGGCGGACCGCGACATCATGCTTCGGCAAGCCGAAGGCCGGGTGCGAGCGGCGGAGTCGAAGGTCGCCGAGCTCGAGACCGAGCTCGTCGCCATGCAGGAGCGCAATTCGCGGATGGACGAGCAACTCGACCGCCTCCGGACCCAGTTCGACGCGCTCGCTGCCAGGACGGACACGCCGCCCTCCGCCGAGCCCGTGGTCCCCGTGGCGGACGCGTCCGTTCCTCCTCAGCCCGAGTCCGAGCCCGAACCCGAGCCCGCCCCCGAGCCGGCGCCGAGCTGGCATGAAGCACCCACCCCCGACCTTCCTCACGACGAGCACGCGGATACGCCCTTCCCCTTTGGCGAGTCGGATGCCGAGTTCGCCGGCCTCGACGGGGGCGCCACGGAGGTACCCCTCAAGGCTCCGTCGCCCGAGCACGAGGACCTGGTCAGCGGCCCATCCATCTTCGACCAGCCCGCGGAGCAGGCGGATGTCTCCCATGAAGCTGCCCACCTCCCAGGCCACTACGCCTTCGAGGATGCGTCGGCGGATCAGACGTGGCCGGTCCCCGACCCGCACCTCGCGTCGCCTCCCGAAGGGGAGAGCGGCTCGGACATGGACTTCGTGTATGGCTCGAGCGATTACTCCTACCAACCAGAGGCGCATCAGGCCGAGCCCCACGACGACCCGTACGCCTTTGCGTTCGAGGAGACTCCGGACGTCGCCGAACCTGCGGATGACCTTCCGCCCGTCATGACCTTCGAGGGTGATGACATGAGCAGCACCTTCGAGAGCAACGACGTGCCGGAGCCCTGGGAGCCATCCCAGCCCAGCGACGACTCCGCCGCGTCCGCTCTTGCCGAGGCCGCCGCCGCGGCCGCGGCCGCTGCCTCAGCCGCAGCCGAGGCGGGCGACCACGAGACGCCGATCTCCCTGTCGGAAGAGCCGGCACGCGCCGAGAGCGCCCCCACGGCAGAGGCTTCGGCCCCTCAGCCTGAGGCGGCCGAGACCACACCGCAGCAGCCCGGCGTGTCCTCCGAGACCATCGACCTCACGAACCGGTTCCTGACGGATGAGATCCAGGGCATCCTGGCCGCCGCCGAGGAATCCGCGGCCCGTATCGTGGAACGAGCCCGGGCCACCACGCAGCACCAGATCGCCCAGTCGAACCGGTTGTGGCGGGAGGTCCAGGCCGAGGTGTCGCGGTTCGCCACGTGGCGCGAGCAGGTCGAGCCGGTGATCCGGTCGGTCCAGGCGAAGGTGGAAAGGGTTCGCGCGCACATCGAGGACGTCCCGGACCGCATCCGCGAAGCCCTCGCGCCCATGGCCGACACCATTTCCACGGTCGACGCCGACCTCGCCGAGCTGGCGGCCGCCTCCAGCCCTCCCCTGCTCCTGACCCCACGAGGTCTGGACGCGCAGGACGACCATCCCGACGCCTGGCCCATGGACCCGTTCGAGGGACACGCCGAGGAGGCCAGCTACCAGGACCCTGGGGCCGACGCCGAAGACGCCGACCGAGGCGACTCCTCCGGTCACCTGGCCGGCTGAGCTCTCGGGTCACGCAAGCCGCTCGCGAACCCGACCGCGGTTGCGCGGCCTGACGCGCCGCCAATACACTGCCGCGGCCGTGCCTGGCCCTCTCTCGCCATGAGCCCGCTCCTCGGCTTCAGCCTGGTCGGGCCCATCATCCTGATCCTGGTGCTGGCGTTGGGGGGCGGGATCTTCTCCGTGCGGGCCCGGCAGCTCGCCGCCTTTGTCCGCCTCGGCCAACCCGTCGATCGCTTCGACGATCTCCCCAAACGCGTCGAGCAAGAGGTCGCCGTGGTGTTCGGCCAGCGCAAGCTCTTGCAGCGGCTGTTCCCCGGCCTCATGCACGCCTTCATCTTCTGGGGCTTCCTCATCCTGCTGACCACCATCGTGGAGGCCTTCGGCGAGGTGGCCACTCGCACCTTCGCCATCCCTCTGATCGGGCGCTCGGCCTGGCTGGGCTTGGTCCAGGACATCTTCACCCTCCTGGTGATCGTCGGGCTCGCCATGGCGGTGTTCATCCGCAAGTTCCAGCGCCCCGAACGGTTCAAGGGCAGCCACCTCGAGGAGGCGGACTTCATCCTGCTGATGATCCTGGGGATCGTCCTGACGCTGCTGGCGCTCAACGCCACGCGGATCGCCCTGGGGATCAACGAGTCGCCGGCAGCATGGACTCCCGTTTCCAACGCCATCGCCCCGGTGTTCCGGCGCATGAGCCATCACGCGCAAGAGCTGTTCGAGTCGGTGTTCCTCTGGTCGCACATCGGCCTGATCGTGGGATTCCTCGCCTACATCCCGTACTCGAAGCATCTCCACATCTTCGTCTCCGAGCCCAACGTCTTCTTCAGCAGCACGAAGGCCAGGGGCCGCCTCCGGCCGCTCCACATCGACCTCGAGTCGATGGAGGAGGGAGACGTCCGGCTCGGCGCGGCGGCGATCCAGGACCTCACCTGGAAAGAGATCCTGGACACGTACTCGTGCACGGAGTGCGGGCGGTGCCAAAGCGTGTGCCCCGCATGGAACACGGGAAAACCCCTGTCTCCCAAGCTGATCGTCATGAACCTGCGCGATCACCTCTTCGAGGTTGGTCCTGAGATGGTCGCGGCCGGTCGGGGCGGCCCCGAAGCTCCGGGGGTGGCCCTGAACCCGACCGTGATCGAGGACGAGGTCGTGTGGGACTGCGTCACCTGCGGCGCGTGCATGGAGGAGTGCCCGGTCGACATCGAGCACGTCGATCACATCGTCGACATGCGGCGCAACCTGGTCATGGGCGAATCCAGGTTCCCCGCGGAGGCGGGCACGCTGCTCCGGAACCTGGAGAACACCTCCAACCCGTGGGGCCAGCCCCAGTCCAGCCGCGCCGACTGGGCCAAGGACGTGCACGTGCCGGTCATCGAGGATGGACAGGCGCCGGAATACCTCTACTGGGTGGGGTGCGCGGGGTCCTTCGACGACCGGGCGAAGAAGATCAGCCAGGCGGTGGCCCGTGTCCTCGGCCGCGCCGGTGTGTTCTTCGCCATCCTGGGACCCAGGGAGCTGTGCAACGGCGACCCCGCACGGCGGATCGGGAACGAATACCTCTACCAGGAGCTGGCCCGGCAGAACATCGAGACGCTGAACGCGGTGGGCGCCAAGAAGATCGTGGTGAACTGCCCGCACTGCTTCAACACCATCCGCAACGAGTACCCCGACTTCGGGGGGCGGTACGAGGTCCTGCACCACACGCAGCTGTTCGCACGGCTCCTACGGGAAGGACGCCTCCGGCCGACGCAGGAGGTCCGCGAGCTGCTCACGTACCACGACCCCTGTTACCTGGGGCGGCACAACGACGTGTACGGGGCCCCTCGCGAGCTGCTGGACCGGATCCCCGGGTTGTCCCACACCGAGATGCCCCGGCACGGCAAGCGGTCGTTCTGCTGTGGGGCCGGCGGCTCACGGATGTGGATGGAGGAGCGCCTGGGCAAGCGCATCAACATGGAGCGAACCGAGGAAGCTCTCTCCACGGGGGCCTCGGCCATGGGCGTGGCCTGTCCCTATTGCCTGATCATGCTGGACGACGGGGCCAAGGCAAAGGGCGAGGCCATCACCGTGCTCGACCTCGCGCAGGTGATGGACCGGGCCACCGCGGAGCCGCCTGGGGCTCCGCAGACCGGGTCCGACCAGGCCGGGGGCAGGGACTAGACCGCGCGGCCTACCTGCAGGGGCGGTGAGGGGACGCGGGCTGGGCCCCCCCGGGGACGTAAAGGCTCTGAGCCTTTCGGCCGATACTCCGGGCATGGAACAAGTGTCCCGACGCTTGCATCCAAGTGACCGGAGCCTAGAATCTTGACTCCCCCATCAGCACAGAACAATCGAAGTCGGCCTCCGGACCAACCGGACGCCCCCTCCCCCTTCGGTGAACTGGGGTCGGGACGCCCCCGGTTGCGGCCGGTCCGCCCGCGACGAAAGGAACGGGAGGCTCCGACCCACATGCCGGTCGACCCGCCCCACTCCGGGACGCTGTCGGGGCGTCCTCAGCCGCTCGCGCTCGAGCCGCGAGACCGGCCGGGCCCGGACCTCGGGCCCACCGACGCCGAACCTCGCATCGGCCGGGCCATGGCGGCCCTCCGAGACGACCTCGGGTTCGAGACGGCCAGGCTGTTCATCCGGGGCCCCCGGGGATGGGAGCTGCTGGCTCAAGAAGGCCCCACCCGCGGTTGGCACGGCGTGCTGGATCCATCGGTCTTCGAAGGCACCCACGAGGCGGCCGAGCACCCCGACGTCCGAACGATCCCCGGCATCGGCTCTCGACTGGCCCATCTGGGGTGCGCCAGCGTCGCCGTCCTCCCGGTCCCCGATGGAGGCCGGCTCCTGCTGGATTCCGGACGACCCAGCCCCCAGGGCGGCTGGGTGGAACGGGCCCGCCCGTACCTCGACCTCCTCTCGATCCTGGCGGGGCCCGGATGGGGCAAGGCAGGGTCCCTGCGGAGCGAGCACGAGGTGGCGGCCCTCGATCGGCTGTTCGCCGCGTGCCAGGACGCGTTGGCTCTCAGCAACTCCACGCTGGACGACCTCCTCGACGACGCTCGCCGGTGCCTCGCCGCCGACGAGCTGTTCCTGATCACCGATCGCACGGCTCGGGTCGAGGTCCACGGCTCGCCGGCGGGACGCGTCGGCCCCACGGCGCCGCGTGAGCTGGTCGCGGTGCTCGACCGTGGCGACGACCCCGCCGACCGGAACACCCTCACCGCTCTGGCCGTGGCGCTCGGCGCATCGTCCCGGGCACTCGCCGGCGCGTTGGGTCGGGAGGGCGACTCCGTCGAGATGCTCCTGGCCGGATGGTCGGAAGGCCCGGCTCTGACGTCGGCTTCCATGACGGTGGCCGCACGGACGATCTCCACCGTCCGGGCCGCCCTGGAGGCCCGCCGCCAAGCCGTGACGACGCTCGTGGACCGGGAGCGCGCTCGCATGGCGTACGCCTTGCACGACGGCCTCACCCAGACCGTGACGGGTGCGGTGCTGCAGCTGGACGCGCTGGCCAAACGGATCGAGGAGAACCCCGCGGCGGCGCTGGCAACCCTGGATACCGCAAGCAAGGAGATCCGGCGCGCCCTCGCCGAGCTCCGAGGCATGCTGTTCGACCTCACGCCACCCGCCGAGGACGACGTCGCCGACGAACCGCTGACCCGTTACGTGCAGGACGTGGTGAAGCGGTGGCGGCTGCCGGCCCGCGTGGCGGTGGAGGGCGATCTGAGCAACGTCCCGAGCCGGGTGCTCTCCGTGGCCTACGTCGTGATCCGCGAGGCTCTGGCCAACGCGGCCAAGCACGCGGAGGGCCGGGGGGTCACCGTGACCCTGGCCGCCGGCGATGACGACCTCATCGTGATGGTCGGAGACGGCGGGCGAGGATTCACCAAGGAGGACGAGGTGGCGGCCCGCGAGGCACACCACGTCGGTCTCGAGCTGCTCCGTCGCCGCGTCGGAGAGGTGGGCGGTCAGCTCCGTATCGAATCTCGACCTGGAAGAGGTACCCGGGTCATCGCCCGGCTCCCCCTGCGCGGGGTGGCCTCATGAAGGTGCTCCTGGTCGACGACCACACCCTGGTGCGCAGGGGTCTCGCCCAGCTCCTGGCCACCGTGGTGAAGGGGGCGGAGGTCACCGAGGCCGCCGACGCGGACGAGGCGGCCGAGCTCCTGAAGCACGCCCAGCACGATGTCGCTCTGGTGGACATTCGGATGCCGGGCCGGGACGGCTTGGAGCTGTTGAAGGAGATCAAGACATCGTGGCCGGACCTCCCAGTGATCATGCTGTCCAGCTACGACAACGGTGAATACGTCAAGGCGGCGCTGGCCGAGGGGGCCGCCGGCTACCTCCTGAAGGACACCACTCCCGAGGATCTGGCCCAGGCCATCGTGGTGGCGCTCTCCGGCTCCGGCAACGTCCTGTCGCCGCGGGCGGTCCGCAACCTCTTCGAGGGGACCATGCGCGCCGAAGGGAAGGAGACGACCGAGAGCCCACTCCCGGATGCGGGCCTGACGCGTCGAGAGGCGGACGTCCTGCACCTCTTGGCCGGCGGGGCGAGCAATCGCGAGATATCGCGGCAGCTGTTCCTGTCGGAGAAGACCGTGAAGGCGCACCTCGCCGCGGTGTTCCGCAAGCTCGGCGTCAGCAACCGGACGCAGGCCGCGATGGCGGCGGTCGCCATGGGCTTGGGGCCGCCGGGCTTCCCCGTCGCGCGGGCATCGTTCGGCGCTGCCGGCACGCCCGCCTGACCGACCGTCCATCGACTAGTTCCCCTCGCTCGCTTCTCCTGTCGCCCGTTCGCGGGACGGAAGCCTTTTGCAGTAGGAGCGCCCCCGGCCTTTCGGCTCTTGCGGCCGTCCGTCTATGCTCCTTGAATCCCTACGATGCGGACGAGTCCGGCGAATCGACGCCCGGCGCTCGACCAAGGCTCTCGAACTCGGCTCGGCTCTTGAGATGGACGAGACGGAGCCTGGTGTCGATGCCGGCGATCCCATCCTGGACGCCGTCCACAAGGTCTTCGAACCGGCGCCCCCGACCTATCACCCGAAACCAGTGCAGGCTCCACCCGCCGACGATCCCGTCCCGATCTCGAAGGGCCACCGCACCGACGCACCGTCGCTGCTTGCCACCGCGGCGGCGCAACGCCGCCAGCGCCTGAGCGACTTGGTCGCCCGGGGCATCCAGCCCCGCGACGCCGAGGCCGTCGCACGCCTCCTCACCGTGGACCCCGACCCGCGCGTGCGCTGGATGGCGGCCAGAGGGCTGGCCGCCGCGGGTCTCCGGCCCCCGCTGTCGGTGCTGGCCGCCGCCCTCGGAGACCCGGAGGACCGCGTCCGGTGCGAGGTGGTCGCGCTGCTGCGGGGCGGGGGGCGAGACGCGCTTCGACTGCTGGTGCCGCCGGCCACGGACCGGCGATGGCCGATGACGCAGCTGGCCGCCCTGCAGGCTCTCTCGGGCCTGCTCAAGGAGGCACGGGGGACCGATCCCGAGGTCGGCGCGTTCCTGTCGCACGTGGCCGTCCTCGACCCACCGCCGCTGCCCGACGAGCGCGCGGACCTGGCCGCGATCGCCCGCGCGATGGGGCTCGATGCACTGCTGGCGTGGCTCGTGGTCAAGGACGTGCGGCGGCTGGGCGCCGTCCGGCTGCTCGCCCTCACCGGGGAGCCGTCCGTTGACCGGGCCCTGGCCGCGCTCCAGGACGATCCATGGGAGGAGGTTCGTTCGGCCGCCAGGTCGGCCGCCCAGGCGCTGCGTGCCCGCGGAGAGGCGGCCGCCCCGGAACGACACCTACGGCGTCGGCCGGATCCGCCTTCGTCGGGAGAAGCCGCGTCGGACGAGCCGGGGCAGGGACCGGCGAACGAGTCGGCGCTCATCTCGTCGCTGGCCCGGGCGCTGGCGGACCCTGCCGAGCCCGTCCGGACGCAGGCCCTGATCGCGCTGGGCCGCATCCCCCGCGACGTGGTCGCCGGATGGGTCGAACGAGCGCTGGAGCGCGGAACCGGATCGGGGGAGCTCGCGGCCCGCGTTGCGGGAGCGCTCCGGATCGCGTCGGCGGCTCCCAGGTTGCTGGATCGAGCGGCCGGCATGCCGTCCGAGTCGCGAGGACCGTACCTGGAAGCTCTGGCAGCGTTGGCCGTCGATCCCGCGGAGCTGGCCGGCCTGGTGGCGGTGACCGATGCCGCCCACCGGCAGGCGGCGGTCCTCCTGGCGTGGCAGGTGGCCGGTCACGCCGTCCTTCCGCATCTGACGAAGCTGCTCGATGACTCCGCCGGCCCCGTTCGGATGTCGGTGATCGAGGTGCTGGCCGAGTCGGGCAACCCCTCCATCGCCACCGTCGCTCGGGAACGTCTGGCCATGGACTCGTCGGCCGCCGTTCGAGCCACGGCCATCCACGCCCTGGCAGGCGTGGACCCGGGGACGCGGCTAGAGATCCTGGCCCGGGCGTTGTCGGACCCGGATCCCGACGTTCGCGCCACCGCGGTGGAGGCCCTTCCCGACGGGATGGACGGTGTCGCCGACCTGCTGGGTCCGGCGTTCCGGGACCATGACGAACGGGTGTGGCGGGCCGCCGTGCCCCACCTGGCATCGCTGCCCGATTCGGACGCGCCCGTGCTGTGGACGGCGTTCCTCGAAGCCACTCCGTCGCGACGGGAGGAGCTGATCAGGGCGGTCGAGCGCGGCGATCCGGATCGGCTGATCGCGCTGGCCGCGTCCCACGCTCAGACCGGCTCCCCGGAGGACCGGGCCCTCGCCGTCGAGCTGTCGTCGCGAGCGGCGTCGGTCGAGGCGGTGCGCCTCGTCGTCGCGGCCCTCGAGGATCCAGACTCAGGTGTCCGTCGCGCCGCGGCGGCGGCGCTGTCGGCGCTGCGGCCGCCGTCGGCAGTCGCGGCGCTGTCGCGCTCGCTGAGCGATCCCCAGGTGGACGTACGGATCGAGGCGGTCCGGGCCCTCGGCGTGATCGACGACGACACCGTGCCTTCGGTGCTGATCGAGGCCCTGAAGGATCCCGAGATCCGCGTTCGCGAGATGGCCGCCGACGGGTTGAGCCGATGGCACTCGCCGGCCGTGTCGCGGCAGCTGGCCGCCGCGCTGGCGTCCCCGGATCTTCGGCGGGCGGCGGGCGAGGTGTTGGAACGGATGGGACCGATGGCCGTCCCGGCCCTGGCGGACGTCACGACCGGCGCCGACCCCGAGGCCAGCATCGCGGCCGGCGTGCTGCTCGACCGCATCGCCGGGGCGGAGCCCTTCGTCGAAGACCTCGGCTCGATCGAGCCGGACCAGCGACTGCGAGCCGTGCGGGTCCTGGCGGTTCTGGGGGGGTCGGCCGCAGCCGACGCCCTGGTCTCGGCCCTCACCGATCCCGATGTCCGGGTCCGCTCCAAGGCGGCTTCCGCGCTTGGGGCGCTCGGCCATCTGCCGGCCGTCCGCCCGCTTCGCCGGATGTACCTGACGGATCCCGTCTCCGAGGCGGCGGCCGCGGCGGAGGCTTCGCTCCGCCGGCTCGGAGCCGTGCCGGCCGCGGAGGAGACACCGGAGTCCCAGACCACCGGCGATCGCGACGGTCCGGCACCCGTTTCGTAGGTCCGAAGGCGGACCCCGACCTCGAACCTTCGCCCAATGACGGAGCCCGCGCCGGTCTCTACCCTCCCCCGCGTGGACTCCTCGTCCGGTGTGCCCGGGCTCGGACTCGCCGAGCTCCTGGAAGGCCTCGCCTCGCCGGACCCGGCGGTCCGAGCGGGGGCGGTGGCGCGGGCCCGGCCCTCCTCCGGCGTGGAGGAGGTCCTCATCCAGGCCCTCTCCGATCCCTCGCCGGAGGTCCGAGCGGCTGCCGTCCGGGCGCTGGCTCGTGTCGACGGGCGACGGGCGGTGGAAGCGCTCCTGCAGGTGTCGTCTGACGACCTGTCCGTCCTGGTGCGGGCGGAGGCCGTCGCCGCCATCGGCCGGATCCTCGAAGCTCGGGAGCATCGCCCCGGGGGACCGGACACGAAGGAGACCGGGGCCGCCGGCTAGATCTTGAGCCGCAGCGCTCCGGGAAGCACCTCGAACGACGCGGGCGTCGTGCCCACGGGCTGTCCATCGGTGTGGATTCGAAGCGGCCGTGCGGACTCGATCGCCAACGACGTCGTCCGGTACTCCAGGATGTTTCGATGCGGGAGGTGCTCGCCCAGCACCGCCTTCGTCAACAACGTGTACGAATCCGAGGTGGGGCCGGTCATCACCAGCACGTCCGCGTAGCCGTCGCTCGGCCACGACTTCGGGGAGAGACGGTAGCCGTCCCAGCCGTACTGGCCGTTCGCAATGATCACGTCGTGAGCGCTCCCCTCCCAAGTGCGGCGATCGCCTCGCAGGGTCACCGTCGCCGGTCGCGTCGAGGCCACACCGAGCCAGAACCCGGTGAACCGGCGAACCCGCCCGAGCCACGGAGGAAGGCGGGCGGTCCGCGCAGCAACCGAGGCGCCGAGCCCGGCCTCGGCCATGTTGACGAAGTACCGGCTGACTGGCGTGCCCGATGAGGAGCGGTAGCGAGCGCGGGCGGCGTCGATGGTGAACAGGCCGTCCCCCTCGAGGTGGGCGCAGGCCCTGACCGGGTCCGGTGGCAATCCGAACGTCCGGATGAAGTCGCATGGGGCATTTCCCGCCACGACGCCGAGCACCGGACGGTCGGTGTGCCCGGGGCCGGCACCGTTCGTCTGGGGCGGCGACGCCTCGAGGATCCCGTTGACGACCGCGTGCACTACGTCGTCCCCTCCCACCGCCACGATGAACCGTTCGCCCCGGCCGATGGCGTCGCCGACCGCATCGACGGCGTCGTCGAACCCTCGGACGCTCACCGTCCTGAACGACAGGTCCCTGGCGCGGAGCTCCCGGTCGATCGCCTCCGTGTCGCCGGCCCGTCGAGCACGACGATGGGGCGAGCCAGCGACCAGGACGATCGGGCCGAACGGGCTGCTCAGCGGCGGCGCTCCGAGGGCGTCATCGGTCGAACGCTACTACGCGCGGCCATCCGCCCAGACCCCCTCACCGCGATGAGATCGACCCAACCTCGCTGCTAGAATGCCGCGCTACGCGGATGTGGTTCAATGGCAGAACGCGAGCTTCCCAAGCTCGAGACGGGGGTTCGATTCCCCTCATCCGCTCGGCTCACGTTCTTGCCAGGACCGGAGGAGAGGGGTTGTCGGGCGGATGCCGGCACTGAAGCCGAGGGCGCGCGCGGACCTCACGTTCGTCCAGATCGAGGACGAAGCCATCCTCTACGATCCTGAGAACGTCCAGCTCCATCACCTCAACCCCAGCGCCGCGCTGATCTTCCAGTTGTGCGACGGCAGCGGCACGGTCAAGGAGTTGGCGCGGGACATCGCCGAGGAGCTCGGGCTCCCTCAAGACGACATCCACCAGCAGGTGAAGCAGATCGTGAAGCACTTCCGGCACTCGGGCATCCTCGCCACCAGGCGCAAGGCGGTCATCGACACGGAGGAGCACGAGCAGCCCGACGGACACCGGCATCCCCACAGTCACACGAGCGGGGACGGACACGACCGTGGATGAGTCGGTCGACGAGCGCGAGCAGCTGCAGGAGCAGAAGCCTCAGAGCCATTGAATGACCGAGCTGGACCGCCTCGGGTGGGCGGTCGAGGGGACCTTCGAGTTCGCCGGGGCGCACGTCGGCGTCCGTACCACCTCGGAGCGCTTCTGGAGCTGGCTCGACCCAACGCTGGCGGCCTACCGCAGCACGGAGAAGTCGATCCCCGTCTACTCGATCGTGACCGGAGAGGACACGGCGGCGGGACGCACCGGCGTGGCCAAGGAGACGTACCACATCCTCTACAAGGGGACCATCGCCATCGCCCGGACCCGGGACATCAGGACGCTGGTGGAGACGTTCCGATCGGACCTCGAAGGCTACTTCTTCGAGGACCGCGACGACGCCATCTTCGCCGACATGAGCGTCGTATCGAAAGGCGGCGTCAGCGCCCTGGTCCCCGCGAGCATCGTGCCGTTCATCGGGACGCTGGGGCACCGCCGGGTGGATCGCGCGGGCCTCACGTTCCCGGCCGAGACGGCCGTGGCCATCGAGCCCGGGACCGGTCGAGTGATTCCGATCGAGCGGAGGGTCCAGCTCCCGGAAGGCTGGATGGACCGGCTCGCCCAGACCATGTCCCTCAACGGCCGCGACCCTCGCGGCATCGTGGACCAGCCCACGTCCATCGACGTCGTGATGTCGATCGGGTGGGGCGATGAGCCGCTGGTGCCGGTGACGAAGGGGATCGCCCTGTACCGCCTGGCCACGCACGTCATGAACCTGGAGCTGCTCGGCGGTGACGCCGTGGCCGACCTGATCCCGGTGGTGCAGGAGGCGCGCAGCTATGAGATGGCCTCGCTGAAGCCGGCCCAGATGCTGGCCGCCCTGGTGCGCATCTTCGACGGCGACTGAACCTCCCTGGTGACCGACCGCGGCCACCCGCTGGTCCAGTCCACCCAACGAAGCGATGGGGGCCTCTTGTCGAGGCCCCCATCTTCCCTGCCAGAGCCAGCGGGATGAAGGTCTAGCGAACCTTCCCGGTGGCAGTCTTGCCGTGACGACGGCGGCGGCGCGGACCCATGCCACAGCCGGCCAGGCACTTCGGCGTTCCGCAACACGTGTCGGGGATGCAGGCATACCCCGACGGGCAATCGGCGTTCGAGCTGCAGTCCGATGAGGAGTCGCAGAAGCTGTCCTCCCAGCAGAAGCAGTTCCCGTCCGTGTCGTGGCTGCAATACGCCGCCCCGAACGGGCCGCACCCCGCACCGCACTGATACAGCGTGCCACCACAGGTCCAGGCGCAGTCGCCGTTCTCCGGGCCTGGGTCCTTGCACTGAACGCACGCGGCCTCCGCTCGCGAACCCAGGCTCGTGACGATCGGCGTGAGCCACGCGGCGGCTGTCCCGATTCCGAGGCGCTTGATCAGGCGCCTACGGGATATCTCCTTGCCGGTCCTCTCTTCCTCCATCCTTCACCCCCTTCCCGTCGGTTGAGGGACCTAGCCAGGCGTTTTGTACAGCCACGCCGTCATCTTTGCAAGCGGAAGTTCCCTACCAATCCAGTGCAATTCACTGGCCACGATAGGCTCGGTGTCCCTTGGGACAGAGGAAGCGACGACCCGCCGCCGGCGCTCCCGCACGGCAGCAGGTGACGCCCTCGCCCGCAACCGTCCGGGAGATGCTCCGGCGACTCCGGGACGCCCTGGGGCCCCTGGACCCGCCTCGGCGCCTGGACCCCCTCGAGGAACTGATCCTCACGGTGCTGTCGCAGAACACGAGCGACGTCAACCGCGACCGAGCCTACGCCGCCATGCGCGAACGATTCGGCACCTGGGAAGCCCTGGCGGAGGCCGACGAGCGTGAGCTGGCAGCAGCCATCCGCGTGGGCGGCCTGTCCAACATCAAGGCGCCGCGGATCCTGGCGATCCTGCAGGCGATCCGCGACCGTGAAGGACGCCTGGACCTGGGATGGATGCGCCGGGCTCACACCAGCCGGGTCCGGACCTATCTGACCTCGCTCCCCGGGGTCGGGCCGAAGACGGCGGCGTGCGTGCTGGCCTTCTCACTCGGCCGGCCTGCGCTCCCCGTCGACACGCATGTGTTCCGGGTGGCCCGCCGCCTGGGGTTCTTCGGCGAAGGCGTCGACGCCGACCGAGCGCACCAGGCGATGGAGGACGCGGTCCCTCCGGGAATGAGGGTGCGGATGCACGTGGGCCTCATCCGACTGGGACGGCAGATCTGCCGACCGGGAAGGCCCCTGTGCGAGACCTGCCCGCTGCAGGATCTCTGCCCAACGGCGCCGGCCGTGCTGGGCGTCCCCAGGGATGCGCCGGTCAGGTCCGAGCGAAGTTCCGGAACAGGGTGAGGTGCGGCAGGAAGGTCAGGGGCACCGTTTGCGTTGGGCCGTTGCGGTGCTTCGCCACGATGATGTCCGCCTTGCCCTTCACCGTGGGATCGTCCGAGTCCTCGCGGTGGATGAACATCACGATGTCGCTGTCCTGCTCGATCGCCCCCGACTCGCGCAGGTCGGAGAGCTGAGGCCGCTTGTCCGCCCGCGTTTCCGGGTTGCGGTTGAGCTGTGACACGGCGATCACGGGGACGTCGAGCTCCTTCGCCAGCAGCTTGAGCGACCGGCTGACCTCCGCGATCTCCTGCTGACGGTTCTCGGTCCGGAGGTGGCCGGACATCAGCTGGAGGTAGTCCACGATGATCAAGCCCAGCCCGTGCTTCGACTTCAGCCGCCGGGCCTTGGCGCGGATGTCGACAATGGTGACATTGCCCGAGTCGACGATGAACAGGGGCGCCTCGTGCAGGACCTCGGCCGCCTCGACGATGCGGGTCCACTCCTCGGTGGCGACGCGTCCCGAACGGACCCTGTCCCACGGGACCCGGGCCTCCCCGCACAGCAGCCGCATGCCGATCTCGAACCGGGACATCTCCAGGGAGAACATGGCCACGGGCGCCCCGGCATCGACGGCCACGTTCCGGGCCACGTTGGTGACGAACGACGACTTGCCGACCCCCGGGCGGGCCGCGATCACGATGAGGTTGCTCCTCTGCAACCCCGACAGCAGGCTGTCCAGATCCACGAATCCGGTTGGAACACCGGCGAACGCGCTGTCGCGCTGTTGGATGTGCTCGAGCGCGGCCATGCTCTCGTCGACCAGCTCGTGGAGAGTGACCACCTGCTCGGCCTCGTCACCGCGAGAGACCGCGTAGATGAGGCCCTCGGCCTCGTCCGCCGCCTTGCGAGGATCGTCGGGAACGCCGTACGCAGTCGACATGATGCGGGACGCCGCTTCGATCAGCCGCCGCAGCAAGGCGTTGTCGGCCACGATGCGCGCGTAGTACGCCGCGCTGGCGGGCGTGGGAACCGACTCCACCAGGTTGTAGACGAACAGGGGTCCGCCGACGCCCTCGAGCTGATGCTCCCGCTTCAGCTCCTCGACCACCGTGATGGCGTCCACGGGCTCTCCGCGACCGTACACCGCGAGGATGGCGCCGAAGATCCGTTGGTGGGCGGGGCGGTAGAAATCGACCGCCCCCACCGCTTCGACGACCGTGGCGATGGCCTCGGGGGAGAGCATCATGGCGCCGAGGACCGATTCCTCAGCCTCGACGTTGTGCGGCGGCACGCGCTCGGGGCGCGTGCGACGAACGTCCTCAGCGGTCCGGGCCATGTCCCCCCCTCTTCCGGAGGCGGACGCTATCGGCCCGGGCCTGTTCGATGTAAGGGGCACGAGCGTGGGACGAGTTGTGGATAGCGCTCGGACCAGCGCGAACGGGCCCTGAAATCGAAGTGCCACTTTTCCTCGAACGCACGTTCGAAGGATAGCTGAGACCGATGACAGACCGGAAAGGCCCGCTGAGCAGGGAAGATGTGGGCCCTCAGGTCGCCGGAACGACCTCCACGCTGACGGAGGCGTTGACCTCGGGATGGAGATGGACGGTGACCTCGTGGGTCCCCACGCTGCGGATCGGCTCCGCGAGATGGATGCGCTTGCGGTCGATGGAGACGCCAGTCGACTTCTCGATCGCCTCGGCAACGTCGGCCACAGTGATGCTGCCGAACAGCCGGCCGTCCTCCCCCGCCCTGGACGAGATGCGGAGCGGGGCTGACCCGAGCCGCTCGGCCGTGGCGTTGGCCTCCGTGACGGCCTGCTGGACCCGCTTGTCGTGCGCATGCTTCAGCCGACCGGCATGCCGGACGGCTCCCTTGGAGGCGGTCATGGCGAAGCCGCGCGGGATCAGATAGTTCCGCGCGTAGCCGTCGGCGACATCCACGACGTCGCCGGGTGCTCCGAGCTTGTCGACGGGTTGCTGGAGGATGACCTTCATCGGGCCGTGTACGGGAGCAGCGCCATCTCTCTGGCGTTCTTCACCGCGGTGGCGACCTCCCGCTGGTGCTGGGAGCAGTTGCCGGTTACGCGACGGGCCCGGATCTTGCCCCGGTCCGACACGAACTTCCGCAACACCGAGACGTCCTTGTAGTCGATGAAGTCGCTCTTCTCCTTGCAGAAGATGCAGATCTTCTTCCGCTGCTTCTTCTGCCAGCCCTTCTCTTCCTTCTCTCGCTTCGGTCTGCGCTGTGTCTTAGGCATCCAGTGGCGTCTCCTCCTGCGGCCCGCCCACGCCAACGGCGACGTTCTCGGCCCAGTCGCCGGCGCCGGGGCTGCGTCCCTGCTTCTCGATCTTCGCCGAGGCCCACTTCAGGCTGGGGCCGATCTCCTCGGCCTCGATCTCCACCTTCGATCGCCGCTCCCCCTCAGGGGTCTCCCACGAGTTCATGCGGAGCCGGCCTACCACCACGACGCGGGTACCCTGCGTGAGGGTCTCCGCGACGTTCTCCGCCAACGACCGCCAAGCGGTCACGTCGAAGAACGACGTGTCCGCGTCCTTCCATTGACCCGTAGCGTCGTCCTTCACCCTGCGGCTGACGGCCACGCCGAACTTCACCAGCGCGGCGCCGTTCGGCGTGTACCGCAACTCGGGGTCTCGAGTCAGGTTCCCCACGATCACGACCTGGTTGTCCTGCGCCATCTGATCACCACCACCCTCGTTCTCTCGCCGTCTCCCCGGCTGATGGCCGGCCCGGAGAGAGGGGAAGTCCCTCGCCCACGCCGCTACGCGGCGCGAACCACCATCTTGAACCGGATCACCTCGTCGGCCAGCGACAACACCCGATCGAGCTCCTTCATGGCTGCCGGGTCCGCCTGACACTCCGCGATGAGGTAAAAGCCCTCCGACTGCCGGGCGATCTCATAGGTGAATCGCCGCTTGCCCCACCGATCGACCTTGTCCACCTGGCCTCCGCCTTCGGAGAGAACCTGGGAGATGCGATCGGTCACCGATCCGATGAGCTTGTCGTCGGCCTCGGCGGGCAGGATGAGCATGATCTCGTACTTCCGCAATTCCACCTCCTCTGGACTGGACGGCCCCGCTGGGGAGCAGGAGTGGCGCGTCCATGCTACCAGCCGTCGGGTTGGCTCCGGACCTTCCGGGACGGCCAACGCCGGGATGCTACCGCGCGGGTCTGACATCCTCGATCCCAGGGGCCGGTCCTGGGATAGACTTGCTGCTCACACGCCGTGCACTCGACCTCAGGAGGCGCGAGCCATGCCAGTCACCATCCGGGACCTCCGGGCTTTCAAGGAGCGTGGCGAACGATTCGTCATGCTCACCGCCTACGACTACCCCACGGCCAGGATCCTCGACGAGGCCGGCGTGCCGGTCATCCTGGTCGGGGACTCCGTCGGCAACAACGTCCTCGGCTACGACACGACCATCCCGGTGACCATGGAGGAGATGCTCCACCATTCCCGGGCCGTCGCCCGGGGGACGACCAACGCCATGGTCGTCGGCGACATGCCGTTCATGTCGTTCCAGACCTCCATCGACGAGGCGGTCCACAACGCGGGGCGCTTCCTCAAGGAGGGAGGCGCCCACGCGGTCAAGCTCGAGCGGCCGGCCATCGAGGTCGCCGCGGCGATCGTGGACCGCGGGATCCCGGTGATGGGCCACATCGGGCTGGGACCGCAGTCGGTTCACGCCATGGGCGGCTACCGGGTCCAGGGCCGGGACGAGGAAGGGGCCCGGCGCCTGCTGGACCAGGCGCTGGCTCTGGACAAAGCCGGCATCTTCTCGCTGGTCCTGGAAGGGATCCCCACGGATCTCGGCGCACAGATCACGGAATCGGTGAGCGTGCCGACGATC
>JBIOYQ010000146.1:0-14819 GCA_044870295.1 Actinomycetota bacterium
GCCGTAGGAGCTGCCGCCCCGCGCCCGACTACGACTCTTGGACCAACTCCACCAGGACGCCCCGGAACCCCTTGGGATGGACGAAGGCGACCGTCGTCCCGCGCGATCCCGGCCGCGGATGCTCGTCGATCAGTGGGATGCCGGCCGCGCGGAGCCGGTCCAACACCGCCGCGACATCGCGCACTCGATATCCCACGTGATGGACGCCCTCGCCTCTCCGCTCCAGGAATCGCCCGACCGGGGTATCCGGTCCGAGCGCTCCCAACAGCTGCACGTACGAAGAGCCGACCGCGAACATCACTTCCTCCACGCCCTGATCCGACACGACCTCTCGATGGACAGGCTCGAGGCCGAACGCATCACGGTACTCGCGGACCGATGCGTCCAGATCCGCCACGGCGATCCCCACATGGTCGATGTCGAGAAGGAGGTCGCTCACCGCTTGCGTCGCCTCCGGCCGGCGGCGGGGGCCGGCTGCAGCCGGTTGATCAGGTTGGCGGCCTCGGTGAAGTGATACGCGGGGCTGGACAGCGCCGCGACCATTGCCGCGACGCCCTGATACCGAACCGTCTCAGGGGCGCCCTCCGTTTGGAGCGCGTAGAACTCGACCAGCTCCATGAACTGCTTGATCGACGGCACCAGGCCGCCGCGTTCGTACGCGTAGATGGTCTGTTGTGCTGCCGGGCACCCGGGGACGGCAGCGGCGTCCTTCACGGCACGGTAGCCCGCAGTCTTCCGTAGCCCGCGTAACAGTCCACCAATGGTTCGGGCAACGTCCGTTTCAACGGGCTCCTGCTTCTTTCGGGGCACGGTCCAGCCTCCCTCCGGGCATGGGGTGAGTGGTGCGATGACAAACAGGCGCCACCATAACCCCTCGACCAGGGTTTGTCAGAGCTCGGCTTGCTGGCAAGGGACAGGGGGAAGCGCCCCAACGGGTGTAGGTCCTGGCCTCGCCGACCGACCAAAGTCCCAAGCCAAGTGCGGGCCTTCCGGCGGATGTTCTCGACCAGCGCTCAGGGGGTAGGATGCACCGGTCCGAGCGCCGCAGTTCCCAGCAAGACCCGTGCACGTTGTGTGTCTGCTTCAGCCTGTGCAAGGAGCGGGATGAGCGAGACGAACAGGGTAGCCGCGGTCCTCGGCGACTCCCGCTTGGTGCAGGCAGGCCTGGCGGACGTGAGCCGGGTCCGCGAGCGAACCCGCAGGCGCCGGCTCTTCCGCGCGATCGTCCTCATCGGCGCCCTCGACGTCTTCCTGCTGTACCGGTACGGTCGCGGCAGGCCGCTCCGGTTGCCGCATCTCCCGCCGGACTGGGCCATGTACGCGCCCGCGCTGTTCCTCGTCGTCATCTTGGGCCTGGTCCTCGTGGTTCCTCTCCTCACCAGTAGCCGATCCCCGCACATGAAGATCAGGCCCGAGCACATCGAAGTGGGTCTGTCGGACGTCCGGGGCCTCGGCGGACAGGTCGACGAGGTCGTCCGCTCGCTCAACGTCTTCCTGGGCTACGCGACCTTCCGGGAGGTTCTCGGGGGGAACCCTCGGCGCGGCATCCTCTTCGAAGGGCCTCCCGGAACGGGCAAGACGTACCTGGCGAAGGCCATGGCGAAGCAGGCGGGCGTTCCGTTCCTGTTCGTCTCGGCCCCGGCGTTCCAATCGATGTGGTTCGGGATGACGAACGTGAAGATCCGCGCGTTCTTCAAGGCCATGCGGAAGGCCGCGCAACGCGAGGGCGGCGCCATCGGGTTCATCGAGGAGATCGACGCCATCGGAGGCGATCGCAGCGGATTCGGGATGGATGCCGGCCGCTCGTTCGGGTCGCGGGTGGTTTCGAGGTTCGGCGCCGGCCCCGGCGGCAGCGGCATGGTGAACGAGCTTCTGATCCAGATGCAGTCCTTCGATCAACCGCCGCTGCGGCAGCGCGTGCTGGAGCGGATTGTGGAGTGGCTCAACGGCTACCTCCCCGAGGGCAGGAGCATCCGGACGGGCCGACCCAAGTACCACAACCTGCTGCTGATCGCGGCCACCAACCGCGCGGACTCCCTCGACCCGGCGCTGCTGCGGCCCGGCAGGTTCGATCGGCGTCTCTACTTCGACCTCCCCACGAAGCAGGGCCGGCGGGAGCTGATCGACTTCTTCCTGGATCGCAAGGCGCATCACCCCGATCTGGACCAGGACGACGCCCGCGAGCGCCTGGCTCACGACACCCTCGGCTACACGCCGGTCATGGTCGAGCACCTCTTCGACGAGGCCCTGCTGGTCGCCCTGCGCGACGGGCGCGACGGGATGTCCGTGACCGATGTGTACTCGGCCAAGCTGACGGAGGAGATCGGGTTGGCCTCAGCGGTGACCTACACGGAGGCCGAGCGGCGCGCCGTGGCCACGCACGAGGCCGGCCACGCCACGGCCGCACATCTCCTGGGCGTGGGGCGGAGGCTCGAGGTGCTGTCGATCATCAAGCGGCGGTCGTCGCTGGGCCTGCTGACGCACAGCGACCTGGAGGAGCGATTCACCCAGTCCCGGTCGGAGCTGGAGGCCATGGTGGCGATCGCGCTCGGTGGGATGGCGGCCGAGGAGCTGTTCCTGGGTGAATCGAGTTCGGGACCTGGCTCGGACCTGGCCTACGCCACCAATGTTGCCGCCATGATGGTGGGGGCGCTCGGAATGGCTGGATCCCTGGTGTCCTACGAAGCCGTGGCCGAGGGCATGGTCTCCCGCCAGAACCTGGTGGGGAAGGTGTTGGGCGACGGCGAGGCCAAGGCTCGGGTGGAAGCGCTGCTCCAGGAGCAGAAGGGCCGGGTGAAGCGTGTCCTGGACGAGAACCGCGACATCGTGGAAGCCCTCCGCGACGCCTTGACCGAACGCGACGAGCTGGTCGGGACCCAGATCACCGATGTGATCCACGCGGCCCTGGCCCGGCGCCCCGCGCCGACCGCCGACCGCCGCATCGTCGACCTCAGCGGAGATGAAGGGAAGGACGACCTGGCGCCGGACGCGGCGTCGGAGCTTCCCAACGGGTAGGGCTCCGCACTGATGGACCGCCTCACCTGGAATCGGCTCTCCAGCCTTGGGCTCACCACGCTGTTGGCCGGACTGGTCGCCGTCATGGTGGTGCTGATCGTGGCCGACATCTCGGTCGACCCGATCCCACCGGCCCGGTCCGTCCCACTCGCCGCCCACCATGACCGTGCCCGGCCGTCGGGCTGGGTCACCGTCGGAGGCCTCGAGGCCGGTGCGGCCCAACGATGGATCGCGCAGTCCTTGCCCGCCCCCGACAGCCCAGTCGACTTCAGTGACGTGGTGGTGAACGTCGCCGCCGCCAGCGGATCCACCGAAGCGAGGCTGATCGTCGACGTCTACCAGACGTCGTCGATCCGCCCCAGCGCGGCGGCGCTCCGCTTAGCCAGGGGTACGGTCCGCGTGACCGACCTGAAGCCCGGACTGGTGCACCTGGTCCTGGACAAGGTGGTCCATGCGATACCGGAGGGTCACTGGTACACGTTCGTGGTCCGGACCAGCGAGCCCGGGGCCGCGGCCACTGTGGCCCTCCTTCCGGATCGCTTCGACCAACCGACCATGTGGTCGACGTCGACATCGGACTTGCTCGCCGTGGTCTCCGGCAGGGTCACCTCGTGGACGGCCGAACCGGGGTCGCGGCTGCTATTGCTGCTCAACTCGGTCCCCGGCACCTAGCGCGGAGGGAGCGAGCGCTGTGGCTCGCCCCCTCGACGCGATCCCTACTTGGTGATGTAGATCCCGTTCGACTCGGTGCCGATCTCGGCGAAGACGCCTTCCGACGTCGCCCCCGGGTCCGAGCTGAACACGAACCCGTCGTCGTTCGAGCCGGAAAACGTCCCGGTGGCGACGGCGGAGCGGAACTTGCCGTCGAAGAACGTCGGGTCGGTCGGGTCGTCCGAGCCCGGCTTGTAGTGGACCTTCGGCCCGGAGCCGATCCAGGTCATGTCGAAGCTGACCGTGGCCGGCACCTCGTTCTCGCCCCCGAACACGAAGCTGTCGACCACCGGCACGTCGTCCATGTGGAGGTGGGCGACCTTGCCGTTCTTACTGAAGGTCACCGCGTCGTCCGAAGCCTGGATCGTCCAGAACAGACCGGAGTCGGCGATGCCGGCGTTGAAGTCGTGGACCTGTTCCCCCGAACTGGGGTCGAAGAGGTCAATTCATATGAAGACGAACGTCCCGTGCCGCACGACCCCGTCGCTGGCACGATAGGTCCCGACGAACACCCTCATGTCGTTGAACATGGTGTAGGTGTTGCCGTCGGCATCGGTGGCCGTTCCCGCCGGGTAGGCCATGGCCGAGTACCCGGTGAAGTCGGTGATGGTGCTCGGCTCGATGTCGAGACCCTGGAACCCCAGCTCCACGGGACCGGGGGCGAAGACGTGGATCAGCTGGCCGTTGAAGTCCAGCCCGCCGGGGATGGGAACGGGCGATGTGTCCTCGGCCGCAGCCATGCCCGGGATCACGAGCAGCGCTGCAACGACCGAGACCAGCATGGCGAACGGCAGTCGGTGCTTCCCCATGGGCGCCTCCTTCCGGGCGTCATAAGGCTCCCTGAGATCGAGCCTGCGCCCGGCGCGATCGGCTGTCAAGACGCCCGCGAGGCCGTAAGCATTCCCTGACCGCGAGCCTAGAATGGATTGCCGAACCCATTGTGAGGAGTGAAGAGAGATGACTTCGTCCGTCGTCTTGGCCGGCGCCCGAACGCCGATCGGCAAGTTCGGCGGCGGCTTCAAGGACCTGTCGGCCGTCAAGCTCGGTGGCCACGCCATCAAGGAGGCGCTGTCGCGTGCCGGCGTCCCGGCCGACGAGGTCGACTACGTGATCATGGGCCAGGTGATCCAGGCCGGCGCGGGCCAGATCACCGCGCGCCAAGCCGCCATCGAGGCCGGCATCCCCCGCGAGGTCCCCGCCCTCACCATCAACAAGGTCTGTCTATCCGGCCTCAACGCCATCGCGCTGGCCGACCAGCTCATCCGGGCCGGCGAGGTCGAGGTCGTGGTGGCCGGCGGGATGGAGTCCATGTCCCAGGCCCCGTATCTGCTGCCGTCGGCGCGATGGGGCACGCGGATGGGGGACGCGGAGATCGTGGACTCCATGGTCTACGACGGCCTGTGGTCCACGTTCACCGACAAGCACATGGGCGACTCCTCCGACGACGTGAACGCCGAGCTGAAGATCGGGCGCGAGGAGCAGGACGCCTGGGCAGCCCGTTCGCACCAGCGGGCCCACGAAGCCTGGGAGTCCGGTCGGCTGGCCGAGGAGGTCGTGCCCGTTGAACGCCCGCAGCGGAAGGGCGATCCGGTGGTCGTCGGCCGTGACGAGGGCATCCGGCCCGACACCACGGCCGAGTCCCTGGCGAAGCTGAAGCCAGCGTTCAAGCCGGACGGGACCATCACCGCGGGGAACGCTTCCCAGATTTCCGATGGGGGCGCGGCCGTCATCGTGACCACGCCAGAGCGGGCCGAGGAGTTCGGCGTCCAGCCCCTGGCCGAGATCGTCGCCCACGGCATGAGCGCCGAACGGTACGCGTACCTGCACACGGTCCCGGCCATCGCCATGCAGAACGCGCTGAAGAAGGCCGGCAGGGACGTCCACGACCTCGGCCTGATCGAGATCAACGAGGCGTTCGCGTCGGTAGCGCTCAACGCCACCAGGATGCTCGGTGCCGACGAGGAGTTGGTGAACGTGAACGGTGGGGCGGTGGCCCTTGGACATCCGATCGGGATGAGCGGCGCCCGGTTGGTCCTGACCCTCGCATATGAGATGCGCCGGCGCGGTGTGGACCTGGGCGGCGCGGCCCTGTGCGGCGGTGGCGGCCAAGGCGACGCCCTGATTATCAAGCGCCTGGCCTGAACCACGATCGACACGCAGAGCGCGCTGCTGGTTCCCGTTCCCCAGGCGGAGCCGATGCTCGGGGAGTGGCGAAGAACATACGACAGCTCGGCCGCGGCGGGAGTCCCAGCCCACATCACGGTGCTGGCCCCGTTCCTGCCACCGGATGCATTGACTGGGGAGGTCGAGTCGGGGCTGCGAGAACTCTTCGCCGGCATCGCGGCGTTCGACTTCCAATTGACCGAAGTGCGACGGTGGCCACTGGTCGTCTATCTCGCGCCTGCGCCCAGCGAACGGTTCTCCGCGCTGATCGGGGCCGTGGCCGACCGATTTCCCAACTACCCGCCGTACGGCGGGATCCACGATGAGGTGATCCCACACCTCACCGTGGCCGAATGCGAGCGCGAGGGAAGCTGCGCCGATCCGGATGCCATCCTCGGAGAGGTCGAGCGCGCCATCTCGGGCGTGGTCCCCATTGAGGCTCGAGCCGATGAGGTCTGGCTGATGACCGGCAGCGACCGGTGGACCCTTCGCACCCGCTTCCCGCTCGGTACCGAATAAAGTGGAAGCATGAGCGACCCGGCGACCGGCTTCGGCCTGCCCGAAGAGCTGGAGGAGTTCCGCGCGCTGGTGCGCGAGATCGTCGAGGAAAAGATCGGTCTGGCCCGGGCCGCCGAGATCGACGAGGCGGACGAGTTCCCCTGGGACGTCCACAAGGTCTTCGTCGACCACGACCTCATGGCCGTGGGCTACCCGGAGGAGTTCGGCGGGGGCGGCGGAGGCTCGCTCACCATGGCCGTCATGGTGGAGGAGATCAGCCGGATCTCGGCCGGCTGCGCCCTGATCCCGCTGGTGAGCCGGCTGGGCGCCATCCCGATCCTGCTGGCCGGCAGCGACGACCAGAAGCGCGAGCTGTTCGGCGGCATCTCGCGCGGCGAGCACCAGATGTCCTATTGCCTGACCGAGCCCGGAAGCGGCAGCGACTCGGTGGCCATGCGAACGCGATACGAGCGAATCGATGGCGGCTTCAAGCTGTCGGGGACGAAGCGGTTCATCACCGGTGCGGGGGCCTCCGACGCCTACACGGTGTTTGCTACCCGTGATCCGGACCTCAAGGCGAAGGGCATCAGCGCGTTCCTGGTCTACGCGGACGACCCCGGGTTCTCCGTGGGCAAGCTGGAGCACAAGCTGGGCATCCGAGGGTCGCCAACCCGCGAGGTCTACCTGGACAACGCAGAGATCCCCGAGGATCGCCTGATCGGGGAGGAGTCTGAAGGTTTCACCTACGCCATGCGCACGCTGGACTACTCGCGTCCGACCCTCGCCGCACAGGCTCTCGGCATCGCGCAGGGGGCGTTCGACGTCGCCGCCCGGTACGCGAACGAGCGCGAGCAGTTCGGCAAGCCCATCGGCCACTTCGAGGGGCTGCAGTTCATGCTGGCCGACATGGCCATGGAGATCGAGGCCGCGCGGCTCCTGGTGTACAAGGCCGCCTCGCTGGTCGACGCGAAGGATCCGCGCATGACGTACTTCGCCTCGGTGGCCAAGTGTTACGCGGGCGACGTGGCCATGAAGGTCACCACCGACGCCGTGCAGGTGCTGGGCGGATACGGCTACATGCGCGACTACCCGGTCGAGCGCATGATGCGCGACGCCAAGATCACCCAGATCTACGAGGGCACGAACCAGATCCAGCGGGTGGTCATCGCCCGCCACCTGCTGAAGGAGTACGGCAGGTGAGCGAACAGGCCGTGGAACCCCGGCCCGCCGCGCAGTCATCCGTGGTCCTGGCCCTTCCCATGGAGGTCGGTGATGCGAACCTCATGGGGAACGTGCACGGGGGCGTGATCATGCGACTCGTGGACAACGCCGGCGGGTACGCCGCCATGAAGCACTGCGGGGGACCCGTGGTGACCGTCGCCATGGACGAGATGACCTTCCTTGAGCCCGTGTACCTGGGCGACGTCGTGACAGTCAAGGCGATGGTCAACGAGGCCTTCCGGACATCGATGGAGGTGGGAGTGCGGGTGGAGGCCGAGAACGTCCGCACCGGCCGCCTGGTCCACACCTCCAGCGCGTACCTGGTGTACGTCGCCCTGGGCGAGGACGGCAACCCGCGCCCGGTCCCACCGGTCATCGCCGAGACGGAGGACGAACAACGGCGCCAGCGGGAGGCGAAGCTACGGCGCGAGGCTCGCCTGGCCCGCAAGCAGGTCATCCTGAAAGCCCGAGCTCAGAAGGGCGAAGCGTAGCCGGCATGGGCCGGTTTCGACACGCTTTCGACCGAACGTTCCGGTCGCTGCGAACCCACAACTACCGCTTCTACTTCTTCGGGCAGATCGTCTCGCTGACCGGCACCTGGATGCAGTCGGTGGGTCAGGCCTGGCTCGTGCTCCAGCTCACGGGGAGTGGTGTGGCCTTGGGAGCCACGGCCGCCCTCCAGTTCGCTCCGATCCTGGTGGCGGGGCCGTGGGGAGGGGTCATCGCGGATCGCGTGGACAAGCGGCGGCTGGTGATCTGGACCCAGGCGGCGGCGGGGGTACTGGCCCTGACGCTCGGGCTCCTGACCCTGTTCGACGTGGTGCAGCTCTGGATGGTGTTCGTCCTGGCCCTCCTGCTGGGTGTGGTGAACCTGGTCGACATGCCGGCCAGGCAGAGCTTCATCATCGAAATGGTCGGGCCCGAGGATGTGGCGAACGCCGTCAGCCTGAACAGCGTCGTGGTCAACGGCGCCCGAGTGGTGGGGCCGGCGATCGCCGGCCTGCTCATCGCCACGGTGGGGATCGCGCCGTGTTTCCTGATCAACGCCGGTTCGTACCTGGGGGTGATCGCCGGACTGCTGGCCATGGACGCTGCCCGGCTCAACCGCACACCTCCGGTGGAGCGAGGTCCGGGACAGCTTCGAGCCGGGCTGCGCTACGCATGGTCGAAGCCCGAGCTGCGCGTGCCCTTGCTGATGATGGCCGCGGTGGGGACGCTCGCATACAACTTCTCGATCATCCTCCCACTCTTGGTGGAGGAGACGTTCGGCGCCGGCGCGAAGGCTTACGGGGTCCTGTTCTCCTTCATGGGTTTGGGGGCCGTTCTGGGCGGCCTGGTGATCGCGACCAGGAGCCGGGCCACGCCGCCGCTGCTGGTCGGCTCCGCCCTGGGGTTCGGCGCGGCCATCGGCGTGGCAGCGGTGGCGCCAAACCTCGGTCTGGTCATGGCCGCGATGGTCCCGGTGGGCGTCGGGAGCACCGCGTTCATCGCCACCTCCAACGCGTTGCTCCAGCTGAACGCGAGCTCGGCCATGCGCGGGAGGGTCATGGCGCTGTTCTCGCTGGTCTTCCTGGGGAGCACGCCGATCGGCGGTCCGCTGGTCGGTTGGATCGCCGAGCACTTCGGCCCGCGCGCGTCGCTGGGACTGGCCTCGGTGGCCACGATCCTGACCGGTCTGGCGGGTCTGGCCTGGTTGCGCTCGTCGCCGAAGCGGCGGGATCGACCCGTGCCGGGGAAGGGCCAGGAGCTCCTGGGCGAGGCAGGCGGCGGCTAGGAGGGTCCGGTCCTCAGCTCGCGGCCTTCTTCACGAGCGTGGCGAGCTTCTTCTCTTCGGCGGGGGTCAGCTCCTTCAGCGCGAAGGAGGTCGGCCACATGGGGCCTTCGTCGAGGTTCGCCGCTTCCTCGAAGCCGAACGTCGCGTACCTCGAGTTGAACTTCTCCGCGCTCTTGAAGAAGCAGACGACTCTGCCGTCCTTGGCGTACGCGGGCATCCCATACCAGGTCTTCGGCCAGAGGCTCGGCGCGCTTGCCTGGACGATCGCATGAACTCGCTTGGCCATCGCCCGGTCCGGTTCCCCCATCGCGGCGATCGCCGCAAGCAGGTCGGCTTCTCCGTCCGCCCTGTTCTTGTTCGCCCGCGCTTCCGCCTTCAGCTCCTGGGCGCGAGCCTTCATCGCGGCACGCTCGTCGTCCGTGAATCCCTTGGACGACTTCTGCGTGCCTTTCCTCGCGGGTTTCCTCTCGGCCATGGCGAAGCACCTCCGTCCGTCGAGACAGCGGATCTGCTGGCCACATGCTATGTCGGGTCGAGATGCCGGGCAGCGCGGCCCACGCTGCTCCCGCGCGGCTCTGACCCCTAGGCAGGGGCCGACAGGATCGGTTGCGAGGTCGGCTGGGGACTTCCGTCCGGTCCTGGTTCCACGGTGACGGCCACCAGGTCGAAGTCCTTCCCCACGGTGACCGGCGCACCCTGGACCGCGCCCTCGCTCGGCGTGAACACGCCGGCCGGGACCATGTTCGCGTCCGGGGAAGGCCGGTACCAGAGCTCGTAGACCTTGCCGGCACCGGGATCGGCCAGGCCGGTCCCGAAGAGGTTCCCCCTGGTCTGTCCGGGCTGGTACACCAGGACGAGCTGGCCCTGCGCGGTCCCCTGCAGGGTGATGGTGCGGAAGCCGGCGGGCTTCGGCGCAAGGCGGTAGCCGATCGCGCCTGCCAGCACCGCGATGGCGGCCGCGACCGCCGCCACGGCCACCCACCGACGTGCTCCGCGGCCCCGGGTGGAGACGGTCGGCTCGGGTTCCCCGCGGGCCCGTCGGGTCGCGGCCCGCATGAGCGCGTCCTCTGCACCCTCGGACATGGGAACCGGGTCGACCACCAGGGCGAGCGTGCCGGCCACGTCGCGGTAGTCGGACTGGAGGGCCCGGCACCGCAGGCACTCGGGACCGTGCTCGGCCAGCAGCCGCTGGAGCCGCTCCGCGTCGGCCGGGTCCAGGCCGTCGAGGACGTCGGCGACGATGAGCTCTTCCAGCTCGTCGTGTGGTCGCTCAGCCATGCTCATACCTCATCCACCAACTTCGTTCGCAGCCGGCGCATCGCCAGCAGCGTCCGGCTCTTCACCGTCCCCAGGGGGAGGTCCAGCTCCGCGGCGATCGCCGACTGCGACTTCCCTCCGAAGTACATGAGCTCGATGATCTGGCGCTGGGCCTCCGGCAGCTCGCCCATCGCCTCGCGCACCCGCGACCGGGTGTCCTGCAGGTGGACCTCGTCGACGACCGCTTGCGCGATGTCCTCCAGGGCCTCACGCTGCGGCTCGCCCGCCCGCCGGCGCTGCGCCTCCTCGCGCCGGACCATGTCGACGGCCCGGTGGTGGACCGTCGACAGCAGCCACCCGCGAACGGTGCCCAGCTCCTCGCGATACGCGGACGGGTCTCGCCACAGGGCCAGGAACGCCTCCTGCACGATCTCCTCCGCCATGAAGGCCTGCCGGACCAGACGAAGGGCCACGCCCTTGGCCACCGGTCCGTACCGGCGGAACAGCGCACGGAATGCCTGCTCGTCGCCGTTCCCGACGCGGCGGACCAGGTCACGGTCCCGGGCGTCCTCGATGCTACGAACGGCCACCAGTCGTCTCCGCGTGGGCTCGTAGGTATCGAGAAAGGCAGGGGCTGGCACTGGGGGGCGGCTCCGGTCTCCGGCGGACCTTACCGGGTGATTCGCAACGGTCGGTCTGGCGGATCACCGCTCCGCCCCCGGCGGCGCTCACATCCCCGCCCGGATCGCGTCCAGGGCGCCGGGGTTCTCCAGGCTGGAGAGGTCGCCGGGCTCCTTGCCCATGACCACGGCGCGCAGGGCCCGCCGCACGATCTTGGCGCTGCGGGTCTTCGGCAACTCGTCCACGAACACGATCCTGGAGGGCTTGAAGGCCTTCCCGAGGTGCTGCGACACAACCGAAGCGAGCTCGGCGGCCAGGGCGTCGTCCCTGACCGTTCCGGGGGTGGTCGAGACGAAGCACCAGATCGCTTCCCCCTTCACCTCGTCGGGGATGCCGACCGCCGCGCTCTCGGCCACCGACGGGTGATGGGCCAGGGCGCTCTCGACCTCGGCGGGGCCGACCCGCTTGCCCGCGACGTTCATCGTGTCGTCCGACCGTCCATGCAGGAACCAGAAGCCGTCCTGGTCCACGCTGGCCCAGTCACCGTGGACCCACACGTCCGGCCAGCGGTTCCAATACGTGTCGAGATAGCGCTGGGGGTCCTTCCAGATGCCACGGGTCATGGCTGGCCAGGGCTGCTTGCACACCAGCTCGCCGACCTCGCCCCACGGAACCGGCTTCCCATCCGGTCCCCACACGTCGATGTCCATCCCGAGCGCCGGTCCCCGGAGGGTGCACGGCTTCAGCTCCGTGATGGGGAGTGGAGACAGGAAGCAGGCGCCGATCTCGGTCCCGCCGGAGATGTTGATGATCGGGCAGCGACCTCCACCGACCTCCCGGAGGAACCATAGATAGGGGTCGGGGTTCCACGGCTCGCCGGTCGATCCGAGGATCCGGAGCGACGAGAGGTCGTGGCGGCGGACCTGATCCTCGCCCGCCGGGATGAGCGCGCGGATCAGCGTGGGCGAGATCCCCAGGGTGGTGACGCGGTGGCGCTCGATCATGTCCCACAGGCGATCCGGTCCGGGATGGTTGGGGGCGCCGTCGAACAGGAACACCGTCGCCCCGAGCGCGCCCGCCCCGACGATCTCCCAGGGTCCCATGATCCAACCGAGGTCGGTGACCCAGAAGAGGATCTCGTCCTGGTGCAGGTCGGCCTGGTAGGCCACCTCCTCGGTGATCTTCACCAGGAAGCCGCCATGCACGTGCACGGACCCTTTGGGGCGCCCCGTCGTCCCGGAGGTATAGGCGATGAACAGCGGATGCTCGGGGTCGAGGGAGAGGGTATCGAACCGTGCCGGCTGGGCCGCGAGCAGGTCGTCCCACGGGACGTCACGCCCTTCATCCCAGGGAAGGCCGTCGCGGCCGAGTCGCGGCCACACCACGACGTGCCGCACGGAAGGAGACATGGCAGCCGCCTCATCGGCGGTCTCCTTCATCGGCACCACCTTGCCGCGGCGCAGGGTACCGTCGGCCGTGATGAGCACCTTCGCCTCCGCGTCCTGCAGTCGGGTGGCGACCGCGTCGGCGGCGTAGCCGGAGAAGATGGGGAGATAGATCGCGCCGAGCTTGGCGCAGGCCAGGGTCGCGGCCACGGTCTCGGGCGCCATCGGGAGGAAGATCCCCACCGTGTCGCCCTCCTCGACGCCGAGCGAACGAAGCCCGTAGGCCAGACGGTCGGCCATCTCCCGCAGCGCCGAGTAGGAGACGGCCCGAACGGCTCCCTCTTCCCCCTCCCACAGCACGGCGACCTTGTCCGGCGTGCGCTCGGCCCAGCGGTCGACGCAGTTGTGAGCCAGATTCACGCGGCCACCGGTGAACCACGTCGCCCACGGCGCGCCGTTGGAGAGATCCAGGACCTTCGTGTACGGCTCGAAGAACTCGATGCCGAGGTCCTTCACCACGGCGTCCCAGAACCACTCGATGTCCGACTGGGACCTTCGAACCAGCTCGTCATACGACCCGATGCCATGCGTCCGCATGAAGCGCGTGACGTTCGCCCGCTCGACGTACTCCTGGGTCGGCCGCCACACGATGTCGCTCACGCCGTGGCCCCCCCTTCGGCGGCGCGCGCGAAGACCCCGTACGCATCGTCGGCCTGTGCCCGGAGCCGCGCGAGCCGGGGATGTGCGTACCGCGTTCGCAGGGCAGCCTTCACGCGGTCCTTCACCTCCGACGGCGCCGACCGTTTCAACTCCGACGCCAGGCTCTGGCCCCACCGGTCGCGGCTCCGCCGCTCGATCTCCTCCAGCGAACGCCTGGCGTTCTCCTCCGTATGGTCGAACACGCCGAACGCCGTCCCGTACCGATCGTTCACGCGGCGGGTCACCGCACCGAAGTCGGTGGTGACCTGGTCGAACGTGGCCACGACGAGGCGGTCCAGGCAAGGCCGCAGCGGCCGGTAGAAGCGGAGGTAGCTCCGCAGGAGTTGCCGCACCGTCAGCTGGGGTTGCTGAACGGCCAGGGACAGGATCGCGTCATCCGGCCTTCGGATCAGCACGAGGACGGGGACGTTCCTCCGGACCGCGCCGAGCACCTGGGCGGCAGCATGCTCATGGCGCGCCAGCTTCACCGGCCGGGTCTGGGCCGTCCCGAAGGACGCCACGGCGAACGTGTTCCCAGAGCGCGGGAAGCCCTCGACCACCAGCTCGGTCTCCGAGGTGAGCGGCTCGGCGCGGCGGCGCCGCCGGGCGATCGGCAGGTAGAGCGCCGGGAAGCGGCGCAGCAAGCTCCCGGCTTCGTATCGCAGGCGCCCCCACCACACCTTCCCTCTCGAGCCGAACAGCTGCCTGGTGTAGGCCCGGAGCAGCTCCTCGGGCTCCGTATCGATGTCCCCGGCGTGCGCGTCCTCGACTTGCGATGGAATCTCCACCCCGGCCGCCACCGTCCGCGTTCGCCTCCGCATGTAGGCTGAGAAGGCTAATGGAACACCCGCCCCCGCATCCACGACCGTCTCGTCGCCGCACGTCTGTGGCCCTTCTGGCCGTCGCCGGGATCCTCGCCCTGATGGTGTCCGCCGGTTCGGCCCTGGCCATCCGGACCATCCACAGCGTCGAGGGAAGCTTGGTCAAGGTAAGAACCGGGACGGATTGCCGACGTACCGACCCCGATTGCCTCACACACATCGAGGAGCCGGCATGCAACCAGGATCTGTGTAACTACCTGATCCTCGGCAGCGACAGTCGAAAGGGTGTGCCCAACAGCGCGCACAGCATCACGGGGCAAAGGTCGGACACCATCATCGTGGTGACGGTCGACACCAGGCTGCCGCGGACCACAGTCCTCTCGATCCCCCGGGACCTCCGGGTCGACATCCCCGGCTTCGGGCTGAACAAGATCAACACGGCCATCAACCATCCCCACGGCAGAGATCTGATCGTCCAGACGGTGGAGCGGCTCACCGGCCTGTCCATCAACCACTACGTCGAGATCAACTTCCTCGGGTTCGAAGGTTTGGTCAACGCGCTCGGCGGGGTGCCGATCTGCATCAACAAGCCACTGGTCGACACCCTGGCCAAGTTGAACCTGCCGCATGCCGGCTGCTACAACCTGAAGGGCG
>JBIOYQ010000147.1:0-38426 GCA_044870295.1 Actinomycetota bacterium
ATCTGGCGGGATGGTGGACCACACGACCGTCGCGATCTTGGGCTCCATCGTGATCGCCAGTGGAATCGCGATGATGTCGCTGTCGGGTCGCCATGCCCGGCGCCACGCTGAGTATCTGAGGTCTGGCCGCCAGCGACCTCGGCCATACAAGGTCTTCCCGTACGACCGTCCGGCGAACGAACGATGGCTGCGTTGGTGGATGTTCGCCGAAGGAGTGCTCGTGACGATCGTCGGAGCCATGTGGGTGGCAGGAATCGGGGCGAACTAGCCAGGGTCCTACGGTCCGACACCTTATCGGCTCGATCCCTGCCTATCGGGTGCTCTCCATACCAGAGCGGCCGAACCCGGATGCCGCCACGGCACCGAGCAGGATGAGCAGCCCACCGGCGATCAGCCCGATCTGGTTCCCGTCGAGCGTGATGCCGACATGGACCTCGTCGATCGAGTGCGCCAGGGCGCCGACCCCGAGGGCGCCCACGCCCAACCCGATCCGGAACAGCATCTGCACACCGGCCATGATCCGGCCCCGGATGCGGTCCTCGGCTACCTCCTGGGCGGTGGTCAGGGCGACCAGAATGGCCACAGAGAACGCGGCTCCGAACACGACGGCGGCCACGAACGAGAGCCAGAGCTGCGGCAGCAACGCCATCACCACGAGCACGACGCCACACGTCGCCACCGCCAGCAGGAACGTGGCGCCTCGGCCACGATCCTTCATCAGCACCCGGACGACGACCAGGCCGATCCCCATGCCGGCTCCCCACAGCGCGGTCAGCCACCCGAACGCCACGTCGTCCGCCCCGAGGGTCTGGTGGATGTAGGCGATCCCCACCGCGAACAGCACGCCGCCCCCGAACATCGACACGACCAGGCCGTAGGCGAGCGACCGCAGGCCCGGATGCGACCACACGTAGCGGAACCCCTCCAGGACGCTCTCCACGATCTGGCCCTTGCCTTCGAAGCGGTCCTGTCGCAGCTGGAGACGGGCGATCATCGCCGCTGAGAACACGAACGTCGCCGAGTCGAAGAAGAACGCGAACGACGTGGGGTGGGCGCGAAACAGATGGCCGAACGGGACCCATGAAGGGATGTGGGAGGCGACGGCGCGCAGTCCGCTGAACAGCGCCGCGGCGATCGGGATCGAGCCGTAGGACGAAGCCAGGATCAGGCCGTTCGCCTCCGCGAGCGAGCCCTCCGGGACCAGATGCGGCACGCTCGCGTCCCGCGCGGGGAGGAAGAACAACGAGATGGATTCGTGGATGAACGCGATGACGTACAGGAGCCCGATGCCGACGAACGGGACCAACGCGATCAGCGCGGCCCGCGTCAGGTCGCAGGTCACCATGATGGTGCGCCGATACACGCGGTCGGCCACGACGCCACCCACCGGAGCCGCGAAGATGGGCGGGACCAGGCGCAGCACCAACACGATGGCGACTGCCGTCTGGTTGCCGTGCGTCAGGGCGAACGCCGCCACGATGAAGGCCAGGGTGGCGACCCAATCGCCCAGCGAGGAGACCGCCTGCCCGATCAGCAGCCGGCGGAACCCCGGCGAGCGGACGGCTGCGGCGAATCCGCCCTCGCCGGAGGCTGGCGCGGGCTCGCCGCTCATCTAAGGTGTGCGTCGATGGTCGCGGTCGTTGCCGATAGCGCAGCCAACCTTCCGGGCGAGCTGGTTGCGGAGCTGGGCATCGAGGTCGTCCCAATGTATCTGAAGCTCGGCGAGGCGGTCTACCGCGACGGTTCAGACCTGACGCCCACCGACTTCTACGACCGCCTGGTTCGGGACGGCGAGCCCGCGTCGACGTCCGTGCCGTCGCCGGGGGATTTCCTCGAGGCCTTTCGTCGGACCGGGCACGACGAGATCGTGTGCGTGACGGTTGCGTCGTCCATGAGCTCCAGCGGCCAGCAGGCCGCCTTCGCGGCCGAGCAGTTCGAGGGGAAGGTGGAGGTGATCGACTCCCAGACGGCGTCTATGGCGGAGGGGTTCGTCGCCGCCGAGGCCGGGCGGACCGCGGCGGCCGGAGGCTCGCTGCAGGCGGTGGCGGATCGGGCCCGAGAGGTGGCCCGTCGGACCAGGCTGCTCGCCACCGTGGGCACGTTCGAGTTCCTCCGCCGGTCCGGTCGGGTCACGAAGGTGCAGGCCTACGCGGCCACCGTGTTGGACATCAAGCCGGTGTTCGGGTTCCGGGGCGGCGAGATCGTGCCCGTGGCGCGAACCCGGACCCGGCGCCGGGCCGTGGATCGGATCTTGGACGACACGGTGGCAGCGGCCGGGGGGCGGCCGCTGCACCTCGCCGTGATCCACGCCGCCGCCGACGACGAGGCGCGCGGCCTCCTCGATCGGATCACCGCCAGATCGACGCTGGTGGAGCGCTACGTCGTTCCGGCCACCCCGGTCATCGGAGCACACACCGGTCCAGGGCTGCTCGGAACCGCGTTCTACTGGGACTGAGTGCCGGCGCGCGCCGGGGTCGGCCGGCGGGGGTCCACTGGATCAGGCGTAGGCTATCGGCATGCTGTGGCGGGGCCTGGCGTGGGGCGCTGGCGGGTACCTCGCAGGAACGCTTCCGTCGACGTGGCTGGTGGCGCGGGCGAAGCGGTCGTCGGCGCTGATCGCCGCGTCGAAGCGGTCGGCCGGAGAGACCGACGCGCACATCATGATGACGGTCCACCTGGGCGTCGGATGGACGGCCCTGGCGGCCACGCTGGACGTGCTCAAGGGGTTCATGTGGGCGCTGGCCGCACGCCATTGGGGTCACCTCGACGATGGATGGGTGGCTCTGGCCGGCGTCGCGGTGGTGGTCGGCCACTCGTTCCCCTTCTACGCACAGCAGATGGCCGGACGCGGCCTCGCCGCCGCGTCCGGCGTCTACCTGGCGCTTTTGCCATGGGAGATGGTCGTGGCGGGGGTGCTGATCGTCATCGGTGGAGCCCTCCGCTCGACCAGCCTCTTCACCACCATCGGCATGGCTTCGGTCCCGGTCGTCGCCGCGTGGACCGGCCAGCCGGGCGAGTTCGTGGCCATGGGCGTGGCCGTGTTCGCGATCCTGATGATCCGCCGGCTCGAGGGCGTGGGTGACGTGATCCGTTCGGGTATCAGCCCGGCCCGGGCCGTGCTGTATCGGTGCGTGTTCGACTCGAGCTCTCCGCCCGGCTCCGTGCTCTGGTCTCGCTCGGGCGAAGACACCTCCCCCTGACGGCGATCCTCGACGCATACAGCTCCCTCCCCAGCGAGAGGCCGCATCGGCGCTAGGCTCATCGTTCGATGCCGGTGATCGTGCAGAAGTACGGGGGGACCTCCGTGGCCGACGCCGCGCGGATCCGGGCGGTGGCCGATCGGGTCGTGGCGGCGAGGCGGGACGGCCATCAGGTGGTCGTGGTGGTCTCGGCGATGGGCGACACCACCGACGACCTCATGGCCATGGCGCACGAGCTGAGCCCAGCGCCCAACGCGCGCGAGCTCGACCTCCTGCTGACGGCGGGGGAGCGGGTGGCCATGTCGCTCCTGTCCCTGGCTATCAACGCGGCGGGCTATCCGGCCGCGTCCTACACAGGCTCGCAGGCCGGGATCATCACGGATACGAGCCACGGCAAGGCAAAGATCATCGACATCCGGCCCGGTCGGATCCTGGAGGCCCTGGCGCGGGGCGACATCGTGATCGTGGCTGGCTTCCAGGGTGTGTCCACCGCCTTCGACGTGACGACGTTGGGACGTGGGGGCTCGGACACCACCGCGGTGGCACTCGCGGCTGCGCTGGGGGCGGACGTGTGCGAGATCTACACCGACGTCGCTGGCGTCTTCACGGCCGACCCGCGCATGGTGCCGGAGGCCCGTCAGCTCCACGCGGTCTCCTATGAGGAGATGCTGGAGCTGGCGGCGTCAGGGGCGCAGGTCCTCCAGCTCCGGTCGGTGGAGTACGCTCGGACGCACGGCGTGAAGGTCCACGTGCGGTCATCGTTCACCGACGCGCCGGGCACGTGGATCACCGAGGAGGACGCCAGGATGGAGCAGGCCATCATCTCGGGCGTGGCCGCGGAGGATGCCGAGGCCAAGATCACGATCGAAGACGTCCCCGATCGCCCCGGCATCGCCGCTACCATCTTCCGGGCCGTGGCCGACGGGGGCGTGCCCGTCGACATGATCGTGCAGAACGCCGGCCGCGACGGCAGGACCGACGTCTCGTTCCTGATCCCGAAGGCAGACCTGCCCCGCATCGTCTCGGCGATCGAGCGGGTGGTGAAGGAGGTCGGCGGGTCGGGCCAGACGATCGACGACCGCATCGCACGGGTCTCGCTGGTGGGCGCCGGGATCAAGAGCCATCCGGAGGTGGTGGCCGAGATGTTCGCCGCCCTGGCCGAGGAAGGGATCAACATCGAGATGATCTCGACGTCGTCCATCCGCGTCTCCTGCGTGATCCGGTCCCAGGACGCCGATCGAGCCGTCCGCGCCGTGCACGCGAGGTTCGGCCTGGGCGAGGATGGCCGCGGCACCCGCGAGCACGAGTAGGAGCCGATCGGCGGCGAGGTCGGTCCGGCCCCGTAGGATGGTGGCCATGCGCGTAGCCGTGGTGGGCGCCACCGGGGCGGTCGGCCGGACCATCCTGCAGATCCTGGAGGAGCGCGACTTCCCGGCGGACGAGGTGGTGCCGTTCGCCTCGCCGCGTTCGGAGGGGAAGCGTCTGACGTTTCGTGGCGACGAGGTCCCCGTCCGGGTCGCGTCGGAGCGGTGGTTCGAGGGGATCGACCTCGCCCTGTCGTCGGCCGGCGCCTCAGTGGCGCGGGCGGTGATCCCTCCCGCGGCGGCCGCGGGGACCGTCTGCATCGACAACTCCTCGGCCTTCCGCATGGACCCCGAGGTCCCCCTGGTGATCCCGGAGATCAACCCGGACGCCCTCGAGCATCACCACAACCTCATCGCGAACGGCAACTGCACGGCCATCACGGCACTCATGCCGTTGGGGCCGCTGCATCGGGCGTTCGGGCTGCGCTTCCTGGTCACCTCGTCGTACCAATCGGTTTCGGGCAGCGGCATGAAAGGCGTGCGCGAGCTGGCCGAGCAGGTCGAGAAGCTGCACGACGACATCGAGTCGCTCACGTCCCCGGATCACGTCGCGCTCCCCGCCGGCGAAGTGTTCGGCCGGACCATCGCCTTCAACGTCGTGCCCCATGCGGAACGGTTCGAGCCCGGGGGCGGCGGCTTCACCACGGAGGAGATCAAGATGGCGAACGAGGTGCGCAAGGTGCTCGGGATCCCTGACCTGGTGTGCTCGGCCACCGCCGTCCGGGTGCCCGTGGTGACCGGCCACGGCGTTTCGATCTACGCGCGATTCCATCGAAGCACGACCGCTGCGGAGGCGCGTGACGTGCTGTCCCGGGCACCGGGCCTCCGGGTGGTGGACGACCCTGAACGAAGTCGCTATCCGACTCCCCTGGACGCGTCCGGCATCGACGAAGTGCTGGTTGGTCGGATCCGAGAGGCTCCCGGTGACGACCACGCGCTCCTGCTCTTCGCCGCCGGCGACAACCTGCGCAAGGGGGCCGCCTTGAACGCGGTCCAGATCGCCGAGCTGTTGATCCGCTGATCCAGCCTTCCGGTCCTCACGGACCCTTGCGTGCCACCCAGATCTCCTCGGGAGGCCAGTGGTCGGCCCAGTCATCGGGAACCCACGGGTCGGGTGAAGGAACTCCTGGCGGAGCTTGGATCTCGATCAGATCCTCGATCGTGAAGCCCTCGGACCGGAGCAAGCGGATCCAATCGCCGTAGCCCAGGTGGAACTCCACGGAGTGATCGTCCGGCCACTCGAACCGGTGCATCCCGAAGTAGTCTCGATTGAGCTGCCGGCTGATCCTGCCGAGCTCGTCGGCGGTCAACATCATCAGTGCCGAGTTGCAGAGGAAGACGAGGCGTCCTCCCGGTCGTAGCAAGCGAGATGCCTCGGGGATCCACCGGTACGGATCGCACCAGATGCTCGCTCCGTATTCCGAGAGGGCCAGATCGAACCGCCCGTCGGCCATGGGCACCTCTTCCGCGCTGGCCCGAACCAAGGGGAACCGGAGGCCGAATCGCTCCTGCATGGCCCGGGCCGTGGCGAGCTGGGCCGGGGTGGGGTCGAGCCCGACCGGTCTGGCTCCCAGTCTGGCCAGCCAGGCCGAGAAATAGGCGGTGCCACACCCCAGCTCGAGGACGTCCAGTCCCGACACATCGCCTAAGACTCCGAGACGTGACTCGGGAACGTGCCAGCTCCCCCAGCTGATCTCTGGTTGGGCCCAGTTTCGAGGAGCCCGCTCCGCATAGTCGGGGGCAAACGCGGTCCAGGCGGCGATGTTGCGGCGGACGTGTGCTCGCGGGTCGTCGAGAGGGGGGCCGCCGTCGGTCACGTGTTACGTGACCGGGTATCGAGGTGCCTCGCCGGCGCCCAGGTGGGTCCAGGCCAGGAGACACCGGAACGCCTCTCGGAAGTCGTCGGATTGGAATCGAACGGTCCGCGGCCCCGTCCGTTCCACACCTGGTGCCAGGGCGCACAGATCGGCGCAGCTCGTCGTCGCCACATCCGCCTCGAGGACGAAGGGCGGGGCGGGCCGATACGAGGTGAGCTCTCCGCGAGCCGTCACCGCCTCGGCCGCTCCCTTCCGGATGGCCTCCCGGGCCACGGTTGGGTGGAGGGACTTGGCGACATTCCGTCCGAACCCTTCCTTGACCACCACCGTCCTGATCCCCGGGAGGCGCTTGGCGGCCTGCGCGCACGCCTTGTCGTCGCCCGTGATCAGGCCGATCGGGACGCCATACGTCCCCGCGAACGCCGCGTTGAGCTCGGCCTCGGTGACCGGTTCGCCGTTCAGGCGAACCTCGTACATCAGGCGGCCCGAGTAGGTGTGGTCCAGGACGGCGGCCTGCGTGCCGGCGGCCGCGTGGTACCCGACGAACAGGGCGACGTCGAAGCTCGCCTCGAACCCCTGCATCATGGACAGGACCTTGGGCGAGCCGATGATCAACTCGGCTCGCGGGTCCATCTCTTCCGGGAGCAGGTTCTCCATGTCACCGTGGGAGTCGTTGACCACCACGTCCGTTGCGCCGCCGTCGAACGAGCCGGCCACGGCGGCGTTGGCCTCTTCGGTCATGAGCTTGCGGGCCGCGGGGAAGTCGTCGCTTCCCCTCGTGACCTGCCGGAGGTGGGCGACGCCGGCGATGCCTTCCATGTCGATCGAGACGAAGACCTTGGCCATCGAGGTGAGGAGTCTACGCGAGCGACGCGATCACTTGACCGCGCGAGCGGGCTGGACCACCTTCGGCGAAGCGTCCGGGATCCGAACGACGGATGGCGCGGAATCCCTGGCGACGGGGACCGGCTGCGGCCACCGCTGCCATAGATAGACCGCGAACGGTGGGCCGTAGCGCAGCACCGACTCCAGGACCCAGAACGCCGGCGGCCACGGCAGGAACACCATCACCATCGAGGTGCCGGCGAAGGTCAGGAGTGGGTAGGTCAGACGGTTGCGAGGGAGCACCGCCACGATCGCCACCGGCGCCAGCAGGTACCAGTAGAGGAACCACGGCGTCAGCACGACGTAGGCGGTCAGGACCACGAGGACGCCGAACCACATCCGTTGTTCGTCGACGGCCCGGCGGATCGCCCAGATCACGGCGGCGACCAGCACGATGCCGGCCAGGACGCGGACCAGGACCTCGGCGGTCGTGTACCAGGCGTGGAGACCGGCCACGTGGAACACATAGGCGAACCCCACTCGCTGGATGGTGGCGGTCAGCGAGGTGTTCACGATGCCCGCCGCATCGCCCAGGCCGCTGAAGGTGGACAGCCCGGCCCAGTACGGCGCGTAGGCCGCGGCCGCCAGTCCCGTGGCGAGCGCGGCGTGGCCCGCGGCGCGACGCGCGCCTCGCTCTCGGACCAGCAGGGCCACGTACAGCACGATGCCGATGATGGCGTACACCTTCACCAGAGCGGCGAAGGTCAGGAGGACGGTGGCCAGCCACGGCCGTCCCCGACGATGCGCCAAGACCGCCCCCAAGAATCCCGCCACGACTGCGATGTCGGCCGAGCCCGCCAGCGGCACCGAGATCAGCACCAGGGGGTTCCACGCGAAGGCCAGCAGCCCCCAGCCGGCCGCCCGCGCGGGGTCGGGCCGATCCTTGGCGATCGCGACGATGGCCGCCATCACCGCGAAGTCGAGGGCCAGGATCACGAGCTTCAACGCGACGAACGCCACGGCAAGACTGTTGCCCGCCACCTTCGCCGCGCCGAACGTCACCAGGATCCACGCGGGGCCGTACACACTCGGCTGGGCGTTCCACCTGATCCACGGGAACCATGCGTCCGCCCAGAAGACGTTCGGGTTGACCACGAACGGGTTGGCCCCGTGCGCGGCCTGCATCTTTCCGTAGAACAGGTACTGATAGAAGTCCTGCGACTGCGGCAGTGGCGCGAAGAGCACCAGCACGTGCAGCACCAACGCTCCACCGACCAGCAGTCCGACGGGCGCCCTGGCCCCGCGTCGCCAGGCAAAAAGTGCCAGGGCCCACGGGACGAACAGCAGGACGATCTGGTCGCTGTACTCGTACGCGGTCCGGCTCCAGCCCACCTTGTAATAGGGCCCCGACCCGAGGGCCGGGCCGATCAGGAACCAGGCGCCCAGGGCGGCGGACCCAAGGAAGAGGATGGTCAGCCAGGGCAGCACCGAGGCACGCTGCCCGTCCTTTGCCCGCGGCTCGACGGTTGCGATCTTCACAGGTCCGGCTGATGGATCGGCCGGGGCGGAGCCCCGGTCTTCAGCAATGCTACCCGTGGCTCATCCGAGGCAACCGACCGGGGTGTGGAGATCGCGTTACGGGAGCCGGCAGGGCAGCCTAGGACATGAACTCCACGATCAGGCGCTCCTCCACCGGCACGGGCAAAGGGATCTGCTCCCGCTCCGGAAGGCTGATCAGCCTCCCGACCAGGGCCTCCTTGTCCCGCTCCAGGTACGGAGGAGGGTCGGGCGTGACCTCGACCGCCTCGCGCACAGGGATCAGGTTCTTCCCCGCCGGCGTGGGCTGGATGGTCTGGCCGGGGCGGACGTTGGCGCTCGGAACATCGACCCGCTTGCCGTCGAGCAGGATGTGGCCATGGGACACCAGCTGCCTGGCCTGGGGCATGGTCTGGGCGAACCCCAGCCGCAGCACCAGGCTGTCCAGACGCGTCTCGAGCAGCCTCAGCAGTTCCTCGCCGGTCACAGACTTCGTCCGGGTGGCCTCGTGGAAGTACCGCCTGAACTGCCGCTCGCCGACTCCGTAGATGGCCCGCAGCTTCTGCTTCTCGAGCAGTCGCAGGTGGAACTCCGTCATCCGCTTCCGCCCGCGGCCGTGCTGGCCCGGTGGGAACGGTCGCTTGCCCGTGGGGCAGTTGGGCCGGCCGCAGACCGCGGCGCCCACCCGGCGGCACATCCGATGCTTCGGTCCTAGTTTCTGCATGCGTCCTCGTCCTACGTGATGGCAGGCCGACCCACGCCCTGGAGGGGGGATCGACCGTCGATTATGTCAGGCCGAGCAGGGCCGTGACATCTGAGCGATGAGGAGTCGGGACGGCGGGATTTGAACCCGCGACCTCAGCGACCCGAACGCTGCGCGCTACCAAACTGCGCTACGTCCCGCCGGCCGAACCGGCCGGGACTTAGTGTACAGACCGGTACTGCTAGCCTTCCGGCCCGTGCGTATCGCCGAGGTGGCGCCGCCCTGGCTGGCCGTCCCTCCCAAGGGCTACGGCGGGATCGAGTGGGTGGTCGCCTTGCTGGCCGACGGCCTGGTGGAGCGGGGCCACGACGTCACGCTGTTCGCCACCGGGGACTCCCAGACCAAGGCCGCGCTCGAGTCCTCGTTCGAGACCGCGCCCGGGCCGCGGATGATCAACGACGTCTGGCACGACACCATCCACACCCTGCACGCGTTCCGCGACCCGGGACGGTTCGATCTGTACCACGTCCATTCGCCGTGGTCGTCGCTGATCGTGGCCGCCATGCTGGACGTGCCGACCGTCCATACCGTCCACGGATCGTTCACGCCCGAGATGCGGCGCCTGTATGCGGAACTGAGCGGGTCGGTCCGGTTCGTGGCCATCAGCGAGAGCCAGCGGTCCCACATGCCGGAGCTGGCGTACGCGGGTGTGGTTCACAACGGGATCGACCTCGAGAAGTATCCCTACCGCGAGGAGAAGGACGACTTCCTCCTGTTCCTCGGGCGAGCTCATCCCGACAAGGGCGTCCTGCGAGCGGCCCTCGCCTCGCGACAGGCGGGCGCGCCGCTGGTGGTCGCCGTGAAGGTGGCTCATCCCGAGGAGGAGGAGCACTGGACCAACGAGGTGCGGCCCGCGCTGCCCCCCGACGCGGTGGTCCTGGGGGAGATCGACGAGCAGCAGAAGCTCGACCTGCTGTCCAGGGCTCGAGCCGTTCTCTTCCCCATAGACTGGGACGAGCCCTTCGGCCTGGTGATGACCGAGGCCATGGCGTGCGGCACGCCGGTGATCGCGACGCCTCGTGGCGCGGTCCCGGAAGTCGTCGAGGATGGCGTCACTGGGTTCATCGTGCCGGTGGAGAGCTATCCGGGAGATGCGGCCGCCGCCGTGAAGCGACTCGACGAGATCGACCCGGCCGCATGCCGAGCCAGGGTCGAGGACCGGTTCAGCAAGGAGGCCATGGTGTCGGGCTACGAGCGGGCCTTCCGCCGGGTCCTGGACGAACGGCAGGGTCGCCGCTAGGGCGTGAACGTCCGGAAATACGGACAGCCGGACAGGGTGGCCCGCAAGGCGTGCCCATCCACCACCGCATCGAATACGAGTCGTTCGGGGCACCCCGGGTCCTCACCCACCCGGAAGTGGCCGTCCCTCAGCCGCACCAGGGCTTCCTCAATCCCGTCCGGGTAGATGAGCAGGAGCTGTCCGTCCCGGTGCACCACTCGAAAGTTCGTGGTCCAGGGATTGTTGCTGCGATAGTGCCCGATGAAGATGGAAGCACCGTCCTCCTGGTTCGAGGTGCTCGTCATCGCTCCTCCACGGTCTTCCCTGATCCATCGGTCGGGGCCGTGCACCGCCGCGACCACCGCGCCCTCACGGCGCTCGAATCCCAGGAGGTACAGCTCGAAGTCCGGGTGCTCGGCCAGGAAGCGATCGTCGGGGCGGCGCGCCAGCCGGATGCGGTCTCCGCCGTGTTCGACGAAGAGTCTGCTGCCGTCCGCCATCACGTCGAGCGTGCCCCTCGGACCGTGATAGCGAGCAGCGTAGTCATCGGCCCGTTCCACGAGCAAAGGATCCGGAGCGGGCTCCGGCGGGGGAAGGGGTCGTCCCTCGGCTTCGGAGCGAAGCCAGCCCAGGGTGTCTCGGGCCAGCGTGATCGTCCAGTCCTCCCAGTCGATGCAGTTCGTCATCACCACGGCGCCGAACCCCGTCTCCGGCTCGCCCACCATGGCCGAGGCATAGCCGACCATGCCGCCGCCGTGCCCGAGGTAGCTGCGCCCCTCGATGGTGCGAACCGCCAGCCCGTACCCGTACCGGCGTCCTTCCTCGGCCGGCGCGGCGCCATCGCGGGTCATCCGATCGAAGCTCGCATCGCTGACCACGGTGCCGGCGTCGCCCTGCCCCCGGTTCAGCCACGCGCGGAGGTACGCGGCCATGTCCTCGGCCGTCGACGCCAGACTGCCGTCGCCCGTCGCCGTCTCGAGCCAGGTCGCCGGCTGGAGTGGCGCGTCGTACGGCAGCGGCCGGTCGTCCGGATGCCGGGAGTACCCGACGGCCAACCGATCGCGGATGTCGTTCGTGATCACCGGCTCCGTCGCCGGCATCCCGGCGGGTTCCAGGACGCGCGCCCCGACGATGTCGGCGTACGGACGCCGCTCCAGCTCCTCGAGGACGAACCCGAGGACGCGGTAGCCGATGTTCGAGTACTGCCATCGCTCACCCGGAGGCGCGCCGGCTTCGGTGTCGCGCAACGCCCAGACGTCGAAGGGCGAGTCCGACGTGATGTCCGAGCCCGTGATGATGCCGGCCGTGTGGTTCATGAGGTGATGGATCGTGATCGGACCGAACGCCGACCGAACCTCGAACCACGGGAGGTACTCGGCCACCGGCGCATCGAGGTCGAGGCGGCCCTCCTCGGCCAGCTGCATGAGACACGCTGCCGTGAAGGACTTCCCGATCGAACCGATCTGGAACAAGGTGTCGCGGCTCACCGGCAACCGAGCGGCCTGGTCACGGTGGCCCCAGGACGTGGAGAGGATCGTCCCGCCGCGATCGGTCAGCGCGATCTGCACGCCTGGAGCGCCATAGGCCCTCGCCAGATCGGCCGTGCGCCCGGCGAGGCGCTCCGCCAGGCGATCCGTCGCTGCCTTCGTCATGACGACGCCGGCCGTGCCACCAGCTCCAGAACGGTGGCCTCGGGACGGCACAGGAACCGGAACGGGGCGTACTTGCTGGTGCCCAGCCCCGGGGAGACGTGCAGGTACGTTCGGCCGAACCGGGAAAGTCCCATGCACAGCCGGGTCGGGATCGACGAGTTCGTGACCAGGGCTCCGACGAACGGCATCCGGACCTGCCCCCCGTGTGTGTGGCCGCAGACGATGAGGTCGTAGCCCAGGGCGGCCAACTCCGGGACCGGGTCCGGCGCATGCACGACCGCCAGGCCCAGGGCCGAGGGGTCCCGCCGGAGTGCCACCCGCAGGTCGTGTCGTTCGATGTGCGGGTCGTCCAGGCCGACCACCTCGACTCCGAGCCCGTCCAGGGAGAGGTCGGCGGTCCGGTTCGCCATGTACACCCATCCATCCGCCTCGAGTCGCCCGCGCAAGGCGTCGGACGTGCTGCGTCGCGCCGGGCGGTGGCGCCGCCTTCGCCGGAAGTACGCCAGGTAGTTCAGCGGCTGCGGCGCGAAGTAGTCGTTGGAACCCATGACGAAGTACGAAGCGACGCGGCCCCGGACGGACCGCAGCGCGTCCACGCACGTGTCGACGGCTTCGGGCTCGCCGAGGATGTCCCCGGTGACGACGGCGACGTCCGGTTGCGGGAGTGAAGCCAGGAACGCGGCTTTGCGCCGGTCACCCGCCACCATGTGGAGGTCCGACAGATGCAGGATCGACAACGGTGCGCCGGCCGTTGCCGGCAACGCGGCGACGCGATACGTCGCCGTCCGATACCACCTTCGTTCGATCAGGGTCCCGTAGGCAATGCAGGCGATCCCGCCGACGGCCACGACCACCAACGACCACAGCAGGATTCCGGATACAGTTGCCAGAGCGGCAGACGACATGGAGTCCCGATTGTAGTGGCCGACCAGGAAGGCACCGCCGATCGATCGGACGCGCCGGCGACCCAACCCGCACGGCACGAGGTTCGACCGGGAAGCCTGAAGGCCCGGCTCCGTGACGAGCAGCGCGCCGCGCTCAAGTCGGGCGAGAAGGTTCGGCTGTCCACCCTGCGCATGCTCTCGGCCGCGGTGACCAACCGGGAGGTCGAGCTGGCCCGTCCGCTCACCGACGAGGAATTCGTCGAGGTGGCCGTCCGGGAGGTCAAGCGACGGAAGGAGGCCGCCGAGGCCTTCGCCTCGGGTGGGCGCGAGGACCGCGCCGAGGCCGAACGAGAGGAGCAGCGGATCCTCGAGGCCTACGTCCCGGCCGGTCTCTCCGAAGAGGAGGTCGATGCGCTGGTGGATGACGCCATCTCCGCGACCGGCGCATCGGGACCAGGAGACCTTGGCAAGGTCATGGGCCAGGTCATGGCGAAGGCCAGGGGCCGAGTCGATGGGAAAGCGGTCCAAGCCAAGGTTCGCGCGCGGCTGGGCGGCTAGCGCGGCGAACGGGGCTCGTCAGGGCGACGGGGTCGGGCACGGCGGTTCCAGCTTGCCCACCGTGATCACCACCGTGGATCCCTCGTCTGCCTTCTTTCCACCACCGGGGTCCTGGGCGATCACGACGCCGTCCTGCGTCGGCTCGCACACGGCCTCCTCCACCACCTTGACGGCGAAACCGGCGCCCTTGATGGCCGCTTCGGCGTCGGCTTGCGTCATTCCGACGACGTTGGGCACCACCGCCGTCGGCGCCTTCCCGTTGCTCACGTGGATGGTGACCCGGCTCCCGAGCGTGGCCGTCGCGCCACCCTTCGGTTCCTGCGCGAACACGGTGCCCTCCGGCTCCGTGGAGGCCTCCTTGACCACGTTGGGTGTGAACGTGGCATCCAGCAACGTCTGCTCGGCGTCGGCCTGCTTCATGCCGACGACATCGGGGACCTTGCCACTGGGCGGCCCGGGCGCGGGCGGGAAGCTCTTCGCCGGGAGCCCGGCGACCGCTTTGGACATGTAGTCCGCCCAGATCGGGGCGGCGAGCGTTCCTCCGAACGGATGGAACCCAGCCAGGGAACCACTGGTCAGGATGGGCGCTTTGGTCATGTCGACGTTCTTCTTGGCGTATCCGTACCCCACCCACACACCGGTCGAGAGCTGCGGCACGTAGCCCATGAACCACGCGTCCGAGAAGTCCTGGGCGGTCCCGGTCTTGCCCGCCTGGGGGCGGTTGATGTTCGCGTTCGTCCCGGTGCCGTACTGGACGACGCCCCGAAGCAGACTGGTGACGGTGGCCGCGATCTTCGGGTCGACCACCTGCTGGCAGGCTGGCTTGGCCTTCGCCTTGAACAGGACCTTGCCCGTCCATGACACGACCTTGTCGATGGCGAAGGGGTAGCAGCGCATGCCGTTGTTGGCCAGGGTGGCGAACCCCGCCGTCATGGAGAGCGGATTGACCTCGACGGCGCCCAGCGTGATGGCGCAGAAGGGGTCGACTTTCACGGTCGAGTTGTACGCGTAACTCACCACGCCCATCCGCCGAGCCGCCTCCTGGACGTTGGCGGCCCCGGTGTCGGCGATGAGCTGAGCGAACCAGACGTTGACGGAATCAGCCGTCGCCGTGGCCATGTCCATGAACCCACCGCCGCCGGGTTCGGCGTTCCCCGGGCTCCATGGCTGACCGCACTTGTCCGCGGGGATGTGGACGGGGTTCGGCGTCGGGTAGACCTTCCCCAGCGGGATGCCCTGCTCGAGCGCGGCCACCAGCGTGAAGGCCTTGAACGCGCTGCCGGCCTGGCGCTGCGACTGCACGGCCAGGTTGAGCTTGTGCTTGGTGAAGTCGGGTCCTCCCATCAAGGTCCGGATCCGGCCCGTGTCGGTCGCGACGGTGGAGATGGCGACCTCGGGGTTGCCGGTGAACGGGTTGCCCTCGTTGGGGATGTGCCGGAGCGCCGCGGCCTGGGCCGCGCGCTGCATGACGGGATCCTGAGTGGTGTAGATCTTGAGTCCGCCCTGGTACATGAAGCGTGCCCGCTCTTCAGGAGACCGACCGAAAACCCTGATGATGTCCTTGTAGTACGGGTTGGCGAGCTTCTTGTAGTTGGGGTCGTACTTCACCGGATGGATGATCGTGTCCTGGACGAACTGGGCGAAGTACGGCAGCGGCAGGTTCACCTTTGGCTTCTTCCGGGTCAGTTTGATCGGCGTGTCCACGGCCGCCTCGTAGTCCGTCTCCGAGATGAACTTCCACTTGAGCATGTCGGCGAGCACGATGTTGCGCTGGTCCATCGCGGCCTTCTGATGCGTGACCGGATCGTAGAAGGACGGCGCGGAGATCTGGGCGGCCAGCAGGGCCGCCTGCGGCAGGGTCAGCGCGCTGGCGGGCTTGGCGAAGTAGTACTCGGACGCGGTGCCGATCCCATAGGCGCCGTGTCCGAAGTACACGTCGTTGAGGTAGGCCTCGAAGATCTCGTCCTTCGAGTAGGAGCGCTCCAGCTGGACCGCGTCTCGCGCCTCTTCCCACTTGCGCTGGAAGGTCTGCTCACCTCCGGTGAAGAAGTTCTTCACCACCTGCTGTGTGATGGTGGAGCCTCCCTGCACTACCTTCCCTGCCTGCACGTTCGCGATGAGCGCCCGCACGATGGACTTCACGTCGATCGGACCGTGGTCGTAGAAGGCATGGTCCTCGACGGCCAGGATGGCGTCCCTGGCCACTTGGGCGACGTCGGACAGACGCACCGGGATCCGGTTCTGGTCCGCAACCTGTGAGATGACGGAGCCGTCCGCGGCGTAGATCGTCGATCGGAGTGCGAGCTGAGGGATGGTCAGCTCGCCTGTGGTCGGGGCGAACTGTTGGTTGAAGAGCTTCACGACCTTCCCGGCCCCCCCGATGGCGGGGAACAGCCCCGCTGCGACCAGCCCCGCGGCGGCGAAGATCACGAAGGGTATGAGCAGGACCCGAGCCACGATCCCGACGGGAGTCGTCGGTTGCGGGCGCGCGGGCCGGGGGCGAGTTTGATATGTGCGATTCAAGCCATGAGCCTCGTGGGTCGGACTAGCTTACTGTGCCAATGAGACGAGTGAAGGATGTGACGACGTTTCACGCCTCGGAAAATAGTTCGGATGGACTATTGGTCGCCGCTTCCAGCCGACCATAGGATGCCCGCCGTGTTCTGGCAAGATCAAGCCCGCTGCCGCCAGTACGATCCAGAGCTGTTCTTCGATCCTCGGGGACGAGCCGAGCGCAAGGCGAAAGCCATCTGCCTTCGCTGTCCCGTGAGGGACGATTGCTTGGTGCTGGCACTGGAGTCCCGTGCCGAATTCGGTGTGTGGGGTGGGATGAGCACGAAGGAGCGGCGCATCCTGCTCCGCAAGGCTCCGACTCCCTCCGAATGGCGGCCGATGATCAGGTCCGGCCTCTCCGCCTGATCGAACCGCATCGTTTCTTCAGCGCCCCAGGTACGCCGCCACCCGTCGCAGCCCCGCCACGTCGTGGATGTCCCCCGGCAGCTCCGGAACGGCGACGATCGGTACCCGATCGTGCCGGTGGGCGAACGCTTCGATGGCGTCCGTCTCTGCCGCCTGGAGGGGCTCCCGGCGCACGTCGTCGGCGAGCATCGAGGCGACCGCCCGTTCCTCCGGGCCCCCCTCCAGCAGCGACGCGATCGTCCCCTCCGTCTGCTCCGGCAGGACCGTGCCGTCGGCGTGCCAGCGGTTCGCCACGACCGCCTCGGCCCTCATCCCGCCCGACCGCAGCCGGTCGATGAAGTACCCGGCCTCCTCGAGGCTGCCGGGTGTCGGCGCCGTCACGACCACGAAGGCGCAGTCGCTCGATCGAAGGAGTTCGAGGACCGCGGCGGCCCGTCGTTTGAAGCCCTCGTACATCCCTTCGAAGGCGGCGAGGAACTCGACGGTGTCCGCGAGAACTTCGGCACCGATCAGCCGGCCCACGGTCGCTCCGAACGCGGCGGCTCCGAACCGGGCCATGCCGAGCGTGATCTTCCCCGCCCTGGCTCCGGGCCAGAGCATCCATCTCAGGAAGCGCCCTCCCAGGAAGTCCGTCATCCGCCGCGGCGCGTCGAGGAAGGAGAGCGCGCTCCGTGTCGGCGGCGTGTCGATCACGATGGCCTCGTGATCCTCGTCGGATGCCAGCTCGTACAGCCGTTCCATCGCCATGTACTCGTGCGTGCCCGAGAGCGTGTCGGCGATGCGTCGGTAGAAGCGATTCGACAGGATGCGGTCCCGTCGCTCCGCGTTTCCCGCGTGCCGCCGGATCAGGTCGTCGAAGGTCCGCTGGGTGTCCAGCTGCATCGCTACCACAGAGCGACCGCCGCCAACCCTGATGCGGGTCCGCTCGCCGGGAGTGGCGGGAAGGCGGAGCGCCGAGGCCAGGCGGCGGGCAGGATCCACGGTGAGCAACGCGGTGCGCTGGCCGCGTTCGGCCAACAGGACGGCCAGCGCGGCCGACACGGTGGTCTTGCCCACACCTCCGGACCCACACACCACCACGATGCGAGTGCCCGACAGGAGGCCGGCCAGGTCGGTCTCGTCGAGGTTCGCCGGGCGATGGGCCATCGTTCGATATCCGACCGGCCCATCGTGTCGAACGGAGGTTGGGACGAGGCGCGCGGTCGGCGGGGGCGGTGCGTCGCCCCGCATGATCCCTGACAGCGCAACCACCACCTCCCGCGGGTCCAGCGTGCCGATCTCAGGGAGTCGGAGCACCGGCGCATGGCGGCGCAGCTCCTTGAGGAAGCCGCGTTGCAGGGTGAAGCGCCGGTCGGCCGCGAGCGCCCCCTCCGCGACGAAGGCGGCCTGCTCGTCGGAGAGCGAGAGCCCGGCTTCCTTCGATACTCGGGCCACGTCTCCCGCGCCGAGGGCGCGGCCCACGGCCCCGACGCCTCTTCCGAACACGGGATCCTGACAACGGTTGGCTGCGACGGCCGCCACCGGAACACCCGTGCTCTCGATGGCGGGGATGGCCTCGATCGTCTCGGCAACGGCCATTTCCTCGGGGATCGCCACCAGCAGGACGGCGGCCGAGGTTCGAAGGAAGCGCTCCACCGCAACGGCTTGACGCCTGAGCCGTCCAACCCGAGCCAGGTCGGCGAATCCTCCCGGGGCGGCCAGGAACGAGGCGATCTGCCCGGTGGGCGGAGCGTCCACGATCACGAGGTCGTACAGGGGGCGGTCGCGGTCCCGTGGGTCCGTGCGGCGCACCTCCTGGACCTCGTAGAGCTTCCCGCAGGCCAGGAGGTCGCGAAAGCCCGGGGCCGCCCCGATCACCTGATCGAGCGCCCCAGCACGCAGCAGGGGCCGGCTGACCCGGTCCATGCCGTAGAAGAGGCGAAGGTATTCGAGCGCGGCCTCGCGAGGGGAGACCGACAACACCGAGAACCCGTGCGCCGTGGCCACCTCCGTGAAGCCCGGGTCGGGGATCCCCAGGGTCCGCGTGACCTCTCCGCGCCCCTCCACCTCGATGAGGAGTGTCCGCAGCCCCGCCGCGGTCGCCTTCCCTGCCGCCGCCGCGGCGACCACCGACTTCCCGGTGCCGCCCTTTCCCGAGACGATCAGGACGGGCCGGGTGAACAGCTCTTCCCACTGCACGGATCTCGACTCTACCGGGGACCATCACCGACCGGGCGGGCCGGGGCGGCCCCCCTAGAATCGCCGGGTGCTCCGACTCCTCGCGTTCCGACTCCGTGCGTTGTCGATGCTGGCCTTCGCCGCCATGGTCGTGCTGCCCGCCGGTTCGGCCCACGCCCAGGGAGGCGCCGCGGTCGTGGACGTGGTCAAGGTCGAGGGCGCCATCGATCCCGCCCTGGATGACTTCGTCCGCGGAACCATCGAGAGGGCAGAGCGCGATGGAACGGTGGTCGTCCTCCAGATCGATTCGCCGGGCAGCTACGGCGATCGAGGCCAGCGGCTCGGCGACTTCATCCAACGGGCATCCGTTCCCGTGATCGCGTGGGTGGGGCCGTCCGGCGCCCGGGCCCAAGGGAGCGCCGTGTTCCTGGTGTACGGCGCCGCCGTGGCTGCCATGGCCCCGGGAGCCGGGCTCGGGCCCGCCAGGCCCTTCGATCTCGCCACGTCGGCGTTCCGCGAGGAACCCGCGGACGTGCAGGCTATGGCCGGTCGACTGGCCGCCATGGCGGTGGCGAAGGGCGTTCCCCCCGAAGAGATGCGCCGTCTGGTGGAGGGCCCCGCCATGCCTGCTGGACCGGCGCTCACCGCCGGCGCGGTCACCGTGGTCGCGCCGAGCGTGTGCGAGCTGCTGCAGAAGTTGGACGGCAGATCGGTGAACACCGCGACCGGCTCCGTTACGTTGGCGACCGCGTGCCCGGACGGGCCGGTCACCGTCCGGTTCGACGGGATGGGGCCCGTGCGGCGCGTGCTCCACGCGGTCAGCACCCCGCTCGCCGTGTACCTGCTGATCGTGCTCGGCGCCTGGGGGATCGCGTTCGAGCTGACCCAACCGGGGTTGGGGCTGGCCGGGATCGCCGGCGGCGTCTTCGTCGCCTTCGCGGGCTATGGACTCACGGTGGTCCCCGTCGGCTGGCTGGGCCTGGCCATCCTGATCGCCGGGATGGGCCTGCAAGGTCTGGACGTGGTCCTGCGAAGGCTGGGCGTCCTGACGATCGTCGGGACGGCGGGGTTCGCCGTTGGATCCGTGCTGGCGTGGCGAGGTGTGGCTCCGGCCATCGACGTGCCCGGGTGGCTCATCGCGCTGGCCACGGTGGCGGGCGCGCTCTTCTTCGGTTTCGGCCTGACCGTTGCCATCCGAGCCAAGGAGCGCGTCCGGTCGGCCCAGGTCGGCTTGGTCGGTCTGGTCGGCGAGGTTCGCTCCGACCTCGATCCCGAGGGGGGCGTCTACGTGAAGGGGACGATCTGGCGGGCCCGGTCCATGGACGGGCCCATCGCCAAGGGCACCCGGGTCCGCGTCAAGGGGATCGATGGACTGATCCTCCGGGTGGAACCAGAGCCTGAGACCGGACCCTAGCCTTCAGGCTGTTCTCACCTTTGTGCCGATTGTGTAAACAACCGGTCACGAGCTGGAACGGACGCCATCCCGAGCCCGTCGTTGTACGAAAGTACGTGCAGGAAACGGGGAGGAGGGCAGGCCCTCGGGCCACCAACCGTGGCGACCAACACTTGGGAGTATGGATGGCAGTGGCGGGCAGCGTGCCGTGGCGAGGACTCCGGTCTGTTCTTCCCTCCCAGTGAAGTGGAGCTCAGGGAAGAGAGGATCGCTCGCGAGAGGAAGGCAAAGGCCATCTGCTCCGCATGCCCGGTCCGCATCGAATGCCTCGAGTACGCCATCCGCATCCGCGAGCCCCACGGCATCTGGGGGGGTTTGAACGAACTGGAGCGAAGGATCATGGTGAACCGCCGCGGCGGGCGGATCCTTCGCTCGCTCGCCTGATCGAGCGAGGTCGTTCGGGGCGCGATGCTGCGCTAGGCTCCTCGGCCGTGGACCCCGAAGCTCGCCTCGCCGAACTCGGCCTCGATCTGCCGGCGGCCCCCCGTCCGGTCGCCTCCTACGTCCCCGCGGTCGTCTCCGGAAACCTCGTCTTCCTGGCCGGTCAGGTCCCCATGGCGGATGGCGTCCTGCTGTGGAAGGGAAAGGTCGGCGCGGAGCTGGACGCCGATGCCGGAGCGGATGCCGCCAGGCGATGCGCCCTGCAGGCGTTGGCCGTGCTTCGGGATGCGTTGGGCTCGCTGGGTCGCGTCCGCCGGATCGTCAAGCTCTCGGTGTTCGTCGCCTCCGCCCCGGGGTTCTCCGAGCAGCCGAGGGTCGCCAACGGCGCCAGCGATCTGCTGGCGGAGGTGTTCGGTGAGGCGGGGCGGCACGCGCGGACCGCGGTCGGAGTGCCGGAGCTTCCCTTGGGTGCCCCGGTCGAGGTCGAGTTGGTCGCCGAGATCTCAGACTGACGGCCGTTGTGGAGTGCCCCCACGGTGGGTACCGTGGGTGGATGCGACTTCGTCGTGTCGGGCTCGTCGTCCTCCTCGGCGCCCTCGTTGCCTGTACGCGTCAGACGGTGCTGGTGGACAGCTCTCCCGGTAGCTCGCATCCGGCCATCCAGTCCTTCGACCAGCATGGGCTGCGCTTCGATTATCCGGGTGCGTGGCTGCGGTTCGACGTCGCCCCACCACAGCCCTCACCGAACGACCAGCCGTCACCGACGGTCCAGCCACAGCTCCAGTCCATCGACGCCGTGGGCTTGGACGAGCTGAACAACGTCACCATCGTGTACGGATTGTCCGGGCTTCCCACCGACGACTTCGGTTCGTGGAGCGAGATGACCAGGCAGGAGCTGGACGCTCGCGTGGCCTCACATCAAGTCCAGCTGTTGTCGGATCCCGAGGAGATCAGCATCGCCGGTCAGCCGGCGCTGCGCTACTCGATCCGCGTCCCGAGTGGCGTGGGCTACAACGTCGACGTGACGTGGGTCGGGTTCCTGCGAGGCAGCACGCAGTTCGTCGTCACCTGTACGAGCCTTCCCGAGCGGGCCGCGGAGATCCGATCCGGCTGCGAGAGGGTGCTGTCGACGCTTCAGGTCGCCGGCTGAGGCGGCCCGGACCGTAGCAAACGAACGTCGCCCTGTCGGCGAGTGATCCCCTTCGCATCGAAGTACTCGAGGATGGGCAGCGCGAATCTCCGGCTGGTCCCCAACGCTTCCCTGAAACGGGACACCGTCAGTCCGGGCGGGCCGGCTCGGGCGCGGATGATGGACTCCGCCCGCGCCAACAGGTCCGCGGTGATGACGATGTCGGGCGATATGCGGACCAACCGGCCCTCGCCGGCGGTCGCTCGGATCAGCTCCTCGGTGAAGCCCGATGCGATCAGCTCGCGAACCGTGGGAGGCGTCGTGTCACCGGCGGCGACGGCCGCCACCAGTCGATCGGCGTCCTCGCGGCCCGCGGTCGACGGCCGGCGTCCCGGCAGGCGCATCACGGCTCCCTCCCGCTCGACGGCGCCGGCGGATGCCAGGCGATCGATGACGGCGTCGGCCAGTCCACCGTCCGCCAACGCCTCGTGATCGCGGGACAGGAGCGCCCGGATGTCCACCACGTCAACGCCGGGGCTGAGCGGCCGGTCCGCATGATGCGCGGCGAGCGCGGTCGCCACGGCACGGCCGGCAGCGTCGACCAGGTCTGCGCTGACCAGCCAATCGCCGAGCCTCAGGATCCCCCGTCGCACCATCTCGTCGGGGCCGACCCCGGTCGCCGCCTGGAGCCTGGACCCGCGGAGCGCGCCTCGGTGTCGAACCATCCGGTCGGCCACGTCGATCCGCGGGAGGCCGTCCAGCGTTGCGAGCCACCGTGCCTGGTCTGCGGCCGGCCCGCCGGTCGGATCGACGTCCAGCACGCGGCCTCCCGCAACGGTCTCCCGCCGGCCCACCTCCCGGACCACGAACGAGTCACCGAGGTCCAGGACCAGCGGGCGGTCCAGGGTGACCCGGACGTAGGCCGTTGCCGGTGCCCCATCCGCCGGCGGCGTCAGCCGGCGCTCCTCGGAGAGAAACTGGATGCGAACGTCCCGCTCGGCGGACCCGACGTGCAGCTTGTACGCGCCACGTGAGGCCAGGGGGTGGTCCAGTCCGCGTACCGGCCACAACACACCACCGAACACCGACACCGGCCGCCACTGACCCGGGAGGGTGAGGACGTCGCCGCGGGTCAGGTCCTCTTTCGGCGTGCCCGCCAGGTTCACGGCCACCCGGCTGACCGGGTACGCGGTGTCGAGGGAGCGCTTGTGGGTCTGCAACCCACGGATGCGCGCCCGGTGCCCTGACGGGAGCACTTGTGCCTCCTGCCCGACGGCGAGCGGCCCGCCGGTCAGGGTTCCGGTCACCACCGTTCCCGCTCCCTTGATGGTGAAGACCCGATCGATGAACTGACGCGGACGGCTGGCCCGCTCTGGCGGAGGAGCTTGGGCCACCAGATCGTCCAACGCTCCGATGAGAGCGTCGATGCCTTCCCCCGTCACGGCCGAGCACGGGATCAACGGGGCGTCCTCCAGCCTGGTGCCGCGCAGCCGCGCCTTCACCTCGGTTGTGCGCTCGGCGAGGGTGGCGGCATCCACGGTGTCGAGCTTCGTGAGCGCGACCACGGCTCCGTCCACGCCCAACACGTCGACGATCTCTGCGTGCTCCTCGGACTGGGGCTTCCAGCCTTCGTCGGCGGCGACGACGAACAGCACGAGCCGCACGGGGCCCACGCCGGCGAGCATGTTCCGGACGAACCGTTCGTGGCCTGGGACGTCGACGAACCCGATCTCCCGCCCCGATGGCAACGTGGTCCACGCGAACCCGAGGTCGATGGTCAGTCCGCGCCGCTTCTCCTCGGCCAGGCGGTCCGGGTCTATCCCGGTCAGACGGAGGATCAGCGCCGACTTGCCGTGGTCCACGTGTCCGGCCGTGGCCACGACCTGCAGCGACGGGGCAGGAGGGCTCGCTCCTTCGATCGGGGTCGGCTGCGCGCTCACGGCGCCGGGATCAGCTCTGCTCCAGGGCGTAGCGGATGGCTCGAACCAGCCGGTCGTCGTCTTCGACCGGGACCGTGCGCAGGTCGAAGGCCACGGCATCCTTGTCGACTCGGCAGAACACCGGGGGACGTCCCTGGCGGAGCCGTGCCGCCACGCTGGAGGGGTCCTTCACCGCGACGACGAGCTCGGCCGACGGGATGGCGTAGCCGGGCAGCGACCCGCCGCCGGCCACGCCCTCGCTCGTTCGCGCCGTGGCGCGGCGGAACAGCTGCGACAGCGCCTTGGCCCGATCCAGCAGGCGCGACTGCGAGATGGACAGCAGCGACCAGACGGGAACCTCGTCGCGACGGTCGGTGGCGTAGAGGCGAAGGACCGCCTCCAACGCCGCGACGGTGAGCTTGTCGACGCGGAGCGCGCGAGCCATGGGGTGACGCCGGAGCTTCTCGACCAGCTCTGCCCGTCCGGCGATGATGCCGGCCTGAGGGCCACCCAGCAGCTTGTCCCCGGAGAACGAGGCGAGGTCCGCGCCGCCGGCCAGCGCCTCGGTGACGGCGGGTTCGTCCACCGGGACCTCGGGGTAGCGATCAAGGAGCCCGCTGCCGACGTCATACAGGAGGGGGACCTTCGACTCCCGAGCCACCTTCGCCAGGTCGCCCAACTGGACGGCGTTGGTGAACCCGACCACGCGGTAGTTGCTCGGATGAACCTTGAGGATGAGACCCGTCCGGCGGGTCAGCGCCTTTCGATAGTCGCCAGGGCGGGTGCGATTGGTCGTGCCGACCTCGACCAGGCGTGCCCCGGACGCGGCCATGATCTCCGGCAGTCGGAACTCGCCGCCGATCTCGATCAGCTCACCCCTCGACACGAGGACGTCCTTGCCGGAGGCGAGGGCGGCCAGCGCCACCAGGAGAGCCGCTGCGTTGTTGTTCACGATCAGGGCATCCTCGGCCCCGGTCAGCGCGGTCACCAGAGACTCTGCCCGGGCCGTGCGCCGGCCGCGGGCTCCGGAAGCACGGTCCACCTCGAGGTCCGAGAAACCGCGCGCGGCCTCGGCCACCGCTGCCGCGGACTGGCGGGGAAGCGGGGCGCGGCCCAGGCCGGTGTGCAGGATCACCCCGGTCGCGTTGATGACCTCCGAGAGGCCGTAGTAGTCGCGCGCAACCGCGCCGACGGCGCGCGCCATGATGACCGACTCGTCGGGAACGTCCTGGCCGGACTGGAGCCGGGCTCGCACGTCCGTCAGCACCGACAGCAGGCCCTGTTTGACCAGGGGTCGGCCGAACTTGGAGATGGCCCGGCGACCGGGCGCGGACCGAAGCAACGCGTCCACGGAGGGGACGGCCCGCCGCGCATCCTGGTCATCGACCGGCTCGGACCGCGTCTTCGATGTGGCCGGGGTTCGCGTGCTCACGGCTGTGGTCGCTGCCAGGGAACGAAGCGCCGGTGGACCAGAGGCTCCCGATATCGCGGTTCCCACTTTTCCATGACGCCGGTGTGCTCCTCCTCGTGTTCCCATGCCCGGACCTGCTCCACCTCGTCCCATTCGGATACGACGAGGTACTCGGTGGAGTCGAGCAGTGACGGGCCCATCTCCGCCCATCGATAGCCGGGTTGGCCCTTGGCCAGGCGGAGCATGGCGTGGAGGTCTGCTTCGAATTCCTCCCGATCTGCTCCCGGGAGGAGCGAGAACTTCAGGTACGAGAGGATGGTCATGCGGCGACGAGGTTAGCAGCCGCGCCCTCGAGGATGCCTTGGACCACGCCTCTGTTACGCTTCGACTCGATGGACGTCAGGGAGCGGGCTGCCTTCACCGCCGCCAGCGACGCGTGGATGCTCCGGGGGGGCGGCATCGAGGTCGTCGCCGAAGGCGAGCTGCGAACCGAGGAGATGATCCTCAACATCGGTCCGCAACACCCGTCGACGCACGGCGTGCTCCGGATCGTCCTGGAGTTGGACGGGGAGATGATCATCCGCGCCGAGCCGGTCATCGGCTACATGCACCGGGCGGCCGAGAAGCTCTCCGAGTTTCGCGATCCGCGACAGGTCCTGGTCCTGATGAACCGCCACGACTGGCTGTCCGCGTTCAACAACGAGCTGGGTTGGATCATCGCGGTGGAGCGCATGCTCGACGTCGAGGTCCCTGAGCGGGCGCAGTGGATCCGCACCATGATGGCCGAGTGGAACCGGCTCCTGAACCACCTCATGTTCACGGGGTCGTATCCGCTGGAGCTTGGGGCGATGACACCCATGTTCTACGCATTCCGCGAGCGGGAGATGATCCAGGGGCTGATGGAGTCGGCCACGGGGGCGAGGATGCACCACTCCTACGTCCGAGTCGGCGGGCTGAAGGACGATCTGCCTCGCGGATTCCTGAAGCAGGGCGTCGAGGTCCTCAAGTGGACGCGCAACAAGCTTCACGACTTCGAGAATCTGATCATGGGCAACGAGATCATCCACGCCCGGACCAAGGGCATCGGCACCCTGCCCTCCGAGGTCGCGGCGGCCTACGGGTGCTCGGGTCCGATCATCCAGGCCAGCGGCGTGCCGATGGACCCGCGGAAGGACGAGCCGTACGAGAAGTACAGCGAGGTGGAGTTCGACGTCCCGGTGGGGCAGAACGGGGACTGCTACGACCGGCTGTTCGTCCTGGTCCAGCGGATGTGGGAGTCCTGCAAGATCATCGAGCAGTGCATGGACCGCCTCCCGGCCGGCCAGTACGTCTCGCCCAAGCTGCCCAAGAAGATCAAGATCCCCGAAGGTGAGATCTACGTCCGAACGGAGAATCCGCTCGGCCTCATGGGCTACTACGTGATCGGTGATGGTGCGGACTTCCCGTACCGGCTGAAGATGCGAACGGCGTCGTTCTCCAACGTCTCGATGATCCCGGCCATCCTCCCGGGCACGCTGGTGCCGGACCTCATCGCCATCCTCGGGAGCGTGTTCTTCGTGGTGGGAGACGTCGACCGGTAGCGCTCACCACACGCTGGCGCGTACCGACAACGGGGGCGCGTCCGTTCGCACGCCGACACAGAAGACCTCGAAGTCGCCGAGCCCTTCCTTCGCCACCAGCTGGTTGGCGCGGGTTCGGTTCGAATAGATGCGCAAAGCGTCGATGCCACGACGGGCGGCGATCGCTTCCTGCTGGCGGGCCTGCGCTCGCCGGTCGACCTCCCGGAACCCCAGGGCAAGCAGCGCTTCGCGCTGGGATACGGGCCCCCAGACGGGAAGCGTCGCGGCCTGCGCATGCCGGCGGAGGGCTTCGAAGTCCACGCCGGCGGTGATGTCCTTCGAACCGGGGCCTTCCAGGACATCCTCGTCGAGGCGTTGACCGCGATAGCCGTGGACGGACACGGTGCCGTCCGTGGACGCGTGGATGGCGTAGTCCGCGGTCCACACGTAGCCGCGGTCGAGGAGGGCCACCGCTCGGTCCAGGAAGCGAGGGGCCTCCGGCCGCGCCACCCACTCGGCGCCGGGCGCCAGCGAGGGGACGTCGGAGGCCAGGGCGGGATCCGAGAGCGGCCCTTCCACCAGGAGGAAGCCCTCCTCCTTGCGGTCGACGTACAGCTCGACCATCCCGTCCTCGGTGGCGCGGACCCGGTGGAAGGGCAGGTTGTCCAGCAGCTCGTTGGCCAGGACGAAGCCGGCGCGACCCTTGGGCACCTCGTCCAGATCGGAGAAGGCGTCGATGCCCGAGGCGGTCAGGGCGGTTCGCGCCCCGTCGCTTCGCTCGACCGCCTCGTACCGGATCGCCTCGCGGACGGGTTCGGGCAGGGCGTCCAGGATCTGCCGGGCCAGGGTGCCGTCACCCGCCCCCGCTTCGACGACGGCGAAGGGGTCGGGCCGGCCCAACAGCTCCCAGATGTCCTCCACCTGTCGAGCCAGGAGGATGCCGAACACCGGTGAGAGGTGGGGGCTGGTCACGAAGTGTCCCTGTTCGCCGACGGACGGACGAGCGTAGAAGCCCAGCGCGGGGTGATAGAGGGCGGAGTCCATGAACTCGGCGAACGTCATCGGTCCGTCCTGGTCGATCCGCGCGCGGAGGACGTCGGCCAGCGATTCCACGGTGCCATCATGGTCGCATCGTGGAACCGTTGGTCGACGTCGTGGTGGCGCCCAACCCAGGTCCCTTCACGCTGGAAGGGACCAATACGTGGATCGTCGGAAGGGCACCGGCGGTGGTGATCGACCCCGGGCCCGACGATGCGAGCCACCTTCGCGCTGTGGCCGAGCGGTCCGGCGAGATCACGGCCATCCTGCTGACCCATCACCACCCGGACCACGGTCCGGGGGCAACCGGTCTCGGCCGCATGTCGGGCGCACCCATCCTGGCGGCCTCGCCGCGGGACGGCGAACAGGCGCTGGCCGAAGGGACCATCGTTCGGGCCGGCGGCGTCGCGCTTCGCGTCATCCCGTCGCCGGGGCACACGCCGGATCATGTGGTGTTCTTCGAGGACGACCAGCGCTGGCTGTTCACGGGCGACGCCGTGCTGGGGCGGGGGACGAGCGTCATCGACCCACCGGAAGGCGACCTGGCCGAGTACCTCCGTTCACTGGAGAGGATGGTGGGTCTGGAGCCCGAGGTGATCTATCCGGGGCACGGTCCGGTCGTGCGCCCCGCCATGCCCAAGCTGCAGGAGTACCTGGAGCATCGGCGCCACCGCGAGCGACAGGTGGTGGCCGCCCTGCGCAGCGGTCCCCAGTCTCCCGCCGACCTGGTGCCGAAGATCTATGTGGGCTACCCGGCCGAGCTCCACGCCGCGGCGGCCCGGTCCCTGCTGGCCCACCTGCTCAAGCTGGAGCGTGATGGGGTGGTGATCCGGATGCCCAAAGGGTCGGAGGTGTACGCCCTGACGGAGCAGGGATCACGTACCGGCGGCCAGACATGAGGATCGCGCCCGAGGCCCGCAGGCGGCCGAGGGCGCGGTTCACGGTCTCCCGGCTGAGGCCCGCCATCGCGGCCAAGGTCTCCTGCGACAACGGGAGATCGATGGCGATCCCGCTCGGCACTTCCCGGCCCCACCGGTCGGCCACCATCCGGAGGAGGGCGAGGGTTCGAGGGACGGCGCCGAGGGACAGCGTCGCCCACAGCCTGGCCTGGAGGTCGGCGACGGCGCGGCCACTCGCCTGGCCCAGCCACTGACCGATGGACGGGTCGTTGACCATGGCACGGCGCAGCTCCTCGACGGACAGGACCACCAGCGTGCACGACGTGAGCGACCTGGCTTCGGGCCAGATGGGCACCGTCCCGGGGTGCAGCGCGGCCGTACCGAACGCGTCTCCGGGCCCGGCCAGCCCCACGATGGATCTCCGGCCGTCGCGGCCCGTCACCGCCAACGTGATCGCTCCCTCGTCCACGACGAAGAGCGAGCGGATCCGACGTCCTTCCTGCGCCAGAACGGTCCCGGCGGGGACCCGGCGACGCCCGGCCTCCAGGAAGGGCGGAATCGGCCATCGCTCGGGTGCCGCACCGGGCGGTGGACCGTCGAAGGGGAGAAGGTTGGCGTCGGATCGCTGGGCCATGGCCACCGGCCTCCCTCTCGTCCGGCGAACATAGCTCACGCCGCCGACAGCGGCTCCGCGGACTGGTAGGCTCACCGTTTCTGGGCCTGCCCAGTGGTGGTCGCTTTCGCCTGAGACAGCGAGGTGGTATGACCACGTTCCGCATCCAGGAGCCGACGAGCGATAGCCGGCAACGGTCGCCCAGCCTGGGTGGAGATGGAACGGATGCCACGGCGGTGCTTGCCGTCGTTCGCGAAGACATCCGTCAGACGCTTCGGATGGGGTGGATCGACCCCACGCTGGACAGTCTCGCCGCGCACCCCCTGTTCTTCACGGCCGCCTGGTCCGCCATGCGGCCAAATGTCGGGAAGAGTTTCCAGGCCCTCGCCCGGACGCTGAGGGCGCAGGCCGCCGACGTCGTGCGCTCCAATCCGAACGTTCCCGATCTGCGCAAACGGCTCGAGGACTCGCTGTCGGAGGAGGAGCTCACCCGCATCGAGGGGTGCGTCAAGGCTGCCCACCTCGCTTCGGTCAAGGTTCAGATCGTCGTCCATGCCTACTATCGGGCCATCCGTCGCGACCATGTCCGCAGCACCGGCCGGGAGGAGCCGCCCGTCCGCCGGGGGATCCCCGACTGGCAACGATGGATGGCGTTCCAGCCTGCTCCACCGGAGGCCCAGCCGATCCTGGACGAGGCCGGCCGGGCGTTCGACCCGGCCGGCGCTCCGTCGGGGTTGCGGCTGCTGGCGCGGTGGCCCGCCGCGTTGGCGGGGGCGTGGACCGAACTACGTCGCCACCGGGCCACCGACGCGTGGCGGACGGGAGCCGCCCGCATCCGCCGAGCCGTCCTGGGCGGACTCCACACACTGCCTCACCCGATCGAGCTGCAATGGACGGCTTTGAGGGCCCGCGGGTTCGTCGACGCCAATCGGAACGACGTCGCGAAGCTGTTGGCGGCGCACGACGCGTTCATGCCGTGGCAGTCGCTGGCCGCGGCGTTCCTGTGGTCGGCCTTCGGCGCTCCGGAGATCGGGCCCGAGGGCTGATGGCCCTGCGGGCGGAGTTCATCCGCAAGAGCGACGACGGGGAAACGGATGAGGCAGTCGGCTCGGCCGTGTGGGACGGATCTCGCGTACTGATCGATGGGCGGGACGACCACCTGAGCCAGGCCCTGTGGCGGATCTTCCGACCCACCGCGGTGGCCGAGGACGACCCGGCCCTGCGAACCGCCGGGACCCAGGGTCCGGTGGTGCTTCCGCCGGGTTCCCTGGCGTGGTTCCGAGCCGCGGCACGGGTCCGAGCGGAACCCGAGGGGATGCGCGTGCGGTTCATCCCCGAGTCCGTGGACGCCGTTGGGTGGGATCCGGCCGGGGCGTACCGGCCCTTCTCCGACGCCGTGGAGCGCATCCTTCGAGACTGAGGGACGAGCGAGGCCGGCCGTTCCCTCTAGCCGTGTCGGTGGCTCGGCGTAGCATGCAGGCCAGATGCCTGCACAACCCCTTCGACCCGACCCTGATCAAGCCGCGGTCCTGGACCACGGTCGCGGTCCGTTGCTGGTCGAGGGCGACCCCGGCACTGGCAAGACCGCCGTCCTTCGCGAGCGATTCGCCCGCCTGATCGAAGCGGGTGCCGACCCCGAGCGGGTCGGGCTGGTGGTCCGCTCCACGTCGGCCAGGTCGACCGCGCGGCGGTCGCTGCTGGGTCGGCTCTCCCGACCGCTCCCGGGGATGAAGGTCATGACCGTCCACGGACTGGCCCATCACGTGATGGCCCAGGTCTATCCCACGCTCGGGTACCGGCGTCCGCCCGAGCTGATGCCGGCCATGGACCAGTTCTCGCGGGTCCAGGAACTGCTGGCCGGAGAGGATCCAGCCGACTGGCCCGCGTACGGGGGGATGCTCGGGTTGCACGGGTTCGCCGATCAGGCCCGGCAGTTCCTGCTCCGGGCGCAGGAGGCGCTGCTCAGCCCGGACCAGGTCGAGGAGAAGGCCGGGGCGGCCGGTCTGACAGGCTGGCGCGAGCTCGCCCGGTTCTACCGACGGTATCTCGACGTCCTGCACGACAGCGACGAAGTCGACTTCGCCGGACTGGTGAACCAGGCCGCCGCGGCGCTGGCGGCCGCGGGCGACGCCGCCGACGCGCCCTTCGATCACCTGATGGTCGACGACTATCAGGAGGCCACGTTCGCGGAGGAAGCACTGATCGTGCGGGCGGCCGGCGAGAGCCTGGTGGTGGCCGGCGACGCCGGCTCCCACGTCTTCGCGTTCCAGGGAACCACCGACGCCCCCATCCACGCGTTCCGGCGACAGCTTCCGGTCGCCGGCCACGTGGTGCTGGCGACGCCGCACCGGGGGCCTGGTCCCACCTTCGTGGCATGGTCGGCCGCGCACACCTCGGAGGAGACCGGGGCGGTGGCGCGCGAGCTCCGCCGGATCCATGTCGAGGACGGGGTGGCGTGGAGCGAGCTGGCGGTCGTGGTACGGCGGGACGACAGCCGGGTCGGCGGTCTGCTGCGAGCGCTGGACGATGCCGGAATCCCTCGGGTCATGCCGGAGGGAGGGCTGTCGCTGCTGGCCGAGCCGGCCACGTCGCCGTTCGTCCTGTCGTTGAAATGGCTCGCCAGGCCGGAGGAGCGCGACTCGCTGGTCGAATCGGTCCTGACGTCCGACTTGGTCAGGTTGTCTCCGGCCGCGGCGAGGGGAGCCGTCAGGGCGGCCACGGCGTCGGGACGATCTCCCCAAGATGCTCTCGCCGGCCTCGAGGGGCTGTCACCCGGCGAGATCGCCGATGTGACGGCCGTCCGTGAGGCCTTGGAGGAGGCCGAGCCGTTGGCCGGGCGGTCGGTCCTGGACGCCTTCCGTGTTCTATGGCGTCGCCTGCCGTATGCCCGCCGACTGGTCGAGCAGGCGGAACGATCGGCCCACGCCAGACGAGACCTGGACGCGGTGCTCGCGTTCTCCGAGGCCGTGGGACGGGCCGGGGAACGGGCGGACGCGTCGGTCCAGGCGTTCCTCGAGCTGCTGGAGAGTGGCCGGGAAGGCCCGGGCCTGGCCGAGGCTTCGGTGGGGGGCGTTACCGATGGCGTCCGAGTGCTGACGGCCCACGCCACCGCCGGCCTCGAGTTCGATTCGGTGCTCGTGGTGGGGACGGTCGAAGGCAACTTCCCCAGCCTGGTCCGCCCGGAGCCCATGTTCGATCTCGGCGTCCTGGATGGACCGGTCTCGCAATCCGAGCGAAATCGCCTCCGTCTGGCCGACGAGCGGAGGCTCTTCCACGTCGTGGCCACCCGGGCCAGGCGCCGGGTCGTGTTCACGGCGAGCGACCCGTATGGAGAGGAGACCGTGCTCACGGCCCGCTCGCGCTTCGTCGCGGAGCTGGGGGCACCATGGACCGGGCTGCAGGCTCGGGCGGTGGACGGACCGCTGTCCAGTGTCGAGGCGGCCGCCACGTGGCGCCGGACGCTGCGCGACGCGGGCGCCGACCCGCCGCGACGACTCGGCGCGCTGGCCGGCCTGCTGGCGCTGGGCGAGCGACCCGGCCACTGGTGGTACCAGCGCGAGTGGACCGGTTCAGAGACGCCACTCCACCGCGGCATCCGCGTCTCGTATTCCAAGCTGAACACCCTGGAGAACTGCGCGCTGCAGTACGTGCTGTCCGAGGAGCTGGGGCTGGAGGGTCAGGCGGGGTACTACGCGTGGGTCGGCCAGCTCGTGCACACCATCATCGACGACTGCGAGCACGGCCTGATCGATCGGACCGAAGCCGCGTTGGTGGACGCTGCCGAAGAGCGGTGGCAACCGAAGGAGTTCCCGTCGTTCGCCGTGTCGGAGGCCTTCCGGAGACTCGTCACCACCGTCATGCTCCCGGCCTGGCTCGCCGCGTACGGCGAGACCGCGGCCCTGGCCGGAGAGCAACGATTCGACTTCGAGTTCGACGGCGCCACCGTGACCGGCTACATCGACAGGGTCAGCCGGGCCGGCAAGGACGGATGCCAGATCACCGACTACAAGACCGGCAAGTCGCGGAGCGCGCCCCCCGCCGACCAGAACCTGCAGCTTGGGATCTACTACCTGGCCATCTCTAGGGTCCCTGAACTGTCCGAGTTCGGCGCCGTCAAGCAGGTCGAGTTGGCGTTCCTTCGGGAGAAGACGCTCGAGGGGATGGTCAAGCGGATCCAGCTCGGGATGAACACCGCGGCGCAGAAGGAGTTCGGCGAGCAGATGGCCGACCGGCTGTCTCGCCTGGTCGCCCAGATCCGCGAGCTCTACGAGTCGGAGGTGTACCGGCCCAGTCCCTCCGCGGATTGCCGCTACTGCGCCTACAAGCCGCTGTGCCCATTGTGGCCGGAGGGTCGAGAGCTGTTCACGGCAGGTGCCGGGCGATGACCACCGGGACGAAACGCACGGACGGCCCTCGGGTGGCGCGCTCGTTCCCCGAGGAGATCCGCCAGGTCATGGGTAACGCCGACCCCACGGAGGAGCAGTGGCGGGCGATCTCGATGCCCCTCGAGCCCTACGTCGTCGTGGCCGGAGCCGGCTCCGGGAAGACGTCGGTGATCGCTGCCCGCGTCGTCTACCTGGCGCTGGTCGCCCTGGGTCGGATCGAAACCGGGCATCCCGGCGTGCTGCCGGGCAACGTCCTGTGCCTGACGTTCACGAACAAGGCCACCGAGAACCTGGTGTTCCGGATCCGACGGGCCCTGACCGGCCTCGACCTGCCGGAGGGGGAAGAGCCCACCATCGCCAACTACCACGGGTTCGCGGCGCAGGTGCTCGAGCGGTACGGCCTCCTGGCCGGCATCGAGCCCGGGCAGCGGATCCTGACCCAGGCGCAGCGTACGGAGCTGTGCGCCAGGGTCCTGGACGAGATGTCGTTCCAACACGCCAGTGCCGAGTGGCAGCCGTCCCTGGTGTCCCGCATCCTCGAGCTGGCCGACCAGGCGGCGAACCATCGCGTGGACCCGGATCGGATCGTCGAGTTCAACGAAGGACGTCTGCGCGAGCTGGCGGCGCATCGAAGCGACCGCGCCTACCTGGCGGCGCTGGAGCGCATCGAGCTGGCCGGGGCCGTGGCCCGGTTCGACCGGCTGAAGCGCGATCTCGGCGTGATCGACTTCGGCGACCAGATCGGTCTCGCCCTACGGGTGGTCGAGGCGCACCCCGAGGTCGGCGCGGCCTACCGTTCCCGATACCACACGGTGGTGCTGGACGAATACCAGGACACCAACGTGGCGCAGGCCGACCTCATCGCGGGGCTGTTCGGCGACGGGTTCCCGATCGCCGCCGTCGGCGACCCCGATCAGAGCATCTACGGATGGCGAGGCGCGTCACTGTTCAACCTGCTGGAGTTCCGCGGCCGGTTCCGTCGCGGCGACGGCTCGCCGGCGGAACGGCTCCCTCTGTACACGAACTTCCGGTCCGGGGCCCGCATCCTGTCGGCCGCCGACCGGGTGATCGAGCCCATCCCCGAGAAGCAGCGCCCGGACCCCGAGAAGAAGCTGGCGCCGTGGCCGCCGCTGGGCGACGGCGCGGTGGATGTGCGGCGGTTCCCCGACGAGTGGTCGGAGGCTCGATGGATCGCCGCGCGCATCCAGGAGCTGCACGACGGGGGGGCCGAACCACAGTGGTCCGAGCTGGCGGTCCTGTGCCGGACCAGCCGGTTGTTCGTGTCGCTGCAGGAAGCCTTCGGCGAGCGCGGTATCCCCGTGGAGATCGTGGGCCTGGCCGGGCTGCTGCAGCTTCCCGAAGTCGTGGAGCTCCTGGCGTACGCCCGGGCGGTGGCGGACCCGTTCGCGTCGGTCAGCCTGGCCCGGATCCTGCTGGGCCCTCGGTACCGGGTCGGGTTCAAGGACCTGGCCCGGGTGGCCGCGTGGGCGACCATGCAGAACCGGGCCCTCCGGGGCGAAGACCGCGAGGACGTGGCGCCTTTCCTGTTCACCGAGGCCCTCGAGCACCTCGACGAGGTGGCGGCGCAGTCGGAGGAGGCAGGCCACCCGCTCTCCGATGAGGGGCGGGCCCGACTGGATGAATTCCGGAACGAGCTGGCGGAGCTGCGGCTGGAAGCCCGACGACCGGTCGGGGAGTTCATGGCCGAGGTCATCCGCCGGACGGGGCTGCTGGCGGAGCTGGACGCCAGTCCTGACGTCGAACGCGCCACCTCGACCAAGCGCAACCTCGCGGCCTTCCTCGACGAGGTCCATGCGTTCTCTCCGCTGGAGGGCGAGCTGACGCTGCGGGCCTTCCTCGACTACGTCGACACCGTGGAGGCGGGTGACAAGCAGGAGTGGTCTCCGGTTCAGCCTTCGACCGAGAACTCGGTGAAGGTCATGACCATCCATCAGGCGAAGGGGTTGGAGTTCGGGACGGTGTTCGTGCCCGGCTTCGCCAAGGACCTCCTGCCGAACCTCATGGTCCAGCAGAACCCGGCGGAACGCGGGAAGTCGTTGGACTTCGAACTGCGTGGGGACGCGCTGATCCTGCCGTCGTTCCAGGGCAATCTCCGCCAGTTCTGGCTGGCGCTCCGCGACTACGAGGAGATGGAGGAGCGCCGGACCTGTTACGTGGCCCTGACCCGGGCCAAGCGGCGGCTCTTCGTCACGGGTGCGCATTGGTACAGCGAGGGCGTCAAGCCGAAGGACCCCAGCTCCTTCTTCCAGGAGCTGAGCGCGTGGGGACGGGATACCGGGATGGCCACGGTGGACGAAGGTCTGGAGCGCCCCGAAGAGAACCCGCTGGTCGGGTACCGCGAACGGTTCGTCCGGGACTGGCCCGGTCCCGCCATGCTCGAGGAACGCGATGAGCTGTTCCCCCAGGGCTGGCGGCGAGCGGCGGCCGAGGCTGCGTCGGATCCGGCGGTGTTGGATGGGATGGTGGCGATGTTGGACCACGAGGACCGCGAGCGATACCTGAAGGAAGCCCGCGAGGCCGAGGCCACCGCGGCGCATCTGATCGAGCGAGAGACGAGCGGTCCGCCCGTCCCTTCGTTGCCGACGTCGGTGTCCGTGAGCGACGTCGCCGAGTACGCGCGCTGTCCGAAGCGGTTCTACTGGTCGGCCGTGCGACCGCTGCCGCGGTTCAGCGGCCCGGCCGCCCGGGTGGGGACCCAGATCCATGCGTGGATCGAGCGTCGAAGCAGCGGCCAGGCGTCGCTGCTCGAGCTGGACGAGACCCCTGACCTCACGGCCGAGGACCTGGCCGGCGAGCCCGGCAAGGTGGAGCGATTGCAGAAGGCCTTCGACGAGAGCCGGTTCGCCACCGCCCCGCCGTTGTACGCGGAGCGCGCGTTCCTCCTGTATCTCGAGGGGTTCGTGGTGGGCGGTCGGATCGACGCCGTGTTCGGCACTCCGGAAGGGCCGTGCGAGGTGGTCGACTACAAGACGGGTCGCCGACCCGCCGAGGACGATCCGCTGGCGTGGCTCCAGCTGGACCTGTACGCGCTGGCGTGCATGGAGGTGTGGGGGAAGCGGCCCGAGGACCTCAAGCTCACCTACTTCTACCTGGCGTCAGGAGAGGAGGCGTCGCGGCCTGCCGGAGATCCGGCCGAGACCCGCGCGCGCGTCACGGAAGCGCTTCGGAGGATCGCCGCTCGGGAGTTCACGCCCACGCCCGGCGAGTTCTGCCACTGGTGCGACTTCCTCAGCTTCTGCGACGCCGGCCGCGCGCATGTTGGGACCGATTGAAGGGAAACGCGGCAACGATGCGGGTGAAGCTGGACTTCCATGAACCGATCGACCGGTTGAGGTATGCGGATGGCGTCGTATCCATCTTCGGAGAGGTTGGTGAGGCATCAGCGAACGAAGCGCTGATCCTGGCCGACCCAGGGTCCGAGGTAGCGGGCCTGGCCGCCGACCGTATTTCGGTCCGGCCCCGCTACGCGGGATCCACACTGGAAGACCTAGCCAGCGGAGCTCCGGTGACGGTGAACGGCCAACTGGTCAACTCGACGACTCCGGAGCCTTTCCGATTCATCGGTACCCTCGTCGCAGTCCGCGACTGAGTGGATCAGGCCTGGGAGCGGTCGACCAGGCGCTCGCCGTCTTTGTAGACCGATTCCACTCGTTCGGCCAGCGTCTTCAATTCGAACGAGTCGCCCTCCACCACCACGACGTCGGCGCGCTTGCCGGGTTCGATCGAGCCCAGCTCGTCCTGCAATCCCATGAGCTCGGCGGCGACCAGCGTTGTCGCGGTGATCGCTTGGGCCGGGGTCATACCGCCGTCGGCCATCAAGGCCAGCTCGCGGAGGTTCTCGCCGTGGGGGGTCACGCCGCTGTCCGTGCCCATGGCCACCTTCACGCCGGCGGCGACGGCCTTGCGGAAGGACTCGCGGTGGATGTCCACGACCTCGCGCGCCTTGCGCAGGCTCTCCTCGGGGATCTGCGCGCCCTTGTCGGCGGCGTCCAGCACTCCCTGCGGCGCGACCAGGGTCGGCACCAGGTAGGTCCCGCGCTCGACCATCATCGAGATCGCTTCGTCGTCCAGGTACACGCCATGGTCGATCGAACGGATGCCAGCGCGGATGGCGTTTTTGATGCCCTCCGTGGACTGGGCGTGGGCCATGACCCACCGCCCGGCCAGCGCGGCCTCCGTCACCAGCATCTCCAGCTCCTCCGTGCGGAAGTGCGGATGCCGAGGGTCGTCGCGCGGCGACAGCACCCCACCGCTGACGGCCACCTTCAGCACGTCGGCCCCGTCCCGGATGAGCTCGCGGACCTTCTTGCGCATCTCCTCAGGACCGTCGACCAGGGCGCTGGGTGAGCCCGGGTATTCCATGAAGAAGGGCACGTCGGCGCCCGAGGCCATCCAGTCGTCACCGTGGCCGCCGGTCTGGGTCAGCATGCGGATGGAGATCTGCATGCGCGGTCCGCGGATCATGCCCTTGTCGACCGCCGTCTTCACGCCCAGGTCGGCGCCGCCCGCATCCCGAACCGTGGTGATGCCGATGTCCAGCGTGGCCTCCAGGTTGTCCTCCGCCTCGTAGAACATGAGCGAGAACGGGCGCTGCAGCATCTTCCACATGTCGATGTGGCTGATCATCACGTGGGTGTGGCAGTCGAAGAGCCCGGGGAGCAGGGCCCGGCCGCCGACGTCGACCGACTCGTCGCCGTCCAGCCCCGAGCCGACGTCGGCGATCC
>JBIOYQ010000148.1:0-11188 GCA_044870295.1 Actinomycetota bacterium
CCGCGTGGATCCCGGACCTCGGCCTCGACGACAATTTCCCCCGGGCGCCGGGTGCCATCGCCGAGGGCCTGCACAGCGCCTTCGGCTTCCCGATCTCGCGTGGCTCCACCGTGCTCGGCGTCCTGGAGTTCTTCAGCCGCGAGATCCGCCAGCCCGACGAGCTGCTGCTCTCGACGATGTCGGTGATCGGCAGTCAGATCGGGCAGTTCATCGAGCGCATCCGGGCCGAGGCCGCCCTCCGAGAGAGCGAGGCCAGGAACCGCGCCATCCTCGAGGCCGCCCTCGATTGCGTGATCACCATGGATGCCCGTGGGCGGGTCGTCGAGTTCAACCCCGCGGCGGAACGAACCTTCGGCTACCGGCGGGAGGAGGCCGTGGGCCAGGTCATGGCCGACCTGATCATCCCTCCCTCGTTCCGAGGCCAGCATACGGAGGGGCTGGCGCGCTACCTCGCCACCGGCGAGGGGACCATCCTGGGGCATCGCATCGAGCTCACCGGGCTGAGGGCCGACGGCACCGAGTTCCCGGTCGAGGTCACCATCACCCGCGTCGACGTTCCGGGCGAGCCGCTGTTCACCGGCTACCTGCGCGACATCACCGAGCGCAAGCGCGTGCAGGAGGAGCTGGTCCAGGGGAGGGAACGCCTGCGGCTTGCCCTCGAGGCCGGCAAGCTCGGGACCTGGCACTGGGACATGGCCAGCGGAGGGGTGACCTGGGACCAGACCCTCGAGGCCATCTACGGCTTCGAGCCTCGGACGTTCCCCGGGACGTACGAGGCCTACGTGGACCGCATCCACCCGGACGACCGCGATTGGGTCCGGGAGACCGTCAGGCACTCGGTGGAAACGGCGACCGGACATCAGTTCGAGCACCGGGTGGTATGGCCCGACGGGACCGTTCGGTGGGTGGAGGGCCGAGGGCGGGTCGTCCACGACGAGGCCGGCAATGTCCTGGGCATGGTCGGGATCACCGCCGACATCACCGAGCGCAAGCGCGAAGAGGACACGCAGCGGTTCCTGGCCGAGGCGGGGACCGTGCTGGCGGCATCCCTGGACTTCGAGACCACGCTTCGTCAGATCGCCCGCCTGGCCGTGGCCCCCGTGGGAGGCTCGAACGTGGCGGACTGGTGCGCCGTGCACCTTCGCGACGCGGGTGGAACGGTCAGGGTCCTGGCCGTCGAACACACAGATCCCGAGAAGGTGGAGATGGCGGCGGAGCTGCAGCGGAGATACCCGCCCGATCCCGACGCGCCCCAAGGGGTGCACGAGGTCATCCGGACCGGCCGGCCCGAGATCTACCCCGACATCACCGACGAGATGCTGGTGGCTGGAGCGCGAGACGACGAGCACCTTGCCAGCCTTCGCGGCCTGGGCTTTCGCTCCGCGATGGTCGTACCGCTGTCCGTGGGTGGCAGGACCATCGGAGCCGTGACCCTCGTCTCCGCCGAGTCCGCCAGGCAATACGGGCCGGATGACCTCACCTTCGCCGAGGAGCTGGCCCGCCGCGCAGCCTTCGCGGTGGAGAACGCCCGTCTGTTCGAGGCCAAGAAGGAGATGGCGCAGCAACTGCAGGCGGGATTCCTGCCGCCCGAGCTGCCCGAGATCCCCGGCGTGGAGCTGGCCGGCCGATACAGGTGGGGCGGTGCCGGCGAGGTGGGCGGCGACTTCTACGACGCGTTCGCCACCGGCGACGGAGCGTGGGCGGTGCTGATCGGCGACGTCTGCGGGAAGGGGCCGGAGGCCGCCGTGGTCACCGCGCTGGCCCGCTACACACTGCGGGCGGTGGCCATGCAGTCCACCAAGCCGAGCGCGGTCCTGGGGACCCTCAACGACGCCGTTCGACACCAACGGTCCGACCGGACGTTCTGCACGGTGTGCTACGCCAGGCTTCGGGTGCGAGAACGAGGCGCCCGCCTGACGGTGTGCTGCGCCGGCCATCCGTTGCCGATCGTGCTGCGAGCGGACGGTACGGTCGAGGACGCGGGCGCGCCCGGGACGCTCCTCGGCATCTTCTCGGACCCGGACCTCACCGACCGCGCCGTCGACCTGGGCCCCGGAGACGCTCTGGTGATGTACACGGACGGCGTGATCGAGGAACGGGCACCCGGAGCCGTCTTCGGCCGCGAGCGACTCGGGGCGGTGATCCGGTCAGCGGCCGGTGGGGGTGCCGGCGCCATCGCCGAGGCGATCGAACGCGCGGTCCTGTCGTTCCGCCCCGACCCCAACCGGGACGACATCGCGATCCTGGTGGTCCGGGTCAAGCCGTAGCCGTCACGCCCATCCAGACGCCTCACACGGCGAAGCGCACGTGCAGGACGTCGCCTTCCTGCACGACGTACTCCTTGCCTTCGACCCGCAACGATCCTCGGGCCTTCGCCGCGTCCCATCCGCCCGCGGCCGCCACGTCCTGGTACGTGATGACCTCGGTCCGGATGAAGCCGCGTTGAAGGTCCGAGTGGATGACGCCCGCGGCTTCCGGAGCGGTCGCGCCGCGACGAACCTCCCATGCCCGCGACTCGTCGGGGCCAGTCGTGAGGAACGTGATCAGGTCGAGCGCGCGGTAGCACGCCGCCACGACCTGCTCGAGCCCGGGCTCCTTGACGCCGAACTCCTCGAGCAGCTGGGCGGCCTCCTCGCGCGGCATGCCGGCCGTCTCCGCCTCGATGGCCGCCCACACGCCGAGCGTCCCGTCGGGCAGTCCGTTGGGAAGACCGGCTCCTTCTTCGAGATTCGCCACGATCACCCAGGGCTTGAGGGTCAGCGGGGCCAGGCCGCGAAGCACCTTCCGTTGTTCCTCGTCCAGGCTCGTGTCCCGAAGGGGGTGCTCCTCTGACAGCGCAGCGTGGGCCAGCTTCAGGGCCTCCACCTCGACCGCCGATCCGGATGTCCGGCCCTGCAGCCGCTTGGTCGCGTTCGCCATCGCGCTCTCCACGACGCCGAGGTCCGCCAGCAGCAGATCGGCCTCCACTTCGCGCAACTCCCCGGAGGGATCGGCGTCGGGGCCGAACGCTCGCACCACGACGCACAGGGCGTCCGATTCTCGAAGCGTGGCCAGACCTTGGGCCGTGGTGCCGCCGGGGACGTCGACGAAGCGCACCTGGGCCGGGACGATCTTGGCGGAGTGCTCCAGATCGGCCAGGACCTGCAGCCGAGGGTCGGGAACGGGCACGACGGCCTGGTTGGCCCGACCGCCGGTCGCGCCGGTTCGGGTCAGGGCGGTGAACAGGGTGGACTTCCCCGAGTACGGCACCCCGACCAGACCGACCGACCTCACGACGGCTGCCTGAGACCCCGGAACTCGAGGGCCCAGGTCCACCGCTTCCCATCCGGCGTGTGTTCGAACCGGAGCAAGCGACCCTCTTCCCCTCCGGGCAACAACACGGGCAAGCCCACGTGGCCGTGGTCGGGCCATAGCTCCGTGCGCGTCCCGGCCTCCAGATCGAGCAGCGTCATGGGGTGCGGTCCCGACCGCTCCAGCGGTCCGGTCCAGGAGTCGGCGTCGACGCGCCGATACCGGACGAACCGCGGGAGGCCGTGGATCAGGAGCGGTTCGCCGTGTCCGGTCCAGGCCTTCCCGAAGAAGCGCCAGCGATCCCCGTCCTTCGAGCTCTCGACCGCCCAGGCGATCTCGGCTTCCATGATGCGGAAGGCTAGCCGGTTCGTTCCTCCGACGGCCGGTCCATGGCGTGTTCGCCGTGATGCTCGATCTCGTCGCGCTCGAGGACACGGATGAACGCCGACACGACCACGGGGTCGAACTGGGTGCCCGAGGACAGACGCAACCTGCGCACCGCCTCTCGGATGGGCAAGGCGCTCCGATACGGCCGGTCGCTGGTCATGGCGTGGAAGGCATCGCACACGAAGACGATCCGCGCCTCCATCGGGATCCGCTCACCGGCCAGCCCGTCCGGGTAGCCGCGGCCGTCCCATCGCTCGTGACACGCGCGGACGATGGAGCGGATGGGATGCAGGAACGGCACCGGCGCCAGGATCTGCTCGCCGATCTCCGGGTGGCGGTTCATCTCCCGGCGCTCGGCGGCGGTCAGGGGGCCGGCCTTGCGGATGATCTCGCTCGGCACCCCGATCTTGCCGATGTCGTGGAACAGGGCCGACAGCTCCAGGATCTTGAGCCGGTCGTCGTCGAACCCCAACTCGGCCCCCACGGCCAGCGTCATCTGCGCCAGCGCGCGAGCGTGGTCGCCGGTGTATTCGTCCTGCGCCTCCAGTGCGTTCGCCAGCGCCTCCACCGTGGACACGTACGCCCGCTCCAGCTCGTCGAACCTCGCCGCGTTGCCGAGCGCCAGCGACGCGATGTCGGCGATCCCGCGGGCCAGCCGGAGGTCGCGCTCCGAGAACTCGCTCTGGGCCTCCGGCGCGCTGACCACCAGGGCGCCAAGTCCATTGGGCTCCCACCGCATGGGGGCGACCAGCGTGTCGCTCGCCTCGCCGAATCGATACTGCTCCGGCACCTGCTCCACCAGCTCCTTCGACAGGACGAAGGGATGCTCGACCGAGAGCAGGAACCTGGCGGCGGTGTCCGGATCGACGGTCAGCTGGGCCCCGCGCGGGTCATCGCCGGGGGTGAGGTCCTGCTTGACCATGAGATGGAACCCGCCGGACACGGGCTCGCGGATCCACGCCGACACGTGGCCACAGGCCAGCATGGTGGGGATCGCGTCGACCGCCTGGGCCAGCACCTCCTTCACGTCCCTGGCCACGGTGAGGGCCTGAGACAGGGCGAGGAGGGCGCCGGAGACCTCGGCCGCGTCGTGTTCGAGCTCGAAGAGCCGGGCGTTCTCGAGGGCGACTGCCGCGCTGGCCGCGAGCGCTTCCAGGAGCCGGATGTCCTCCTGATCGAACTGGTCGATCCCCAGCTTGGACAGCACGATCACGCCGATGAGCTGGTCGCCGTACAACAGGGGCACGCCGAGGAGCGACTCGTCCAGCTCCGGCGTTCCCTGGATGATGACCGCGTACGGATCGTCGTTCGCGTCGGGCGCGTACCAGGTCTTGCCGGTGGCGGCCACGTGTCCGGTCAGGCCCTCGCCGAGCTGCACCTGCAGCGCCTCACGAGTCTCACCGCTGTACTCCGTGAGCTCGCCCCGGAAGGCGATGGGGGTGAGCGTCTGCTGGTCGGGATCCAGCACGTACACACGGCAGTTGTGATAGTCGATCAGGGCCCGCAGCTCGGTGGTGATCACCTCACCGATCCTCTGCACGTCGTTCAGCCGGTTCAGGCGGGCGGACAGGCTCTGCAGGACGCGCAGCTGGGCCACGGACCTCGGACTCCCGGCCGCCAGTGACGCCAGTCGGGCCCGCACGCCGGCGACCTCGGAGGCCGGTCCACCGCCGTTGCCATCGGCCTCGTCCAGACCCAAGCCCATAGCGAAGCGCCCGCTCCAGCTGGCGGCGGCGTACACCACCACCTTGTCCTTGCCGGATACCTTGGCCTCGAGCAACGCCAGGTCCGCACAGGCGATCAGCTCGCGGGGACTGGACGCGTGGAGCGGTCCCTCCGCCACCCCGACGCTCACGGAGATGCGACCCACGCCTGGGAAGTTGACCGCGGCGATGCCTTCGCGAAGACGCTCGCCCAGGGCGGTGGCGTCCTCCAGGCTGGCGCCGGGCAGGATGACGCCGAACTCTTCGCCGCCGATCCGACAGATGACGTCCTCCTGCCGGCAGGTCTCACGCGAGATCGACGCCACGCCCTGCAGCACCTGATCCCCCACGAGGTGGCCGTACGTGTCGTTCACCCGCTTGAAGTCGTCGATGTCGTAGATCAGCAGACCCACCGGGAAGCGGCTGCGACTCGACCGCCGCATCTCCTCCGCCAGGCGTTCGTGGAAGAACCGGTGGTTGTACAGGGCCGTCAGGTGGTCGGTGATGACCTCTTGCTCCAGGCGCGTGCGGATCTCGGCGTTGTCGATCGCCAACGCGGCGAGGTCGCTGAACAGGATGGTGAGCTTGAACTCCTGGAGGCTGAAGTGGTTGTCCGCGCCCAGGCGATACATCGACAGGATCCCCTTGAGCTCGTCACGAGCCATCAGCGGGACCGCGATCAACGACTCGGGTTCCTGCTCAGGCGTCCCCGGGATATGGACCGCCCTCGGATCGTGTTGGACGTCGTTGACGAGCTGTGGGACGCGCGTCTCGGCGGCGATCCCGGTGATCCCCACGCCATAGGGGTGTGGGCCCATGGCCGAGATCTGCTCGTGATAGGTGGGGTCGCGGACCAAAACGGGACGGATCAGGCGAACGGGCGGCTCCGCCCGGTACAGGATCAGGCTGTCGTGCGGAACCAGCTCCGAAAGCGCCTCGGCCACGGCCTCCAGCACCTTCTCTGGTGACCCTTCGGACACCAGGAGGTGCGTGATGTCCGAGAGGATGCCGTCGGGCAGCCCAGTGACCACGCTCGCATCGAGGTCGTGTGAAACCGCGCCATCATCGGAACGGTCGTCTGCGTAGTCGACGGGTCGGATCGCCCCCACCCCTCCGTGTCACCCGTGGCCAGGGCAGGCTACCTCGCCCCATCCGGGGAAGGCCGCAACCCGCCTACCTTTTCTTGGTGAGTGCATCGGCCTGAGCGCAAGCGAGATTGAGGAATCGGCCTTCTGAGCGCCGGGTATGCTGGCTCGATGGAGCCGGTGACCTTCCTGGAGCACCCGAAGCTGTCGTCGCCGCCACTGATCTGCGCGTTCCGGGGCTGGAACGACGGTGGCGAGGCCGCCTCCATCGCGGCCCGATACCTCATCGAGCAGTGGCGCGCCCGCTTGATCGCCACCCTCGACCCCGAGGAGTTCTACGACTTCCAGGTGAGCCGTCCCCGCGTGCGGCTGGAGAACGGGGTGAGCCGCGTGATCGACTGGCCCCGCGGGGAGTTCGCCGCCGCCTCGGTCGGCGGGCGCGACGTCGCCGTGTTCACCGCGATCGAGCCGAACGTCCGCTGGCGCACGTTCACCAGTTCGGTCGTCGAAACCGCCCGGCAACTGGCCAGCCCACTGCTGGTGACGTTCGGCGCCTTCCTCGCCGACGTCCCGCACTCTCGTCCTGTGCCGGTCGTCGGCTCGGCGGCGGACGAGGAGACCGCGGCCAGGCTGGGCCTCGCGCGGTCCCAGTACGAGGGACCCACGGGGATCGTCGGCGTGCTCCATGACGCGTCGAACCGTGCGGGCATTCCCTCGATCAGCCTATGGGCCGCCGTGCCCCACTACCTCCCTGCCGCCCCCAACCCCAAGGCGGCCCTGGCCCTGGTGGAACGGGCCTCCGCGTTGCTGGAGGTGCCCGTCGAGACGGGCACGCTCATCCAGGCCGCGGCGGCGTGGGAGGAAGGCGTGCTCCGGTTGATCGACGAGAGCGCCGAGCTGGCCGACTACGTGGAGCGGCTGGAGGCCGCGGCGGAAGGCCTCGATGAGGAACAGATGCCCTCGGGCGACGCCCTGGCCGCTGAGCTCGAGCGCTATCTGAGAGAGCAAGGAGGAGAGAGTGGCCGTCAGTAGTCCACGCTTCCTCAGCCGCGTCCTCGGAAGGCTGGGGGGCCGGCGCCATGAACTGCGTCCCCATCACGGGCCGGTCCCGGAGGAGGAACAGGCGTTCGGCACCAGCGGCAAGAGCGGCGCCATCCGCGCGGCCATCTTCGGCGTGAACGACGGGTTGGTCTCCAACCTCTCCCTGATCATGGGCGTGACCGGAGCATCGGTCTCCAATCACTTCATCCTGCTGGCGGGGGTGGCGGGACTCCTGGCGGGAGCCTTTTCGATGGGAGCGGGCGAGTTCGTGTCCATGAGCGTCCAGCGAGAACTGTTCGAACGGCTCCTGCACCTCGAAGCGCACGAGTTGGCCACTGAGCCCGAGGAGGAGCATCTCGAGCTGCGACAGATCTACGAGGGCAAGGGTTTTCCACCGGAACTCGCCGAGAGCGTGGCAACGGCCGTCATGCGCGACCCCGACGTGGCGCTGGAGACTCACGCGCGCGAGGAGCTCGGGCTCGACCCGGATCAGCTGGGGTCGCCGTGGGGGGCGGCCGTCTCCTCGTTCGTCACCTTCTGCGTCGGCGCGGGCATCCCGCTGCTGCCGTTCGTGGTCGGGTCCGGTGTCGCCGCGACCCTGGCCGCCATCATCGCCAGCGGGGTGGCGCTGTTCGCGGTCGGGGCGTCTCTCTCGGTGCTGACCGGACGAGCCTGGCTCCTCTCGGGGCTCCGCATGCTGGTGATCGGGGCGGCTGCCGCCTCCATCACCTACGGCGTCGGCAGGCTGATCGGCGTCAGCGTCAGCTAGCGGCTGCTTCCAACTCGTCCAGATCGGCTCGGGCCGCCCGACGACCGTGAGCGCGCAGCGACTCGAGGTCTCCCGCGGCCTGGGCGGCCAGGAGCGTTCCGAACGTGTACGGCTGGCCGGGGATTGGGACGTCCTCCTGCGGAGGTTCGACGATCTGCAGGAACACGCCGGTGTTCGGTCCGCCCTTGTGCAGCTGGCCGGTCGAGTGGAGGAACCGGGGGCCGAACCCGACGGTCGTCGCCACGTTCCAACGGTCCCGGATGCGCATGCGCGCGGCGTGCAAGCGCCAGTCAGTCTCCTCGTTGCGCGGGAGGTAGGCCTGGATGGCGACGTAGTCCCCCGGGCGGACCTGCTGCAGCAGGGCATCCAGATCGCCGCGGTCGGGCTCGGGCACCGCCCCCGAGGCCAACAGCTGCTTCGTCCGGTCCTTCGCCTCCTGCACGTTCGGCTGGTCGAACGGGTTGATCCCCAGGACCGCCCCCGCTACGGCGGTGGCGAATTCCCAGCGAAAGAACTCGCCGCCGAGCTGGACCGCGGCATCGAGCGGCAGACGCAGGACCGGGTGGCCGGCGTCCTCCAGTGCGGAGAGCCGTTCGGGAACCGCTTCGTTCCCTACGGCCACGAACAGGCGGTCATCGCCGTAGACCTCGGGGGGGCCCAGGTCCTCGCCCTCGACCGGCACGATTCCCTTCCCTTCCTTGCCGGTCGACTCGGCGATGAGCTGCTCCACCCAGTACCCGAACGTCCGGATCGAGTCGTCCAGCACCAAGGTCAGTTTGTCCCGGCCTGCCAGAGCGGCCTCGCCCAGGATCGCCCCCAGCCAAGCTCCAGGGTTGTCGCCGGGTGGAACGTAGGGGACGCAGGCCTGCGCGGCTTCGATGGCCCGGTCCAGGAGGCCGTCCAGGTCCACACCCACCAGGGCGCCGGGCACGAGCCCGAAGTACGACAGCGCGGAGTACCTACCGCCGATGTCCGGCGGATTGAGGAAGGTGGCTCGGAACCCGTTCTCCTTCGCGAGCGCTTCGAGAGGGGTACCCGGGTCGGTGATGGCGACGAACCGCGACCCGTCCGGGACCTTGTCCCAGAAGTACGCGAAGTGGGACAGCGTCTCCGTGGTGGTGCCCGACTTCGACGCGATCAGGAACAGGGTGCGGTCGAGCGGCAGGGACTCTTCGGCCGCCAGGATCTGGTCCGGATGCGTGGTGTCCAGCACCACCAGCTCCAGCCTTCCCGGCGCGACGCCGAACGTGTCACGAAGGACCTCAGGGGCCAGGCTCGATCCGCCCATCCCAGCCAGCACCGCGTGCGTCAGGCCATCGTCGGCGCACGCCTGCGCGAACGACGCCAGCTCTGGGCATCGCTCGTGCATCACGTCATGCACCGTGAGCCAGCCCAAACGGTCCGTGATCTCGGTCGGGTCGCGGCGCCACACCGTGTGGTCCCGCTTCCAGATGCGCCCGACGGTGTCGTCCCGCTCGAACGCGGCCAGCCGCGCGGTGACCCGCTCGTCGAGCGCTGCGGGCATCGACCCGGCGTGAGGAGCTTCCTTGCGGACCACCTCGACCTGCTGCTCGATCACGGCCAGCAGCTTCTCGTACGACTCTTCGAAGGTCGCTACCCCGTCGTCCTCCAACTGCGCGGTGACGGCTTCGAGATCGATGCCGGCTTCGGCCGCCTGCGCCAGGATCCGCTCGGACTCCTCGAGCCCCTCTTCGATGGAGGGCCGCACGTTCCCGTGCTCCTTGAAGGCCTGCAGCGTGGCCTCCGGCATGGTGTTGATGCAGTCCGGGGCGATCAGCTCCGCGACGTACAGCACGTCCGAATACGCCGGGTTCTTCGTGCCGGTGGACGCCCACAACGGGCGCTGGACGCGGGCGCCGGCCTCCGCCAAGTGTTCCCACCGCTCTCCGGAGAAGAGCTTGCGGAACCGCCGGTACGCACGGTGGGCGTTCGCCACCGCCACCTTGCCGCGAAGGGGCGATCCCTCAGGCAGCAGCCGATCCACCGCGGTGTCCACCCGCGACACGAAGAACGAGGCCACCGAGACCACGTCCGACAGGGGCTGCCCCGCGCCTCGCCGCCGCTCCAGCCCTCGTTGGTACGCCAGGGCGGCCTGGCGGTACCGGTCCACGCTGAAGAGCAGCGTAACGTTCACGTTGATCCCGATCGCGGTGAGCTCCTCGATGACTGGGATGCCCGCCTCGGTCGCGGGCACCTTGATGAACACGTTGGGTCGATCCAGGCGCTTCCACAGCAACTGGGCCTGCTCGATGGAGCCGCGCACGTTGTGGGCCAAGTTGGGGGTGAGCTCGAACGAGCCGAACCCGTCCCACCCGCCCGAGCGGTCGAAGACCGGACGGAACACGTCGGCAGCGAGCTGGATGTCCTCCAGCCCGAGGGCGAAGAACAGCTCGAGAGGACTGGTGACGCCCTGGGAGACGAGTTCGCGGAGCGGGATGTCGTAATCGGTCGATCCCGAGATGGCCTTCTCGAAGATGGTCGGGTTCGACGTGACGCCCGAGACCGCGTCCTCGGTCATCATCTGGGCCAGCCGGCCCGAGGTGATCAGCGATCGCCGGATCGTGTCGAGCCAGATCGACACACCGGCGTCATGCAGCTCCTGCAACGGGTTCATGGGTACTCCGTGGAGTCGTGGATTGCCATGCCCATTCTGCAGCCCCCGGCCGGATGGCGCGCTGGCCGGTCATTCCTCGACCGTGGACAGCTCCTCGAGCATGGCCCGGAGGGCATCGTAGCGTCGGTCCCCCAGGCCCCGGCGGATTCTGGCCTCTACCGCCTGGATGGACTTGCGGCCGGCGGCCCGGTGGCGAAGACCCTTGGCGGTGAGCCTGACGACCTTGGCCCGCGAGTCCGTGGGGTCCGGGGTCCGCCGGACGCAGCCCTGCTCCTGC
>JBIOYQ010000149.1:0-7880 GCA_044870295.1 Actinomycetota bacterium
CGAGGAGAACGACATCCCCGCCCACGCAGTCGACCTCGGAGCGAAGGGCTGCGTCTCCTACCGGCCGGAGCCGCTCACCAACTATCGGGACTTCCTGGAGTGCAACGCCGACCTGTTCGCGGCGTCCTGGCCGTACCTGCTGAACCGAGGGATCTTCATGACCCCCGGCGACGAGGAGCAGTGGACCATCGGGGTCCAGCACACCGAGGACGACGTGGCCCGCTACCTGGACGCCTTCGGCGAGTTCTGCTCCGAGCTGGGGGGCTGAGCTTCTAGCTCTGGCGCTTGAGCGTCCGCCACCCGCCTGCGCGGTTGTTGGCGATGATCTGCTTGAACATGGCCTTCAGGGCGCGCGTGTTGATCTTCTCGCCCTCGCGGATCGCCACGGTCCGGCCGGTCGTGTTGTCGTGGCCGCCGGTGATGATGCCTTCCGGATCGGGGGCGATGGGGTCATAGAGGAACACGTTGACGTGGTCCTTCGCCGCCAGCAGGGCGGCCACGTTGCCCTCCAGCAGGAAGTAGGGCAGCTCCGTTCGCTTGATCGTCTCGACGACCTCCGGATCGGCGGCGTGCACCAGGTCACGAACCCTCTGACAGATCTCATGCTGCCAGTCGGGCAGGGAGTCGATGTACGCGTCGACCCTTGGATCCTTGGCGTACGCAGCGGGAGTCATCCCGATCGCTCCGGCTTCGGGTCGCGGCCGAGCCTTCGAAGAGCCATGCCGGAGAGCGCTTCCAGCACCAGGCGGTGGGCCAGCAGCGCCGTGATCTGGGCGTGGTCGTAGGGCGGGGAGACCTCCACCACCTCCATCCCGGCGATGTTCGTCTCCCACGCAAGGCGCCGTACGGCTCGCAGGGCTTCCCGTGCCGTCATGCCCCCCCGGCTCGGGGACGCCCGTCCCGGGCGCGAAGGCCGGATCGCAGACGTCGATGTCGAACGACAGGAACACGTGATCCCACGTAGTGGCCACGGCCACGACATCGTCCATCACGGAATCCATGCCGCGTTCGGTGATCTCCTCCATGAGGTGCCACCGGAAGCCCTGCTCTCGGGCCCACGCGAAGTCCTCCGGATCCGGCCAGTAGCCGCGCAGCTCGACCTGCACGATGTTGCGGCCGTCCAGCGATCCTTCCTCCACGAGCAGCCGCAGCGGCGTGCCGTGGGAGAGCGTGACGCCGTAGAGCTCGGCGGCGTCGTCGGCGTGGGCGTCGAAGTGGATCAGCCCGAGCGTCGCATCCGGCGAGGCCCGGCGGAGATGGTCTGCCACCGCCCCCACGTCGGGGTGTGCGATGGAATGGTCGCCACCCAGGACGATGGGGATCGCCCCCGTCGCGCAGATCTCACCCACCGCCGCACGGATCGCCGCATGGCTGCCACGGGCGTCGGCCGGCGCCACCTCCGCATCCCCGCAGTCCACCACCGTCAGGACGTCGAACGGGTTCACACCCACGTCCATGTTGGGTTGGTGGCTGCCCCCGCCGACATCGGCCAAGCGGATGGCCCGTGGGCCGAACCGGGCGCCCGGCCGGTTGGTGACGGTCTCGTCGATGGGCGCCCCCAGGATCGCCACATCGACGTCCGAGAGCTGGGTCCGGTCGAGAGCCAGCGGCAGCTTGGAGAACGTTCCGACGCCGGCATAGGCGGGCTCGCCGGGTCGGCTGACCGGGACACCAGGCATTGAGGGGATTCTCGCTCAACCAGGGGTCGGCTGGGCCACCTCCGCGCCCAGCTTGGCGGCCAACTCCATCAGCGCCAAGGCGTCAGCCGGGGCGGCAGCCAGTGCGTCGTTGTTGAAGAAGGCGAACGTGTCCTTGGCGTCCAGCTCGACGATCCTCTCCGCCCAGGCCCGCAGCTTGCGCGGGCTGTACGCGGGATGCGTCGCCCGCCCCTGGTGGAAACGGACGTAGGACCACCCGCCGGTGACCACGGTGGGGACCTGCCACCCTGGATGGTCGGCCATGACCCAGGCTGCCCCGGCCCGGTCCAAGAGCTCGTAGACCTCGTCCCGGCGCCAGGAGTCGTCCCGGAACTCGAACGCCGCTCTGATCTGTGACGGAAGCAGGCCCAGGAACTCCTTCAGCAGCGGGGGATCCGCCGAGAAGTTCGGCGGCAGCTGGAACAGGACCGGGCCGAGCTTCGTCCCCAGCCGCGATGCCCGGGACCAGAGCAGGTCGACGGAGTCATTGGCGTCACGGAGGCGGCGGATGTGGGTGATGTACCGGCTGGCCTTGACCACGAACAGGAAGCCCTCGGGTGTGCTCTCCCGCCACCGATCGAGGGTGGCTTCCTTCGGGAGCATGTAGAAGGAGTTGTTGACCTCCACCACTGGGAACCTGCTCGCGAAGAACTCGAGCCACGCTCGTTGCGGAACGCCCTTCGGGTAGAACCGGTCCTTCCACGACGCGTACTGCCAGCCGCTGGTGCCGACCCAGATCATGTCGGCCTACTCATACCCGCGATCGACCGTAGACTGGAGGGGTCGAAAGGAAGACATGGCACTGTTCCTGTTGATACTGCTGATCGTGCTGGCCGTCACCGGCACGCTGACGTTCGTGCTGAAGGTTGCTCTGGGGGTCGCCCTCGGGGTCCTGCTGGGGATCGCCCTGGTCGGTGCCCTGATCGGCTGGCGTGTCCGCAAGCTGGTGCGTGGGACGCAGCAACGGTGGCTCGACGCACAGGCGCGCGGGCCTACCTCGTCCTCGTCCTCGCGCATCGAGGTCCTCGACCGTCGCGACCAGGATCCCGGCCCTACCCATTCGACCGGGTAACCAGGCCCCCGGCGAACGACGCCACGATCGCTCCTGCCTCCCGCTCGTGCTTCGCGAAGTAATGGTCGGCGTCCGGAACGACCTTGACGGTGGCATTCGGAAACGAAGCGCCCAGGGTTTGCAGCTGCCCCGCCGGGCAGTACTGATCGGCCTCACCGGCCAGTAGGAGGACAGGCCGGTCGAACGCACCGAGGCGGTCCGGTTCCGGCAGCGTCGGGAGGGCGGGGTCCTCCCCTTCCAGCGGCATCCCCACCAACGCCAGCCCGTCCACCCGGTCGTCGTCGAGGCACGCCCGGAGGGCCACGCTCGCGCCGAACGACCACCCGCAGACCAACAAGGGCCCGTCGGAGGTCTGAAGGGCCCGGGCGATGGCCGCGCCCACGTCCTTCGTCTCATCGATGCCCCCGCCGTAGGACCCTTCCGATCCCATCACCCCGCGAAAGTTGAAGGCCAGGACGGAGAACTCGGACCGCACCAGCTCGATGCGGATCCCCCACAGCAGCGGGTAGTCCTTGCTCCCGCCGAACCTGGGATGGGCGTGGCAGATGACGGCCGCGCCGGCCGCGACCGGCTCGGGGATCCACAGGTCGCCCTCCAGGGCCAGACCGTCGTTCGTCTGGAACGTCACTCGCTCCATGGATCAGGGCTCCGTTGGCGCTATGGGACGATGGGACCATGACCATACCCGCAGGATCCTCCGAGCGGTTGGTCGGGCGAACCGGCCTGGCGTTGCGCGACCCCCTTCCGTGGCCGCAGCTTCGGCAGGCCGTGGAGACCGCGGAAGACACCGGCTACGAGGCTGTGTTCGTCCCCGAGATCGCGGGACGCGAAGCGTTCGCCACCTTGGCCGCATTCGCCCAGGTCACCTCTCGCGTCATGGTGGGGACGGGCGTGGTCTCCGTGCGGTCACGGACCGCGGAGACGACGGCCATGGCGGCCGCCACTTTGCAGGACCTCAGCGATGGTCGGTTCGTCCTTGGGTTGGGATCGGGTTCGCCGTCCGGCCCGGAGACGAGGGGGCCGCTGGACCTCGTCGAGCACTACCTGCTTCGAGTGCGCGGGCTCCTCTCCCGTGACTCCCATGACCACCTCGAGCTTGTGCCACGGGTACCCGTTCCCATCTGGGTGGCAACGCTCGGGGATCGGATGGTGAGCCTTGGCGGCCGCATGGCCGAAGGCGTCCTCTTGAACTGGTGCACGCCGGATCGTGTCGGCGCGGCCCGGCGACTGGTGAGCGAGGCGGCGGCATCGGCCGGGCGTGATCCCGCGAACGTGACCATCGCCGTGTACGTCCGGGCCTGCCTGGGAGTGGAGGAAGCGGTCGCTCTGGCGGCGCTGAGGGAGATGGCGGGGCGGTACGCGGCCATCCCACACTACCGGCGGCAGTTCGAAGCGATGGGGCTCGGAGACGAGGCCAGCCTCGGCGCCAAGGCCTTCCAGGCGGGGCGGGCCGACGAGGTACCCGAACGGCTGGTCCGGTCGGTGGCGGTGATCGGCGACCGGAACGACGCGCTCCGGAGGTTCGCGGACTATCGCGAGGCGGGTGCCGACCTGGTGATCTGCTATCCCGTGACCGCGCTGGATCCCCAGTCGTCGCTGCTCGGGACGGTTCTGGGGGCGGCCCCGACGCCATCGCTGGAAGCCTGAGGCCGAACCGGGTACACTTCGATTTGCACGGTCAACACGGTGGAAAAGGGGTGAATCTCCGTGACCTACACGATCTGCGAACCCTGCACCGACGTAAAGGATCGGGCCTGTGTGGACGAATGCCCGGTCGACTGCATCTACGAAGGCGGCCGGATGCTCTACATCCATCCCGACGAGTGCGTCGACTGTGGAGCGTGCGAGCCTGTCTGCCCGGTGACCGCCATCTTCTACGAGGACGACGTCCCGGCCGAGTGGAAGAACTACACGCCGATCAACGCCGAGTTCTTCAACGCCGAAGTCAGCGGGATCGGATCCCCCGGTGGCGCGGCGCAAGTGGGACCGGTCGACAAGGACCACCCGTTCGTCGCGAACTTCCAAGCGCCCGAGTAGCCGGCCCTGTCCCACCGGCCACAACCAACGATGCAACCGGCAGCGCCCGCGACGCAGCAGGGACGCGGGCGGCGCATCGCCTTCAGGATCCTCGCGGGCTTGTTCGCGGCCGGTGCCCTGGGGGGGCTGTTCGGGATCGGGTTGGTGATCGGCTGGTTCGATACCAGCGACGGCAAGATCCACCGAGTCCACGACATCGCGTTCGGTGTGGTGGCGGGAGTGTTCCTGGCCGTGGGCTTCGTCGCGCAGCTGCGCCGGCCCGAAGCTCAGGTATCGGCGCGATACCAGATCGTTGCGGCTTCCTTCGCGGCGCTGATCGCCGGGTTGATGGCCTCCGACGCCGGGACCGGCCTCTTCTTCTTCCTGGTCTCCCTGGCCGCCCTGGCGATCATGGTGGCCGTGCATCCAGCCGGCCTGGCGCTCATGAAGGCCAAGGCATCCCTCAGCGGCCCACTGGCCACGCTCGCGGCGGTTGGAGCCGTCCCGCTGGTCTGGTTCGCGCTCACCACCGCACGAATGCAACGCACCGGCTTCCGGACCGACCCGCACGTGAAGATGGGCCACTGGACCATGATGACCGCGATGCTGCTGGCGATCCTCCTGGTCGCCCTGCTCGCGTCGCTGCGGCTTCCGGGGTGGAGGATCACCGCGTGGTGCGCCGGACTGGGCGCGTTCGTCTACGGACTCGCGTCCGCCGTTTTCGCCAAGTTCCCGAATACGCAGCTTCCCTACCCGGGAAGCAAGGGCGTCGGCTGGGGGCTCGTGGCGATGGCCGGAGGCGTCGTGTTCGTCGCCGTCGCGGAGTGGGAGGCGCGCCGCCGTCCCGTGGCGGAGTCGGTCTAGTTCGAGCTGGGCGTCGCCCCGACAGCGGGCTCCGCCGCCGGCGCCGCGTGGCCATCACCGTTCGGAACCTTCCCGGGGAAGGTCCACGGCTCCGCCATGGTGTCCATCGGCCACCGCTCGCGGGAGTGCGCGGCCAGCTTGTCCATCAACGCGAGGGCGGCGGGGTCCTCGCTGCCCGGCCTTGATTCCACCACGTCCTCGTTGACGGCAGCGTCCCAGATGGCTTGTCCCAGCTCGGTCCGGATGACCGTGAGCGTCCAGCCGTCGCCCTGGCCGAGGCCGCCGAAGGAGATGTCGGCGTGCTCGGCGGCGAAGTCCGGGCAGAGGAGACATCCCGGCCGCGTGTGGGGATACGCCTTCTTGAGCGAGTATGTGTGCTCCGTGCCGTCCTTCGTGTAGAAGAGCAGCTTGCCCTTCACGTTCACCCGGACGATGTCCTCGAGCTTCAACCCCAGCTCCTTCTGGGCGATCTCCACGTTGAGGCCGTCGTAGGTGAAGGTCTTCGAACACAGCAGGCCGAAGGTCCACGCGATGCGCTTGCGCCATTTGTTGACGCGTCGCGATTCCATGGCCCCTGTCACGCTGGCCTGGCAGGACATGCCGACCAGGGCCACGTTGGTCAGGCCCATCTCGGCGGCGCGGACCAGTGCCAGCGGGTTGGCGGAATAGGTGTAGCGGGAGCCCGCCGTGGCCAGCACGCCCTCCATGTCCGTGACCACCGTGGGCTCGGCGTCCCATGCTCGTTCGTCGGAGAGCTTCGACGTCAAGGCGCCGTCGATCTGGCCCGTCTCCAGTCCCCAGATCAGCAGTGCCGAGACGACTCCGCCGTCCTGTCCTTGCGCCAACACGCGGGGATCCTTCGCCCGGGCCAGCACCACGTCCTTGTGCACGCCGATGACCTCGTCGATGGAACGGGTCCGCCCGAACAGCATGGTGTCGATGTCCTGCTCCCACTCGCGGAACCGGGGGCAGGCCCGGGTGCAGATGTCGCAACCCTTGTCGCCGTGGGTGCACACCTCGGCGCCCAACCCCATGGTCTGAATGGGCTTGTTGTCCTCGTAGCCGAGGACATGGAAGGGACAGACCACCACACAGGCGGAGCAGCCCGTGCACAGTCCGGTGGTGACGACCTCGGAGTACAGGTCACGCCACTGGGTCTTGTCGGCCGAGGTCGGCATGGCCCGGCAAGTATAGGGGGCCTTCCTTCCATGGACCCGGAGCCCTTGATACGCTGCCCGCGGTGCCAGGCCAAGGGTCGTTCGATGCTCGATCCTGAGTCCGTCCAGGCCGCGTTGCTCGCCGCGACCGGGGAGGTCCAGGCCCTGATGAACCATCTCGGGCTGGCTGCCCGGTCGGCCCCCGCCACCAAGCTGGCCTTCGAGGCGGACCTCCGGGCCTTCCTCCGCAAGGCCCTGCAGTTCGGGCGGACCGAGCTGGTCAGCACCGAGAGCAGCCTGAGTGGCACCGGTCCGCTGGCCCAGCCGGTCGACGTGGTGGTGTCGGCGAAGTCGCGCGTGCCCCAGCTCGCCATCGAGGTCCAGTGGCACTCCCGCGGAGAGGATCACTCCGGGTTCGCCGGGGCGGCCATGGCCGACATCGTGAAGATGGTGGTGGCGCGGACCAAGGGCGCGGTTGAGCAGGCCGCCGTCCTGGTGGGGGCGCCGTCCAGGTTCTGGCGCTGGCTGCCCGGCTACGCCGAGGACCGCCCGGGCTACGAGCTGCTCGGGCCGGAGCCCGACACACCGGCCAGTGTCAAGGCCGACTTCCTGGCCGGATCGGCGTGGGACGCGCTGTTTCAGTCGGGAATGGAACGAGACCTTCCCGAGCGGCTGTGGACCTCGGTCCTGGCCCAGGCGGAGGTTCGGTCGCCGTGGGTGGAGACCGAGCTTCGCCTGCTGGAGGTCAAGGGCCTCGGCAACACCAAGCCGGTTCGGTAAGAGGCGAAGCCACGCTGAGCGCTCTTGAGCATCGGATGCCTACCACCCTGACTGGTTTCTAGAGGAGTCGACCGATGCGCTGGGTCGTGGGTGGCTGGTTTCTCATCCTCGGATCGACCGGTGTGGCTCATGCGATCTTTGGGATCCGGAATCCCGGTTGGTCGGAAAGAGGATGGTGGGCACGCAACAGGGTCGTGGCTTGGCTCTTGACCGGGATGGTCTCGCCGACGAAGGCGAGAGGAACGGTATCGGAGCGATTGGCGAGAGAACGCCTTGGGGTAGTCCTCGAACTGA
>JBIOYQ010000150.1:0-7757 GCA_044870295.1 Actinomycetota bacterium
CGGCCTGTCTCGATGGGATGGCCCTGCTCACGCCGCCGGGCTGCGAGCGATGCGGTCGTCCGCTCGAGGTCGTGGTGCCGTCGTGTGCCGACTGCCCGCCGGCGGAGATCAGCTGGGCCAGGGCCGCGTTCCTGTACGACGGACCCGCCCGCGGCGCCCTCATGGGACTGAAGTTCTCGGGGCTCCGTTCGCGGGCGGATGCCCTCGGCCCATGGATGGCGTGGATGCTGGCCCGTTCGCCTCCGTGGGCAACGAGCGACATGGGCCCGGTCGCCCTCACGTGGGTGCCGCTGGGGCGGCGTCGTCGTCGCGCTCGAGGCTACGACCAGGCCCACGCGCTGGCACGGGTGGTGGCACGCCTCACGCGCTGGCCGCTGGTCCGGTTGTTGGCCCGCACCGTCGAGACGGAGCCCCAGGCGCGTCGGTCGGGGAGGGATCGGCGCGCGGCCCTGCGCGGCGCGTTCCGGGCGGTCCGGCCGGCCCCGCCCACGGTGGTCGTGGTCGACGACGTGCTCACGACCGGCGCCACCGCCGCCGAGTGTGCCATCGCGCTCAGGGAAGGGGGCGCCGAGCACGTCGGGCTGCTGTGCGCGGCGCGGTCGCTGGGAGGGCCGGTTCCTTCGCGTTGCTATACTTCGGTGATGTCCCGGCCTGGGTCTGTGGTTGCCCGGGAGAAACGCTTCCGGTAGTCGATGCCAGTCGCAGGCGAAACGACCCACGTAAGGCGACCCTTGGTCGCTGAGCATGGTGCGGCTTAGATGTAAGCCCTGCCCTTGGCGGTCTCGGCCGCCGGGGAGAAGGCGCTAAACCGTCCATGGGACGGCGAACCCCTCTGCAGGCGGGTGTGGGGCCAAAGACCAGGTCAGCCGGGCCGGGACGCACCCCACCGCCATCACGCGAACCCCGATCGGGGAGGTGCTCATGGAACTCGTCGTGAAGGGCCGCGGGATCCGTCTCACCGAGCCCATGCGCCGGAAGGCCGAGGCGAAGCTGTCCAGAATCACACGGATCGATCCGAAGGTATCCCGGCTGGAGGTCGAGGTCGTCCTGGAACACAACCCTCGCATCGACGGCAACCATCGCGTCGAGGTCGCCTGCACCCGCGGTCGTGGGGTGTTCCGAGCGCACGCTGCCGGACAGGACCTCGACGGAGCGCTCGACCAGGTGATCGCGCGGCTGGAGCGTCAGCTCATCAGCTATCGCGGGCGGCTGCGCGCTCGTCGACAAGCCGGGCCCATCGCGTAGAATCCCCTACTAGTCCGGATGGGGCAGCCCCTCCGGATTGGCCTGCTCCGACTACCAGGGGGTGAGGTGCCCACCGACCCGACCTCCAAGAACTCCGGCGACAAGCTGAGGGTCCTCATCGTCGACGACCATGCGCTCTTCCGGCGCGGGTTGCAGATGGTCCTGCGGCAGGAGCCGGACATCGACGTCGTTGGGGAAGCGGCCGACGGCAACGAGGCCGTGGAGATGGCGCAGGAGTCCATGCCCGACGTCATCCTCATGGACGTCCGCATGCCGCATCGGTCCGGCATCGAGGCGACGCACCAGATCAAAGACCTCCTGCCCCACGTGAAGATCCTCATGCTGACGATCTCCGACGAGGAGGCCGACCTCTACGAGGCGATCAAGGCCGGTGCCGCCGGCTACCTGCTCAAAGAGATCCCCATCGACGAGGTGTCGGACGCGATCCGCTCCGTGTCCGCCGGCCAATCCCGCCTCTCGCCTTCCATGGCGGCGAAGCTGCTCACGGAGTTCGCGGCCATGTCCAAACGCGCATCCGAGACCCGGCAGCTCCCCGCCCCCCGGTTGACCGATCGGGAGATGGAGGTGCTCCGCCTGGTAGCGCAGGGCCTCAACAACCGGGACATCGCCGGGAAGCTGTTCATCTCCGAGAACACCGTGAAGAACCACATCCGCAACATCCTGGAGAAGCTCCACCTCCACTCGCGCATGGAGGCCGTGGTCTACGCGGTCCGCGAGAAGCTGTTGGAGATCAAGTAAGGGCCTCCACCGACCTCGGCAGGGCTCGTCGGCAGCCGTCCCTATAATCGAACGCTGGGTCCCACTTCACGCGCGAGGGAGCATCGCTTGCCGATCATCGAAAAGCTCGGTTCGCTGGGCGAAGGGCGCAAGATCAAGCGCCTGGAGGAATACGTCCGGCTGGTCAACGCCCTGGAGCCCGAGCTCGAGGGCGTGACGAGCGCCGACCTCCCGGCCCGGACCCAGGACCTGCGGGAGCGGCTGGAGGACGGCGAGGAGCTCGAGGACATCCTGCCCGAGGCCTACGCCCTGGTCCGCGAAGCGGCCAAGCGAACCATCGGACAGCGCCCCTTCGACGTCCAGGTCATGGGCGGGGTGGTCCTGCACCAGGGGAACATCTCGGAGATGAAGACCGGTGAGGGCAAGACGCTGGTCTCCACCATGCCCGCCTACCTCAATGCCATCGGCGGCCAGGGCGTACACATGGTCACGGTCAACGACTACCTGGCCAAGCGTGACTCGGAGTGGATGGGTCCCATCTTCCGCCTGCTCGGTTTGTCCGTCGGGTTGATCCAGGCATCCATGTCCCCCGAGCAGCGCCGGCCCGCCTACGGCGCGGACATCACCTACGGGACCAACAACGAGTTCGGGTTCGACTATCTGCGCGACAACATGGCCATGCGGCCGGAGGACATGGTCCAGCGCGGCCATCACTTCGCCGTGGTGGACGAGGTGGACTCCATCCTGATCGACGAGGCTCGGACTCCGCTGATCATCAGCGGCATGGTCTCCGACTCGGCCAAGTGGTACGTGACGTTCGCTCGGCTGGTCCCTCGCCTTCGCCGGGACGCCGACTACGAGGTCGACGAGCAGAAGCACACGGTGGCGGTGACGGAGGCCGGCGTCGACCGGGTGGAGAAGGAGCTCGGCGTCGACAACCTCTACGACCACGTCAACAGCCACCTGGTGCACTACCTCAACAACGCGTTGAAGGCCAAGGAGCTGTACCGGCGCGACGACGAGTACGTGGTCACCCAGGGCGAGGTGAAGATCGTCGACGAGTTCACGGGCCGCATCCTGGAGGGCCGGCGCTACTCCGAGGGACTCCACCAGGCGATCGAGGCCAAGGAAGGCGTCCGGATCAAGGAGGAGAACCAGACCCTCGCCACCATCACCATCCAGAACTACTTCCGTATGTACGACAAGCTCGCGGGCATGACCGGCACCGCGCGGACGCAGGCCCGAGAGTTCGAAGAGGTGTACAAGCTCGGGGTGGTCGACATCCCCACGAACCGGCCCATGGTCAGGGCCGACCAGCAGGACCTGGTCTACAAGACCGAGGACGCCAAATGGCGCGCGGTCACCGAGGACATCGTGGAGCGCCACGAGAAGGGGCAGCCGGTCCTGGTCGGCACCGTGTCCATCGAGAAGTCCGAGCGGCTCTCCGGCTACCTCAACCGACGAGGCGTCCCGCACCACGTCCTGAACGCCAAGCAACACGAGAAGGAAGCCATGATCGTGGCCCAGGCCGGCCGCCTCGGGTCGGTCACCGTGGCCACCAACATGGCCGGCCGAGGCGTCGACATCCTGCTCGGCGGCAACCCCGAGTACCTCGCCAGGCAGGAGATGGCGGCCCGCGACTTCGACAACGACCGCTACCTGATGGTCGAGATGACCCCCGAGGAGCGCGAAGAGTACGAGGCCGAATACGACCCGATCTACCGCAAGCTCAAGGCTCAGACCGACACCGAGCACGACGAGGTGGTCGAGCGGGGCGGTCTGTACGTCCTGGGCACCGAGCGCCACGAATCTCGCCGCATCGACAACCAGCTCCGAGGGCGATCCGGCCGCCAGGGCGATCCCGGCGAGAGCCGCTTCTACCTCTCCTTGGGCGACGACCTGATGCGGCTGTTCGCCGCCGACCGAATCGGCAAGATCATGAACGCCATGAAGTGGCCCGACGACGAGCCCATCCAGGCCAAGATGGTGACCCGGGCCATCCAGACGGCGCAGAAGAACGTCGAGGAGCAGAACTTCGAGATCCGCAAGAACGTGCTCAAGTACGACGACGTCATGAACAAGCAGCGCGAGGTCATCTACGGGGAGCGCCAGAAGATCCTCGAGGGCCGCGACCTGTCGGAAGAGGCCCTCGAGTACGTCGAGGTCGTGGTGGGGAAGGTCGTCTCCCAGTTCGTCTCGAAGGAGATCTACCCCGAGGAGTGGGACCTGGAGGGGCTCGTCGGCGCCCTCTCAGCTGTGTATCCGACTGAGATCACCGCCGCGCAGCTCCAGGACGCGGCCGACGCGTCAGAGATCGAGCAGCTCGTCCTGGACGACGCCGAGAACGCCTACCGGGCGAAGGAGGCCGAGCTGGGGGCCGACGCCGAGTCTGGCGAACCGGTGCTGCGAGCCATGGAACGCATCGTGCTGCTGTCGATCATCGACAACGCGTGGCGCGAGCACCTGTACGAGATGGACTACCTGCAGGAAGGCATCGGTCTGCGCGCCTACGGGCAGCGCGATCCCCTGGTCGAGTACCAGCGCGAGGCGTTCGACATGTTCAACGAGATGAAGGACGCCATCCAGGACGAGTTCGTGCGCTACATCTACCGGGTCCAGCTGGTCCGCCAGGATGAGCCGTCCCGGCCCCGGCCTCAGCGGGTGTCGATCAGCCAGGGCGACGACGCATCCACCGGGCCCGCCGGCGGCGCCGCCGTCACGGTCAGCGACAAGATCCCTCGCAACGCGCCGTGCCCGTGCGGTTCCGGGCGGAAGTACAAGAAGTGCCACGGGCTGAGCGCGTAGACGGCAGGGCTGCCATGAGCGACTACACCGACCGCATCCAGGACGTCGCCCGACGCGTCGCCAGCGCGAAGGAGTACCTTTGACGTCGATCGCAAGCGAACCCGTGCCGAGGAGCTGCAGCGCCAGCTGCTCGAGCCCGGCGTCTGGGACGATGCCAGCCGCGGCCAGCGACTGACCACCGAGCTCTCTCGTCTGAACGACGACCTCCAGCGACACCAACGACTCATCGACCAGGCCGAGGACATCCGGGTACTGGACGAGCTGCTGTCGTCGGAGACGGACTCCGAGCTCACGGCGGAGCTGGAGAAGAAGCTCGACTCCTTGGAATCGGAGCTCGACCACGTGGAGCTGGCCAATCTCCTGTCCGGTGAGTACGACGGGGGCGACGCCGTGGCCAGCATCCACGCCGGCGCCGGCGGCATCGATTCCCAGGACTGGGCGGACATGCTGTTGCGGATGTACCTGCGGTGGGCCGAGCGCGAGGGGTTGGCTGCCGAGCTCGACGAGGTCCTGCCCGGCGAGGAAGCGGGCATCAAGAGCGCCACGTTCACCATCAAGGGTACGAACGCCTACGGGCTGCTCTCGGCGGAACGCGGTGTGCACCGCCTGGTCCGACTGTCGCCGTACGACCAGGCCCATCGCCGGCATACCAGCTTCGCCTCGCTGGACGTCATCCCGTTCCTCCCCGACGAGGCCGAGGAGGACCTCGAGATCGACCCGAAGGACCTCCGGATCGACGTCTACCGCTCCTCCAGCGCCGGGGGTCAGAGCGTGAACACCACGGACTCGGCGGTCCGCATCACCCACCTGCCCACCGGCATCACGGCGGCGTGCCAGAACGAGCGCTCCCAGCTGCAGAACAAGACCGTCGCCATGCGGATCCTGAAGTCTCGCCTGGCCGATCGGATGCGCCGCGAGCGCCAGGAGAAGCTGGAGAACCTGAGGGGGGAGCGGATGGGGAACGAGTTCGGTTCACAGATCCGCTCCTACGTGCTCCACCCCTACCGGATGGTGAAGGACCACCGGACCGCCGCCGAGGTCGGCAACGTCGATGCCGTCCTGGACGGCGACATCGACCGCTTCATCGAGGCCGAGCTGCGTCGCCGCGCCACCGCGGCGGCGGCGGACGGAGCCGCTCCCTAGGGCTACCGAGGCTCTACGGCAGGTTCGGGTGAACCACGAACAGGCCCTGCTCGATCCCGGCGATCACCACATTGCCGCTCGGGAAGAAGGGGTAGTTGGCCCACGTCCCGTTGAAGTCGGGGCTGTCTCCGGCGGGATAGACGTCGAAGAAGGCGATCTCCGTGGTCGTCGGCTGCAACTGGAGGATGCGCAGGCCTGCCTGGTAGTTCGACTGGTAGACCACGTTGCCCCTGACGTACTGGTTGTGGTCGATGGCGCCCGTCGTGTTCTTGAAGATGGAGGCGACGAACGGCGCCTCCAAGTCCGAGACGTCGAAGAATCGGGTCCACGTCTTGTGTCCGCTGTAGATCTCGTCGAGCTCGTCGTCCAGGATCAACGTGGACTGATCGCGCGTCAGCCAGCCCTGATGAGTGAAGCCGAGTCCCGGATAGGGCGTGCGCGAGATCAGCTGGGGGTTGGCCTTGTCGGTCACGTCGACGATGGTGACCGTGTCGACGTTGGCCAGGAAGCAGATCTCTTGGCCACGATGCTCCGCGTCCGGTCCCTGGTAGATGACGCACTGGGCATCGTGCGTGTATCCGTCATCGGCGTAGCAACCCACGAACGTCGGGTGCAGCGGGTGCCTGATGTCGATCATGTGCGGGCCGCCGTCACAGGTGTTGCTGCCGTCCGCATAGGCGAATCCGGTCTTGCGGTTGATCGAGATCGTGTGCGACGTGTTGAACTCGGTGTACAGCACCGTCTCGGTGAACGTGACGGGTGGATTCGGCACGTCTCGAAGTTGCCGGAGGTCGAAGATCTGCATCCCGTGACTGCCGCACAGGTCGCAGACGATGAAGGCGAAGTTCTTGTAGATCCCGATCTCGCGCCACGACGTGGCGAAGGTGCGCGTGGGCAGGTTCCCGAGGTAGACGGGGTTGACCGGATCCGAGATGTCGACGAAGGCCGTCCCGTTGGACCGGCCCATGACGGCGTACTCCTTGTGCGTGGACGGATCCGTCCACCCCTCGATGTCGCTCCCGTTCCCTCCACCGATCTGGGCCAGCGGCAGGAAGGACATGAGGTCGATGCTCTTGCACGGGTAGGTCCCGGCGAACCCGTCGACGCACGGGGTGAAGGACATGGCCGGCAGGTCGAGGGCGGGATGCAGCGTCTTCCTGGTCGCCTCGCGTGCGACGTGGTCGGGATCACCGCCGGCCGCGAACCCCAGCGACCCGATCCAGACGCCGGCCACGGCCAGCGACATCGCGAGCGCGATCCGAACCGTCGAGCGAACGGCGAACGGGACCTTCACGGCGCCCTCCCTCTCCTCGAGTGCCAGCGGACCGACCTGAAGCCCGGCGTAGTCTAGGTAGTGGCTTCGGGTTGCGCAAAGAGGCCCGTCCGTGCGCCCGAAGGTTCCAGGAGGTGCCTTGGCCCAGCACACGGGACACGTGGCTCACGAAGGCCATGCTGACCACGCGGCCATGTTCCGCGACCGGTTCTGGTGGACGGTGGCTCTCTCGTTCCCCGTGGTCGTGTACAGCGAGATGTTCCAGCGGCTCCTCCACTACACGGCCCCGACGTTCCCGGGGAGCGGCTGGGTCTCACCGATCCTGGGCACCGCCATCTTCTTCTATGGGGGCTGGCCGTTCCTGACCGGCGCGATCGACGAGATCCGCCGGCGGCAGCCCGGCATGATGCTCCTGATCGGACTGGCCATCACGGTGGCGTTCACAGCCAGCTGGGTCACCCAGACCGGTGCCGTCGACCTCGATTTCTGGTGGGAGCTGGCAGCCCTGATCGCCGTGATGCTCCTCGGCCACTGGCAGGAGATGAAGGCGGTC
>JBIOYQ010000151.1:0-12217 GCA_044870295.1 Actinomycetota bacterium
GGTGGTGATTGGCGTCACCGGCCCCCGCGATTTCCTGGCCCATGCGTGGCTCGAGGGGGAAACAGCCTGCCACGACTCTTCTTTCCTGGAGATCATGCGCCTACCGGCTCGGTGACAGCGGCGCCCGGCGCGCTACCTCGGTGCCGTGGTGGTCGTGGTGGTCAAGATTGTTGTTGGCGTCGAGTTAGTTGTCGGTGTCGTGGGCGCCTGGCTGCCGGGGGGCCGGGCTGGCGTCGGGATGGGCGCGGGACGTACTCCCCCGGTTGACCCGAAGAAAAGCGCGTCCCCGAAAGTGAAGACACCGCCATCGCCGGCCACCAGCCAGTAGCCGCGCCCGCTGGCTGTGCCCGCCATGCCAACGACGGGGCGAAGAAGGCGGACGCCACCGGTCGACCCGAGGAAGGAAGCGTCCCCGAAGGTGAAGACACCGCCGTCGCTTGCCACCAGCCGGTAGCCCATCCCGCTAGGAGTCGCGTCGATGCCCACGATGGGCTTGTTCAGCGGACGTCCACCCAGGGAACCCATGAACCGGGCATCCCCAAAGGTGAAGACGCCGCCGTCACTGGCGACCAGCCAGTAGCCCCCGCCGCTCGGGGTGGGGGCGATCCCGACGATGGGCTTCTGCAGCGGGATGTCGCCGGTCGAGCCGTAGAAGACGGCGTCCCCAAAGGTGAAGACACCCCCGTCGCTGGCTACGAGCCAATAGCCGAGCCCGCTCGGAGTGGCGGCCATGCCGACGATGGGCTGGTTGAGGCGGATGTCGCCCGTCGACCCCAGGAAGCGCGCGTTCCCGAAGGTGAAGACGCCCCCGTCGCTTGCCACCAGCCAGTAACCCCTCCCCGTGGTGGTGGATTCCATGTCGACCACCGGGCGGTTCGGCTTCGTCATGGCCTTCGCCGCTCGGGCCGCTTGGGTGCCTTGGCCGTTCGAGAAGGCGAAGGACCCGAGGAAGGCAGCGTCCCCGAAGGGGAAGACGTCGCCGTCACTGGCGGCCAGCCAGTAGCCACGGCCCGTCGGAGTCGGCTCCAAGCTCACTCGGGGTGCCGCCGGGGAGTCGTCGTCGACGATGATCCCGACCCCCTCCGAGTCAGCCAGTGCGGCGGTCGATCGGGTGAGCCGCACAAAGAACGTCTCGTCCGGCTCTTCCAGGTCGTCGCCCGTGATGGCAACCCGGACCGGAAGACTGGTTTCACCGGGGGCAAGGGAGAGCGTGCCTCTCACCGCCTGGTAGTCGTCGGGTGTCACCGCCACGTCGTCGTCGGTGGCGACGTCGAAGGTCACAACGGTGTTGGACGGCTCTGAGAGCGAAACCGTGAAAACGGCTTCCCGTGGTCCTTCCATGACGGTCACGTCATTCACGGACAGGGAGGGGACGAGATCGTCGTCGGCGATCACGCCGATGCCCTGGCCGTCGAAGATGGTGGCGTTCATGGGGGTGGAGAGGTTGATGGCGAAGGTCTCGTCGCCTTCGTCAAGGTCGTCGCCTCTGATGGGAACGGTGATCGTCTGCTTCCGCGTCCCGGGCGAGAAGGTGAGGGTCCCAGAAGTGGCTCTGTAGTCGTCGGGGGTCACGGCCGTCTGGCTGGCCGTGGCGAACTCCACCGTCACCTCTTCATCATTGGCCTCCGGGAACACCATGACCGTGAAGACCGCCTCCGTGGTCTCGCCCTGTTCCCCCTCCCGCACCGTGACGTTGTCGATGGTGACCGCGGAGCTGAGATCGTCGTCGAAGATGGTCCCGATACCGATTTCGTCTGCCAGCCGGGCGTTGACCGGATTGAACAGCTCGACCCTGAAGGTTTCCTCGGTCCCTCGCGTGCTGACCGAAAGACCCGGTGTGACGAGAAACCGCTGCTCCTCGGGCGCCTCGTCGGCCTCGTCGGCAACGACAGGAACGATGACCCTCTTGGTCGTCTCTCCTGGCTGGAACGTCACCAGCCCCGCCGTGTTCTTGTAGTCATCGGGTGAAAACGCCGTCGAGTTGGCGGTGGCGAACTCGACGGTCACCCGTTCGTCGGCCGGCGGAAAGAGGTTGACGATGAAGACGGCATCGGTGGTGCCGTGGTCGCCTTCGACGACCTCAACGTCGCTGATGGTGACAGAGGGCGTCACGTCGTCGTCCAGAATGGTTCCCTCGCCGGACGAGTCGACCAATCGGGCGTTCACTGCATTGAACAGCTGGACCGAAAAGGTCTCCTCCGAGTCCTCGGCGATGTCGTCGTCATGGACGTGGACTCGAACGGTCCGCGTGCGCTCTCCGGGCGAGAATCTGAGCAGGCCAGCCCGGTTGTCATAGTCGTCGGGGGCGGTGGCAGTCCGGTTGACCGTGGTGAACTCGACGGTCACCGTCTCATCGGCGGCGGGAAAGAGCGAGAGGGTGAACGTGGCGTCCTTGTTCTCCTGAACCCTCACGTCGTCGATGGAGATGGACGATGTGACGTCGCTCTCCAGAATCTCGCCTTGGCCACTGTCATCGACGATCTCGGCGTTCACGGCATTGGAGAGCCGGATCGTGAACGTCTCCTCGCCCGATTCGCCGATGTCATCGCTCGAGGTGTCCACGGTGATGGATTCGCTGGTTTCCCCGGGGGAGAACGTGAGGAGCCCGCTGCGGCTGGTGTAGTCGTCGGGCGCGGTGGCGCTGCCGTTGACGGTGGTGAACTCGACGGTGACCGTCTCGTCGCTGGCCGGAAACAGCGAGACACGGAAGACGGCGTCGCTCCCTTCCGAAACCCGCGCATCAGCAATTGAAAGGGACGGGGTCACGTCGTCGTCGTTGATCGTCCCGGTCCCGCTGTCGTCCCCGATGCTGACTCCCGGGCTGGGGTTGGGATTGACCAGCCGGACGGTGAACGTCTCGGTGCCCTCGTCGAAGGCGTTGTTCAGCGTTGTGATGTTGACGGGCAGCGTCTGCGTCGTATCCGCCGGAATCGGCCCCACGAAGGTCAGGGTGGCCGATTTCAGGGTGAAGTCTTCGCCACCTACCGCCGTGCCGTTCTGCGTGAAGTACTCGACAGTCACGTTCCCCGGGATCGCCGCATCGGTTGTGAGCGAGACGAAGAAGGTGGCGACCTCGCCCTCGGTCACGGTGTCGTTGCTGATGTTCAGGACGGCATCCGGGGCCGCCATCGACGGGGCGGCCGGCACCAGAAGTCCGGAGAGAAGCACCAGCAACGCCACCGCGCCACGCCATAGCTGGGCTAGGCGTCCAGGTCCGCCGACGATGAGACGACGGGGGTTGTCCAAACCTCTGGTCATTCCAGCTCCGATACAAGGGTGACCGAAGCGGGGCCTCGGAGGCCCGCGCCGAGCGGGTTCGAAGTGAAAGATTCGACGGAATCAGGTGGGCTTCCTCCACTCCGGCCATTTTGGGTATTTCCTGGGGAAGTCGCTAGCCTTTTTCTACCAAGTGGTGCTCGAATATCCTCCAAGTGCGCGGAAATCCCTTCGCTCCTAATTTGGTCAAGTCGTGCAGTTCGGGGTGCTTCCTCCCCGAACGACCGATCAGCGCCGCGGCGCGGCTTTGGCGCCAAACCCCGCAGGGAGGTCACCGACGACGCCGGGCACGAACCAGTCCATCTCGTCGATGGCGCGCTGGGAGGGAGGATCGCCTGCGGGGATGCGCAGGCGACCCTCCCGATCGGAGAGGGGCCCCTCGAAGGGGTAATGACCCGCCCGGAAACGGGCGCCTGCCGCCTGTACGGCATCCATCGTGTCGGGGGCGACACCCGGGCCGGGCTCCGTGAGCACGAAGGGGTTGTTCCCGGTACGGAGGCTGCCTTGAAAGTCACCGTTGTAGGGACTGTCGACGAACCGTCCGGCGAGGATGGACCGGACAATGTCGATGAACAGCCCACGCCAGTCCCACACCGACCCGATGAGCCATCCGCGGGGCGCCGCCTCGGAACCGTCGTAGTGATAGCCGACGGACCGTGCTCCAGCCCGTTCCGCCTCGGTCAGGAGCGCAGCCGTGCAGTCCTGGTGCTGGGTCAGCACATCGGCTCCCTCGGCCACGAGCGCGGCGCCCGCAGCCGCTTGCTTCACCGGATCGCACCAGCTGGCGGTGAAGACCACTTTGGTGGTCGCCGTCGGGTTGATCAACTGCGCTCCTAGCGTGAAGGCGTTCACGTTGTTGAACACGGCGGGGATGGGAAAGGCGGCGACGAACCCGAGCCTGCCGCTGCGGGTGGCGGCACCGGCAGCGATGCCTGCCTGGTAAACCGGCTCGTACACGGTGCCGAAATAGGTCCCGAGATTGTCGAGGCGGGGCAGGATCTCGACGCCTCCCTGATGGAGAACGACGACGTCGGGATGGCGGCGGGCCACCGCTCGAGCGAAGCGAAGGTGGCCGTAGCTGGTGGCGAAAAGGATCCTCGCGCCTTGGGCGACCATCTCCTCCAAGGCCCGATCGGCGGCGGCTGTCTCCGGAACCCGCTCGCGCCGCAACACCACGAGGTCGGGGAAGGCTCGGGCCACGGCCTGACTTCCCTCCCAGGCAGCCTGGTTGTACCCCAGGTCGTCGTGGGTGCCGACGAAGATGAAGCCGATTTTCGCCCCTCTGAAGGACCGGCTGGCACCACTCTCCTCGGCAGGGAAGCACGACGCGGCCAGCAGCACCAGCCCCAGGGCCCCTGCTGCAATTCGGAACCGGCCTGGCACAGGAAGGCTCCTTCTCACCTGGGCGGGGCGGCCGCTCGCCTGGGCGGGCGTATGTTAGACGCCGGTGGGCAGGGGGTCTCTGGTGTGAAGTCGGGTGCCCGAGGGCGCGGAATGGAGCAAAGCGCCGCCGTGTTTCTCGTCCTCGGCCTTCTCGTCACTGGGGTGGCCGGCTGGACGGCGAGAGACACGGTGCGGGACCGGCGCCGGCAAAGGTTCGACGTGGTGGCGGAACAGACCCGCTCGGCCATCGAACGGCTGCTGGCGTCACACGCCGAAGCACTCTTCGGCCTTCGGAGCCTCTTCACCGTCGATCCCGAGGTGACCCGGGCCGACTTCCACGACTATGTCGCCGGGAGCGATGTCATCGGGCGATTGCCGGGCGCGGCGGCTCTCTCGTTCAACCGGATGGTGCCTGGCGGCGAGCGGGCCGCATTCGAGGCCCGGGTACGGAGGGACACGAGCCTCAACGGCGTCGGCTACCCCAACGTTGCCGTCCATCCGCCCGGTAACGGCGACGCCCTGATCGTCGTTGAATTCGTGGAACCGATCGAGTCGAACGAGGCCACGCTCGGCTTCGACCTGACGAGCGATCTCAGCCGACGGTCAGCGCTGGAAGAGGCGCGCGACTCCGGGGAGCTCGCCGGTTCCGCACCCATCCGGCTCGTCCAAGGGCCTCGAGGGTTTCTTCTCTTCCTCGCCGTCTACGACGGCCGCTCACTTCCGGTCACCCCACCCGCTCGCCGTCGCCACTTCACGGGTGTGGTCGCCGCCGCCTTCATCACGGCCAGGATCATCGATGAGGCCCTCGGCACGGAATCCCGCGTGGACTTCGACATCTACGACGTTGGACTGACGGTCGATCCTCCCCCATCCGATCTCCGGGCCGCCACCGTCGTCTACGACGGACCCCGGGACGTCGGTGCAGCGTCGGCGGGGGGGTTGCAACGGAGGCTCGATCTCAATGTGGGAACCCGGCGGTGGCAGATCGCGGCCGTGCCCGGACCCGGCTTCGTCGCGGGTGTGGACCAGTGGTTGCCTTGGGAGATTCTTGTCTCGGGCTTGGCCCTCACGCTGCTGGCGAGTGGGTTGGCGGTTTCCTTCGGGCGCTCCCGCCGCCTGGCCGTTGGCCTGGCCAGGCAGATGACCGCGGATCTGGCCGAACGGGAGGGCCAGCTGCGGGAGGCCAACCAGCGCTTGATCGGGTCCAACGAGCGCCTGATGGAGGCCGACCGGACGCGCACCGCCCTTCTCAGCGTGGTCTCCCACGAGTTGCAGACACCGCTCACCTCGATCGTCGGGTTCAGCAACCTTCTGGTTGAACGGCCACCCGGGATTGAGACGGACGACTACGCCCGCCGCATCGCCCGCAACGCGTCCATCCTGTCCAACGTCATCAGCGAACTCGTGGAGTTCACCCGCCTGGAGCGGGGCGTTGTCACCCTCACCATTCACGCGGTTGCCTTGTCCGACCTCGTGCCCCAGGTCGTCGACCAGCTGGAGACCGTCCTTTCGGAGCACCGGATCGAGTTGAACCTCGCGCGGGGGGTGCAGGTAGCCGCCGACACCGAAGCGGTGACGAGGATTCTCGCCAACCTCCTTGCCAATGCAGCCAAGTTCGCCCCCCGAGGGACTCCGATCCGCGTCGGTGTCACTGCCGACGGACAATGGGGAGGGTTCAGCATCGAGGACGAAGGGCCCGGGATTCCTGAGGGCGAACGGGCCCGGGTGTTCGAGCCCTTCTTCCGGGGCGAGCGCGCCGTCGGATTCCCGGGTACGGGTGTCGGGTTGGCCGTTGTTGCTCAGCTGACCAACCAGATGGGAGGGACCGCCGCGATAACGGAAGCGGCCGGTGGTGGTGCCAGGGTCACGGTGACCCTGCCCTTGTGGAAGAACTGAGCACGGCGGGCGGGATGTCTGATGTACACCCCACGGAATCACGGTAGGGTCCGCCACGCCACCGGCCGTCGAATCGTCCACCCTGGTGTCTCGGCGAGTCGCGGCCGATCATCTGCTCGGATAGACGGGACGCGTGCCAGCCGAGATGCCCTCTGTGCTGATCGTTGACGACGCGGACGACATTCGGTTCCTCGTTCAGCAACTCGTCGTCGCCGCAGGTGCCGACTACAAGGTTGCGGGCGAAGCCTCGACCGGGGAGGAAGCCATCGAACGGTGGCGGGAGCTTCGCCCTCAGGTCATCGTGCTCGATCACCTCATGCCCGGCCTCAGCGGCCTCGACACCGCCGAGCGGATCTTGGCGGAGGAGCCGGGTCTACCGATCCTTCTCTTCACCGCCTATCGGGATGAAGGGGTCGTGCGCCGGGCCACGCGGCTGGGGATACGAGCCTGCGTCTCCAAGGCCGATCTGAATCGCCTGACCGCCGAACTTCGCGCCGTCGCCAACGAACTACGCGGAGATGGCGCTCCTTAGAGGTTTGTCGAATTCCGTAGCCGTACGGAGGTAGGGACGTCGCAGATTCCGTAAGCTTGGGCTGACGAAGGTCACCGGACGGGCGACGGGGGTTCCACGGTGAGTGGGAGCGTGCGGGAGGACGGCTCAAATGGGGCCCTTCTGCGCCTTGGCGACGGCGATCTCCTCGGGGTATCGGTGACCGATTCACAAGGTCGGTTCTTCGAGGTCAACGACACCCTGTGCCGGATCCTCGGACGAAAGGCCGGCGAACTGCGGACCCTGAACTACGCGTCGGTCGTCCATGTCGACGATTACTGCCGGGAGGCCGAGCATCTCGCCCAGATGCTGGGCGGGGAGGTGTCCAGCTACTCCCTGGAGGAACGCTACCTGCGACCCGGTGGCGAGGTCCGTTTGGTCGCCATCCGAGCCTCCCTGGCCGGTGAGGGAAGTAACCATGTCATCCGGCGGATTCTCGACCTGACCGAGCGTCGCCATGCGGAAGCTGAACGGGACCGGCTCTTCAACTGCGCTCCCGATCTCATCGCCGTGGCCGGTCTCGACGGCTCCCTGCAACGGGTGAACCCCGCCCACACGATGGTGTTGGGCTGGAGTGCGGAGGAGCTCAGAGGTCTGGGGTGGAAGGCGCTCACGCACCCCGACGACCTCAGCGAGCTGATGGCGCGGATGTCAAAGGCGGCGACCGGTTTGGAGGTGGAGACTGACCTGCGCTTCCAGTGCCGGGACGGCTCGTACCGATGGCTCAGCCTGCGGGTCGTCCCCGACCTCGACAACGACTTGTTCTACGCGTATGGCCGGGACGTGACCGAGCGGAAGATGGCAGAGGCAGCCCTGGCGCGCAGCCAGGCGCAGACCCAGCGCATCTTCGACGAGAGTCCGATCGGCATGGTGGTGACCGATGCGGACCTGCGTCTGGTGATCGTAAACGCCGCCTTCTCGGAAATGCTCGCATATACCGAGGAGGAGCTGGTGGGGCGCGGATTCGATGAGGTCATCCATCCCGAGGACATCGCCGCCCACGTTGCGCTGGTCCAAGGGCTGGTGGTCGGGGACATTCCCGGCTACGACATCGAAACCCGTTATGTACGCCGCGATGGGGACGTGGTCTGGGGCCGGCTCAGGGCCACCGCCATCGACTTCGGGACCGCTGGCCTACCGCACCATCTGTGCATGGTGGAGGACATCACCGAGGTCCGACGAGCCGACGCTTACCGGCGGGAGTACGACGACCTGAAGGACGCTTTCCTGCGCGTGGTCACTCACGACCTTCAGGGTCCCCTCGCCTCCATCGCCGGGCTGGCCACGGTCCTTACCGCGTCTGAGTCGACGATGGACGCCGCTGCTCAACGCGAGGTTTTGCTCCGGATCGCCTGGCAGACCCATCGACTCCAGCGGATGGTTGACATCTTCCTGGACCTCGACCGCCTCTACCACGGGAGCGAGGCCGCTGCCCGGCGACCCACCGACCTGGTGGCGCTCATCCGACAGGTAGTTCGCACCGTCGATCTCGGTGACCGGCCGCTCGAGGTGGAAGCGGAAACCCCCCTTGCGGCGGTGGATCCCGATCAGGTGGAACGGATCCTGGAGAATCTGCTGGCCAACGCGGTGGCTCATACGCCCACAGACACTCCCGTGTGGGTACGGGTCACTGGAGATGACGTGATGTCGATCGTTGTCGAGGATGCGGGCCCGGGCGTGCCTGACCACCTCAAGAAAACCGTGTTCGAGCTGTTCCGTACGGGCGATCCCGGGGTTCGCCGGGGCGGTGCGGGACTTTGGGTTGTCAACCGTTTGGCTGAACTGCACGGCGGCCGGGCCTGGGTCGAGGATCGACAAGGTGGTGGTGCGTCGTTCCGGGTGCTGCTGCCGACGGCTTCGGCAAAGGATGCTTCTGTGGCCGGGGACGGGGCGTGAGCATCCGCGTCTTCCTCCTCGACGATCATGAGTTCACCCGTATCGGGTTGCGGGCTGTGATCGACGCCCAACCCGATCTCCTCGTGGTGGGCGAGGCGGCCACCGCGGATGGAGGGCTGGTGTCCATCGCCGCGCTACTCCCCGACGTGGCTGTCATCGACCTTCAACTCGCTCAAGGAGATGGGATCGGTGTTTGCCGGGAGCTCTCAACTCACCACCCGCAGATCCGCTGTCTCGTCCTCTCCGCCTTTCCCTACCGGGGCGCGGTACTCGGGGCGCGGAGCGCGGGAGCAGCCGGTTACCTCCTCAAGCAAGGGGCGAGCGGGGAACTGATCGATGCCATCCGGACGGTGGCGGGTGGCGGCACCGCCTTCATCGAGAGCACCTCGTCCGTGCCCGACCCGCAGGAGTTTGACCCGCTGTTTCAGCGTCTCTCGCCTCAGGAGCGGAGGATCCTGGCTCTCATCGTTGAAGGCCGGACGAATCGTCAGATCGCGACCGATCTCTTCCTGTCGGAGAAGACGGCCAGGAACTACGTGTCAAGGTTGCTGGCGAAGCTCGGGATGACCCGGCGCAGCGAGGCTGCCGGATACGGCGCACGGCTTGCCGAACGGGGAGGACTCGACGCTTCCGCCTAGCGGCGAGAACAGTGACTTTCAACCCCTAGGAATTCGGGCGCCTACATGCATACATTGACGCGCTCGGTCTCCGCGGGGAGCGATCCTCCAATAGGGTGAAGGGGGCCGCCACCCTCGATGGGCTCGCTTCTGATCGTGGACGACGATCCGGATACCCGCTTCCTCGTTCGGAGGGTAATGGAGTTGTCTCTCGGGGCGCCTTCCGTGATCCGGGAAGCATCCTCCGGTGAAGAGGCGCTCAAGAGCTGGCTTGACCTGCAACCGGACGTCATGGTGCTCGACCACGTGATGTCGGGGCGCTCCGGGCTCGCGGTGGCAACGGAGATCCTGTCGGAGAAGCCCGACCAGGCCATCGTTCTCTTCACCGCCCATCAGGACATGGAGCTGAAGAGCCAAGCGGCGAAGATCGGCGTGAGGGCGTGTCTGGCGAAGAGCGAACTCGAGCGCCTGCGCACCACGGTGCTGGCCCTGCTGCAGGAAGGCTAAAGGCGCTCGGCGAACTCGCCTCGGTCGTTCGGCAACAACGGCGGCGGGCTGTCCGGAAGGTCGATCCACCGGTCTCGGGCCCCACCGATGCACTCGTACCTGAACCCGGCTCTCACCATGGCGGCGGCGTCGAGACAGTTTCTCCCGTCGATGAACAGATCGCCGCGCATCCGCCGGCGCAGCTCGGAATGGTCCAAGGTGAGGAACTCCGGCCAGTCAGTGACCAGGATGGTGGCATCGGCCTGATCGGCGGCCTGGTAGGCGTCACTGGCCAGTCCGAGATCGGGGAGCTCGGGCAGGACGGTGACGGCCGGGTCGTGAGCGGTCAGGAGCGTTCCCTTGACCAGCAATTGACGGGCGATCTCGACGCCGGGCGCGTCTCGCACGTCGTCGGTGCCTGGCTTGAACGCCAGTCCGAGGAGGCAGATCCTGCGGCCCTGGAGCACGCGCAGGTGCTCTTGCAGCTTCTTCACCACGAGACCCCGCTGGCGGCGGTTCACCGAGAGCGTCGCCTTGAGCAGGTCGGGCTCGTACTCGGATTGCTCGGCGGTGGCGATGAGTTCGCGCAGATCCTTGGCCAGACAAGAACCACCCCATCCGATTCCGGCTCGCAGGAACTGGGGGCCGATCCGGGGATCGAGTCCCATGGCCGAGGCCACTCCGCCGACGTCGGCGCCGACCCGCTCGCAGATGTTGGCGATCTCGTTGATGAAGCTGATCTTGGTGGCCAGGAAGGCATTGGAGGCGAACTTGATGACCTCGGCGGTCTGGGGCGAGGTACGGATGAGCGTCGGCCGGCAACCCGGGTCGGATCCCGGAAACCGCTGCTCCAAGACCGGCCGGTAGACCTCGGTCACGAGATCGAGCGCCCGGTCGTCGTCGCTCCCGAGCACGATCCTGGTCGGGCAGAGGAAGTCCCGAACCGCCGAACCTTCCCGGAGGAACTCCGGGTTCGAGACGAGGGCGACCGGCTGACCCTTGGCATGTTCCGGACGGCCGTCGGCCACGATGGAGGCCAACCAGTGCGCGCCGCCGACGGGGATCGTGCTCTTGTTGACGACGACCTGATCTCTGATCACCCCGCCGATGGCCCGCGCCGCGCCGTCCAGGGCCCGCATGTCCGGCCGCCCATCGGCGGAGATGGGTGCACCGACGCACAGGAAGCCAACGTCCGCGCAGGACATGGCGTCGAGGATGCTGTCGGTGAAACGCAGAGACCCATCGCCAAGGCCGGCGGTGAGGAGGTCGTCGACCTCGGGTTCGTGGAAGGGGGCGCGTCCCGACCGCAGCGATCGGAGCCGGTGGTGGTCGGCCTCGACGGCGACCACGCGATGCCCAAGGTGGGAGAAGCAGACGGCCACGGTGGTGCCCACGTAGCCGCTGCCGATCACAGCGACCCTGGGCTGGTCCATCGTCAGTAGGCCCCTCGCCGGGAGAGCACCGTACCGGCCGTCCTGAACAGGATGAAGAGGTCGAGTGAAAGCGACCAGTTCTCGATGTAGAAGAGGTCCATCCGGAGGGCCCGATGGGGGTCGAGGCTGCTCCGTCCGTTGATCTGCCACCAACCCGTAACTCCCGCCCGCACCTGGTGGCGGGACCGCAACAGGTGCGGATGGTGCTCGACCTGTATGAGGGGCAGAGGGCGGGGACCGACCAGGCTGAGGTCGCCTTTGATCACCAGCCACAACTGGGGAAGCTCATCGAGGCTGTACCGGCGCAGGAAGCGTCCGACGCGGGTTACTCGTGGGTCGTCCCGTGCCTTGAAGAAGGGGACGGTCAGGTCACCGACCTCGCCGTCCAGCACGACCTCGTCGTTTTCCACCATGGTCCGGAACTTGTACAGCCGGAACCGGCGGCCACCCTTCGTGACGCGATCTTGGCGGAAGAGGATCGGCCCCCGGGAGCTGAGGCGGACGGCGAGGGCGACGACCGCCATCAACGGCAGAGAAACGATGAGGGCCACGGACGCCACCAGGACGTCGAAGGCGCGCTTGACGGCCGCCTGCGCGGTGCTGATCCGGGCCGGCTTCACGGACAGGGCCAGCACGTCACCGAAGCTCTGGACCGTCAACCGGGAAATGAGGATGTCGGC
>JBIOYQ010000152.1:0-17230 GCA_044870295.1 Actinomycetota bacterium
ACCGAGGGGAAGCTGGTGGCGCTGTTCCCCGAGGGGACCCGCTCGCCCGACGGCCGGCTGTATCGGGGGAAGACCGGTGTGGCCCGGATCGCCCTGGAGGCCCACGCGCCGGTCATCCCGGTGGCCATCGTCGGGACGTTCGAGCTGTGGCCCTACAACCGAAAGCTCCCGAAGTCGGGACGCACCGAGATCCGGTTCGGCAAGCCGCTGACGTTCGAGCGGCACTTCGACACGCCCGCCGACCGCTTCGTCCTGCGGTCGGTCACGGACGAGATCATGTACGAGATCATGATGCTGTCCGGACAGGAGTACGTCGACGAGTACGCCACGTCGGTCAAGGACCAGATCGACCGGGCGAAGAAGGACCAGGACGTGTCACCGTCCGGTGTGGGCGCCCCGGCGTCCCAGACCTCGGAGGAAGCCTCGACCCACGCCCATCCGTAATACCTGCATGGCGTCCCGACGACCGAGGAGGAAGCCATGGAGGAGCGCAGGCGGTCCGGCTACGGGTCCAGATGGTGGAAGTGGCTGTTGCTGTACCTCGCCGTCGGAGCCGTGGCCTACCTCATCGTGTACTTCGTGTTCTTCGCCGGCAGCGGAGGGGGCGGCGGCTACTAGCCGACGCCAGTCTGGCCGGCTCGAGGAAGGCGAGCCGGCGTCAGGCCCGACGGGCCGCCGTCGTGCCCGATGCAGCCCCGCGCTTGACGTTGCGCTGAGCGCTGCCCTCCTGCAGCCAGCGGGAGCCGCACGCGGTGCAGAAGGCCCGGCGCTGTGGACTGACGACGATGACGATCCTCACCGACTGGCAGACCGGGCAACGCGACATGACCGCTCCTTTCCGAGGCGATCGGTTGATACCCAGCGGTCCTGAGGCGGTAACCACCGGCCGGTTCATCTTGGGTGACAATTCCGCCGTGGTATCGGCCGGATTGGTCGGCGATCAGGCCTCCGGCTCCGACTCCGCCTCGGACCATCTCAAGGACCGTTCGACGGCCCGCCGCCAACCCCGGTAGCTCGTTTCGGTGGCGGCCACGGGGCGCGGTTCGAACTCCCGATCCAGTCGCCACACTCTCCTCAGTTGATCCGTCGAGGACCAGATCCCGCTCCCGAGACCGGCCAGGAAGGCCGCCCCCAGGGCGGTGGTCTCCTGGACCCGCGGGCGGCGGACCGGCACCCCCAGCAGGTCGGCCTGGAACTGCAGCAGCGCGTCCATGGCGCTGGCCCCGCCGTCCACCTTCAGCTCGGTGAGGGGAACGCCCGTGGCCGCCACCATCGCGTCCACCACGTCCCTGGTCTGGTAGGCCATCGCCTCGACGGCCGCCCGCACGATGTGGGCTTTCGTCGTTCCCCGCGTGATGCCGACGACCGTCCCTCGCGCGTACGGGTCCCACCACGGAGCTCCCAGCCCGGTCAGAGCGGGGACGAAGTACACCCCGCCGGTGTCGGGCACCGAGGCCGCCACCGGGCCCGCGTCCGCGGACGTCTCCAGGATGCCCAGACCGTCGCGAAGCCATTGCACGGCCGCACCCGTGACGAAGATCGAACCTTCCAGCGCGTACGCCGACTTCGCGTCCGGCCCGCACGCCACGGTCGTCAGCAGCCCCGGCGCCCGCGCGCGGCGGTCACCGGTGTTCATCAGGACGAACGATCCGGTGCCGTAGGTGTTCTTCGTCTCGCCCGCCTCGAAGCATGCCTGTCCGAACAACGCGGCCTGCTGGTCGCCGGCGATCCCGGTGATGGGCACCGTCGCGCCGAGCAGGTGTTCCGGATCGGTCGCCCCGAACGCCGCCGCGGACGGCAGGACCTCCGGGAGCACGGCGGCCGGAACCTTCAGGCGGTCCAGGATCTCCCCGTCCCACTCGAGCCGCTCGATGTCGAACAGCATCGTGCGTGAGGCGTTGCTCCGATCGGTGACATGACTGGCACCGCCGGTCATGCGGGCCACCAGGTAGCTGTCGACCGTCCCGAACGCCAGGTCGCCCGCTTCGGCCGCCTGCCGCGCCCCGTCCACGTTGTCCAGCAGCCACGAGAGCTTCGTCCCGGAGAAATAGGGATCGAGCACCAGGCCCGTCCGGCGCTGGATGGTCTCCTCCCATCCCTCGTCGCGCAGGCGTTCACAGAGCGGAGCCGTGCGACGGTCCTGCCACACGATGGCGGGATGGATGGGGAGCAGCGTGCGACGGTCCCAGACCACCGTCGTCTCGCGTTGGTTGGTGATGCCGACGGCCACCGCCGGCACGCGGACGCCGGGGTGGGACAACGCCTCCCGGGTGGCGTCGACCAGGGCGGACCACCAGTCGTTCGGATCGTGCTCGACCCAGCCGGGCCGCGGGAAGTGCTGGGGGAACTCTCGATACGCCCGGGCCGCGACCGACCCCGTTTCGTCGACCACCATGGCCCGGACCCCGGTGGTGCCGGCGTCGATGGCGAGGATGCTGGCCACTGAGGCCAGATGCTAGCGAACGCTCAGAATCCCCAGGGCCACCAACCCTGGTCGGCGACCACGCAGGCGGCCACGGCGACGTTCGCTTCGGGGTCGAACACGTCGGCGCCATCGCGGCCACATCGCGCCGACCATGGCTCCCAGATGCCCGGGTACAGGATCTGGAAGACGCCGCTGGCGTTGCCGTACGGTGGGACCTCCGTCTTGTTGTAGGCATTGGGGCGGCAGTTCGACTCGCGCGTCGCGACCGCGAGGGCCGTCTGCACTTGATCCGTTCCCAACGGTGTGAAGGCCTCGACGATGAGGTCGTGCACGGGGCCGGACCCGCATCCCGCGCTCACCTCACCGGATCCGAGGTATTTGGACAGGGCTGCCGCCGCTGCCGCCCGGGCCGCCTCGACCTCCGCCTCCTTCTTCTCCAGACGCTTCACCTCGACCCCGGCCGCGTCGGCCTTCGTGGCCGCGTCGGCTCGCTCGATCTCGGCCTGTTCGGCCAGCGCCTGCACGCGGGCGATGGACGCGGCGAGGTCGTCCTGGCGCGACTGTCGTCCGGTGGCCAGTTCCGCCAGCGACGTCTTGAGCCGGGTCACGTCGGAGACGGTGGAGTCATCGACCTGGAAGGTCTCGCTCACGTAGACCTGAATCGACGCGAAGTCCGCCGTGCTCTGAGCCCCAAGGAAGAGATCGATGGCGGATGCCGGTCCCAGCTCGTAGGCCGTGGTGACGCGCTCCGACAGTTGATCCTGCGCCTCCGCGAGCTGCGCCGACACCGCATCCTGCTCCGACTGCAGGGCCACGATATCGCGGGCCGCCGCGTCCAGATCGAGCTGGAGCTGCCGGTACCGGTCCAGGACGTCCTGGAGGTGGGCCTCGGCCGCCGTCAGGGCATCCTTCGCGGCCTGCTCCTCGGCCCGCGCCTTGTCCAGCTTCTCCTGGACGGATTCGGCCGAAGCCCCCTGCGCCGCCCACATGGCGGCGCCGGCCAGGGCCAGCGACAGGCAGAAGGAGAGGATCTTTCGCATGGTCGACGCTCCGGAGACGCTCACGAATCGCATCGGCCCGACCGTCGGAACGCTTGAGGGAGGGCCGGGAACGACCGGGCCTAGAATGCGGTCGTGCGTCTGGGCATCCTGTGCGGGGGCGGCCCGGCCCCCGGGATCAACTCGGTGATCTCGGCGGCCACCATCGAAGCCTGCAACTCCGGGTGGGAGGTGGTGGGGATCCTCGACGGGTTCGAGCACCTGATCGAAGGAGACGCCACCCACGTCGTCCCGCTGGAGATCACCGACGTGTCCCGCATCCATGTGCTGGGCGGTTCGATCCTGTTCACGTCACGGGCGAACCCGACCATGCGCGACGAGGGGGCGGACGTCCCCGATTGGCGGATGCTGAACACGCTCGACGCGTTGAGGAAGCTGGGGATCGACGCGCTGCTCACGATCGGTGGGGACGACACGGCGTTCTCGGCCCAGAAGGTGGCCGAGGCGGCCGGCGGTTCCTTCCGGGTAGCCCACGTCCCGAAGACCATCGACAACGACCTGCCGCTGCCGCGCGGGGTGTCCACGTTCGGCTTCCAGACCGCTCGGCACGTGGGCGTGGAGCTGGTGAACAACCTGATGACCGACGCCATCACGACGAAGCGGTGGTTCTTCGTGCTGGCCATGGGCCGGTCGGCAGGGCACTTGGCGGTGCGGATCGGGAAGGCCGCCGGGGCGACCCTGACCGTGATCGCGGAGGAGTTCCCGCCGGACCGCCCCATCCGGCTGGACCACCTGGTCGATCTGGTGGAGGCCAGCATGTTGAAGCGGCTCGCCCACGGCAGGCCGTTTGGCGTGGTGGTGCTGTCGGAGGGCATCGCCCTGCGGCTGGAGGAGGAGGACCTGAAGAAGGCCATGCCCGACGTGGAGCGCGACGAACACGGCCACATCCGGCTCGGTGAGCTCAACCTGGACGGCGTGCTGGCGGACCTGGTGAAGGATCGATTCAAGCAGCGCGGCACCAAGGTCACCATCACGCCGAAGAACATCGGCTACGAGCTTCGGTGCGCGGCTCCCATCCCCTTCGACATCGAGTACACGCGGGACCTGGGGTACGGGGCGATCGACTACCTGCGGACGCTCCTGCAGGAGGGACGGGACGAGCCGGGCGCCATGATCACCATCCAGGAGGAGCAGATGGTTCCGCTGCCGTTCGGGTCCTTCACCGATCCCGACACCGGCCGGCCCCGTGTCCGCGAGGTGGCCATCGACAGCGGCATGTACCGGGTCGCCACCGAGTACATGATCCGGCTGGAGCGGGACGACCTCGACGATCCTTCCAAGCTCACGGCGATCGCCGAGGCGGCGAAGATGACCCCCCAGGAGTTTCGGGACCGTTACGGGTATCTGGTGGCTGAGCGGACCGGCGGGGTGTCGGCGTAGGACGGCGCAGCCGCTGAGCGGCGCGGGCGGTGGCCGACGGGCGCCGTGCCTGACCCGGATTGCCCGTCTCGGCGGACGGCTGAGCCACCGCGAAGACCGCCCACAGGAATCCGCCGGCGGCCAGGAACACCAGAATGATCCCGGGAGGCCACACGATCGACAGCCCGATGGCCATGACCAGCACGCCGGCCATGGGGACACCGGCGACCAACTGTGGGGACAGCCGGCGGGCGATCCAATGGGCCGCCCGGAGCCACCTCCCCTCGCGCCACTGGATGGCGGCGAGGGGTCCGAGGAGTCCGAGCAGGACGAGCGCGATTGCGGGCGCCATAGGTGCGACTTACCCCGTTTCCCGCGCCGACATGCCACCTTTTCCCCGGCGAGCCGTGGCCGCATGATGCAGGGGAAGCAGCTCGTCGAGGATCTCCTGGTTGGCCGGCGTGGGCACCCTCGCCTCGACGCCGAAGCGCACGACGGCGCCGTTGATGGCCTCCACCTCGAGGGGACGCCCTCGTTCGACGTCGCGGCACATGGAGGACTTCGCCCGAGGGTCGAGTGATGTCTTCACGCTCGCCAGCACCGACTCGGGCAGCCCTCGGGCGACGGTGATCCCTCGATCGGCCGCGACGGCCCCCACCTCGGTCATCGCATGCACCAGGAGCGACAGAAGCTCGGGCCGCTGCCGCACCTCGCCGATCGAGCACCTGCACAGGGCCGTCACGCCGCCGATGCCCGCGATGATCAGCAGCTTCGTCCACAGGTCGGCCGTGATGTCGACGGAGAGTGCCGCCGGCACGGGGGTCCCCGCGAACGCGTCCACCAGGCCCTGCGCGGCCGCCGTATCGGCTTCGCGGAACGAACCGATGACGATGTCGGCCAACGTTCCCCGCTGGACCACCACCCCGGGCGCGTCGAGCCACGATTCCAGCCGGGTCACGCCCCCGAGCACCGTCGCGCCTTGGAACCGACGCACCAGGAACTCCTCGTTCTCCACGCCGTTCTGGAGCGAGCAGATGGCCGTGCCGGGCTGCACCGCGCCGGCGACGGCGTCCGCGGCCGTCTCGTTGTCGTAGGTCTTCACGCAGAAGAGCACGGCATCGACCGGGCCGGCCTCGTCACCACGGTCCGTCGCGTTGACGTGCGCGAAGCGGAGGTCGCCGTGGGTGCTGAGGACGGTCAGGCCGTTCGATCGCAGAGCCGACACGTTGTCGCCCCGCGCCAGGAACCACACCTCGTGTCCGGCTTCGAGGAGCCTCGCTCCGTAGTAGCCACCGACGCCCCCCGTCCCCGCGACCAGGACCTTCACGGGCGGTGACTATACTCGGCGGGCGTGAGCCGACCGCTGGACCTTCGCTCCGACACCGTCACCCGACCCACGAAGGCCATGCGCGCAGCGATGGCCGACGCGGAGGTCGGCGACGACTGGTACGGGGACGACCCCACCGTGAACCGGTTGGAGGAACGGTGCGCGGAGGTCACCGGCAAGGAGGCCGCCGTCTACGTGGCCACCGGCACCGTGGCCAACGAGATCGCGCTGCACATCCTGTGCCGGGGTGGCCATGTCGTGGTGTGCGAAGCCACGTCGCATGTGCACGGCGTCGAGGCCTCGTCGGCGGCGGCCATGTCGGGGATCGCGTTCCGAAGCATCGCGGCCGACCGCGGGCAGCTCACGGCGGAGGTCGTGGCGGAGGCCCTGGTCCCTGACCCATACGACGTCGAAGTGGCCGACCTCCTGTCGCTGGAGAACACGCACCAGGTCGGCGGTGGGACGGTGATGCCCATCGACGAGCTCCGAGCCATCCGGAAGGTGGCGGACGAGGCCGGCGTCCCGGTCTACCTCGACGGCGCGCGGATCTTCAACGCCAGCGCGGCGACGGAGACGCCGGTCCAGGAGTTCGCCGCCGAGGCCGAGGCTCTGATGTTCTGCCTGTCGAAGGGGCTGGGCGCGCCCATCGGGTCGGTGCTGTGCGGTCCCGTCGAGTTCATCCGGGAGGCCCGCCGGGCCAAGGTCCTGTTCGGCGCGGCGTGGCGGCAGGCCGGGGTGCTGGCCGCGGCGGGGCTGATCGCCCTGGAGGAAGGCCCCGGAAGGCTGGTCGAGGACCACGTGAACGCTCGCCGTCTGGCGGATGGGATCGCCATGGTGACACCGGGGGTCCTGAACCCGGGGGCGGTCGAGACCAACATCGTCTTCGCCGACACCAGGGCGATCGGCGTCTCGCCGTGGGACGCCCGCGAGCAGTTGGGCCAGGCGGGGCTCCTGGTGACGGTGGTGGCCGACAAGGTCCGGATGCTCACGCACCGCGACGTCACGGCGGCCGACGTAGACGACGCGATCGGGCGGTGGACCACGGTCATCTCTCGGCTTCGCGACGAGCGGAGATCGCCATGAGCACGCCCGCCGAGGTGGCGGCCCGAGTCCCGCCCGGCCAGCGTCTGGTGAAAGGGTGGCCAGTGCTGCACTACGGTCCGATCCCTCGGTTCGACGAGGCCACGTGGGACTTCCAGGTCTCCGGACTGGTCGAGAACCCCTCAGCGCTGACGTACGCCGAGCTGAAGGCGTTGGGTCCCACCACGGTCACGGCGGACATGCACTGCGTGACCGGCTGGTCGACGCTCGACAACGCCTGGCAGGGTGTGCCGTTCCGGATCCTGGCAGAGCGAGCGCGGCCGAAGCCGGATGCGAGGTGGGTGATCACTCACTGCGATCACGGCTACACATCCGACCTCTCACTGCAGGCCATGTTGGACGACGACGTGCTGGTGGCGTGGGGACACAACGGCGAACCGCTCACGCCCGAGCACGGCTTCCCCCTGAGGCTGGTCGTGCCGAAGCGCTACGCGTGGAAGAGCGCCAAGTGGCTCCGCGGCCTGGAGTTCACCGACCGCAACAAGCGCGGCTTCTGGGAGGTCCGGGGCTACCACATCCACGCGGATCCGTGGCGCGAGGAGCGGTACTCCTACCAGGAAGCCAGGGACTCGGAGAACGAGCCGTAGGCGGCTCGATCAGCCCGCTGCGGCAGCCAAGCGCTTGAGGGTCGCGATGTTCCGCGCGTGATCCTCCAGGCGCCCGGGCGTCTCGCACAGGATCACGCACCGGCGGACCAACGGCTGGGCCAGGATGGCCCGGAACCCGGCCTCGCCGATATGTCCCTGACCGATGTGCGTGTGGCTGTCGCGGTGCTCGCCGAGCGGGAACTTCGAGTCGTTGGCGTGAATGAGCCGGAGCCGTCGAGCGACACCTGCCTTTCGGAGCTCGGCGAAGCACGCCTCGACGCCGGCCGGCTGGTCCAGGCGGTAGCCGGTGGCGAACAGGTGACACGTGTCCGCGCAGAGGGCCAGGCGAGGATGACCGTCCGCGGCGTCGAGCAGCTCACGAAACTGCGGGAACGTCGAGGCCACCGATCCCGCCCCGCCCGCGGTGAGCTCGACGAACACGTGGCCACGCTCGGCGGCGGGCGCGATCGCCCGGAGTGAACCGGCGGCTGCGTCGACCGCACGGGCCCATTCCGTAGCCGCGCCGCCGGCGCCCGCATGGACCACGACACCGTCGGCGCCGATGGTCTCGGACAGGGCGACCGTGGCCTGGGCGAGGGCGACCGACCGGCGCCTGAATCCTTCGTTCGGCGAGGCGATGTTGACCATGTACGGCGCATGCAGCACGAGCGGGCCCAGGCCCTCGGCCCTCCATCGGGCCCCGAACTCCCTGGCGATCTCGGCCTTCACCGACGGCGGCGCCCACGAGCGGGGGCTGGATCCCCAGATCTGGGCGGCGTCCGCGCCGCAGGCCTTAGCGGAGTCGATCGCCCCCATCAGGCCGCCCCGGGTGGGGACGTGCGCGCCGATCCACACGGGTCGTGGCTACGGCTGGGTGACGTAGATGATGACCGTCTGACCCTGCTGGACGGTGGTGCCGGCGGACGGATCCTGGAAGACCACCGTGTCGGGCGGATCGCTACTGGGCAAAACCTGGACCTCGACGATCAGCCCCTTCGACTCGAGGAGCTGCTTGGCGTCAGCCGTGTGCATGCCGACCACGTCGGGCATGGCGAAGGTCTTCGGGCCCTTCGATACGAACATCGTGACCGTCTCGCCCTTGGGGAGCATCGTGCCCGCCGGCGGGTTCGTCTCGATGACCAGGCCCCTGGCCACGTCGTTGGAATACTGCTCCTTCGTCCTGACGGTGAACCCGGCCGATTCGAGCGTTTGCTTCGCGTCCGCCTCGGCCTGCCCGGTGACGTTGGGGATCTCCACTGGCTGAGGGCCCTTGCTGACCACGATCGTGACGCTCGCGCCCTGCTCCAGCTTGGTCGCCCCCTCGGGATTCTGCGACACCACGTCGCCCTGCTGCACCGTGTCGTCGAAGGACCTTCGCACGGTCACCTGGAAGCCGGCGTCCTTGAGGACCTGTTTCGCCTCGGCTTCCGATCGGTCCGTCACATCGGGGACCTTGATCAGGCGCGGCCCGAGCGATGGGATCAGCACCACCGCGTCCCCCTTGCGGATCTTCGCTCCGGGTGGGGGATCGGTGGTGAGGATCGATCCCGCCGGCACCGACGTCGAGTTCTGCCCGTCGCCGATCCTGACGACGAGACCCGCCGACCGCAGCTGCGTCTCCGCCTGTCGTTCGGTCAGGCCCACCACCTGGGGCACCGTCGTGTAGTGGGGGATCACATACGTCCACGTCGCCCAGCCGCCCGCGCCCAGTGCCAGCACCAGCAGGAGGACCCACAAGGCGGTGCGCAGCCTCTTGGCCCAGCGCGACCGCGGTGAGACGGACCGGGGGATCGTGACCGTGGCCGCCCGGTCAGCCGTCACCCGTTCCACGGCCGGGATCTGCGCGGCCAGCTTCCGCACCGGCTCGGCCGGGGGCAGCCCGGGCGCGACGCGAAGGAGGTGCTCGCGCAGGCTGCGGGCGGAGGCCGGGCGCCGCTCTCGGTCCTTCTCGGTGGCCATGAGCACGGGGCCGTCCAGCGCGACCGGGAGCGAGGGGAGCACGGTCGAAGGGGCGGGGACGCGGTTGGTGAGGTGCTGGTACGCGATGCCGAGCGAGGTCTCGCCGGAGAACGGAGCCCGGCCAGTGAGGAGCTCGAACATGACCACGCCCAGCGAGTACAGGTCGGTGCGTGGGTCGGCCGCCTCGCCCTGGATCTGTTCGGGAGCCAGGTACTGCACCGTGCCGGTGACCGAGCCCTCGACCTGGCTCACGTAGGAGTCGGCGTACGCCCGGGCCAGGCCGAAGTCCGCCACCTTCACGGTCCCGTCCCGGGCGATCAGGATGTTCTCCGGCTTCACATCCCGATGGACGATGCCGTGGCCGTGGGCGTGATCGAGTGCGGCCAGCACCTGGAGGCACACCTCGACCACCTGGGCAGGTTCGAGGCGCTCGTACTCCGCCAGGAGCGTCCGGAGGTTCACACCGTGGACGAACTCCATGATCATGAAATAGGTGCCGTCGGTGGTGCCCCAGTCGTACACACCGACCACGTTGGGGTGGTTCAGGATGGCGGCCGCGCGAGCCTCCCGGCGGAACCGCTCGACGAAGCCGCGGTCGCCGGCCAAGTTCTGATGCAGCACCTTGAGCGCGACGTCGCGCGCCAGCACTGCGTCATGGGCTCGATAGACCTCTCCCATGCCGCCGGAAGCGACTCGGGTGATGACCTGGTAGCGGCCCTCGATGGTCGATTCGATGACTGACAAGGCTCGTATGTCCCGCCTGGACTGGGCGATGGCGGCCTCGCCCCATTGTAGGGCCCGGTCTCCTCGCCGGACGGTAGGAGCCGAGCTAGCCGGCAGCGAGCAGCTGTGGGCTCTGGGCGCGATGGCGGCGCAGCAGCGGGACGATGAGAAGGCCGGCCGCCACGGTGCCGGCCGCCGCCACGGCGTAGCAGACCCTGGGCCCGAACGCCCCGATCAGGAGTCCCGCGACAGGGAAGGAGATAGCCAGGCCGACCAGGAAGACGGCCTCCAGGGCACCGAGCACGCGACTGCGGACCTCGTCGGGCGAGCGCATCTGATACACGAGCTCGAACGCCACGTCGACCAATCCATCAGACGCGCCGGCGATCACCATCGCGGCGAGGACGAGCCCGAACAGCGGCGAGATGGCTCCGGTGGCGAAGCCGGTCGCGGTGACCATGCAGCCGTACACGATCACCGGCCACCGGTTTCGGTCGGTGATCCATCGCCCCGACAAGGACCCGAACAGTGCGCCGGTTCCCCAGCACGTCGACAGCAGGCCGTAGCCGAACGCGCCGGCGCCGAACGACGCGGCCAGCGGCAGCTCGGCCACCAGCACGCTGCCCACCGTCGTGGCGAACACGGCGGCGGCTGCCGTCATCCGCCGGAGGACCGGGTCGGCCCTGATGAACCGGAACCCCGCGCGCAGCCCGTGGTGGGCCGAGGCGGCGGGCCGATCGGCGGAAAAGCGTCCCCGGGCCGAGGCCACCAGGAGCGCGGAGGCGACGAACGAAACGGCGTTTCCCGCGAAGACGACCGTGGCTCCGAACGCACCGACCAGGGCCCCGCCGAGCGCCGGCCCCACCAGGTAGCCCATGTTCGACCCGAGGGCGACCGTGCTGTTCGCCCACGCCAGGTCGTCGACCGGAACCAGGTTGGGCACCGCCCCGCTGGCGGCGGGGAAGAAGGGCGTCTCCACGACGGACGCGATGAAGGCCATGGCCAGCAAGGCTCCCGGATCGCTCAGGAACGCCATGGCGGCGAAGCTCGCCGCTCCGGCCAGGTCCGACACGATCATCACGTGACGGCGGTCGAAGCGGTCGCCGAGGAAGCTGCCCACCGGGGACAACACGCCGCGTGTCCCCAGTGTCAGCAGCAGCGCGGCGGCCGCCCACTGGGGCGACCCGGTCCGCCGGTACACGACGAACACCAGCGCGGTGAACGCGGCTGAGCTGCCGGCGAGCGAGATGAGGCGCGCGGCGGCGACGCGACGAGCGGCAGAACGCGATGGAATGAACATGGCGCAGGCTCCGATGAGACGACGAAGGAAGCGTCGTGGCAGCCGCTCGGGTGGAGGCCGGCGGCCGGGAGGGACCTAACGGAACAGCGCCATGCGAGCAGTGTAGCCCTTCCCGGATCTCGCCCGAAGCTCGCTCGTATAATCGAGGCGATGACCGGGGAGCTCGGGGCAACCGGGCTGAGAGGCTGGCTGGGCGAACCGCCGCCGGCGACCCGCGGAACCTGATCCGGATAACGCCGGCGAAGGGAGTGAGATCCACATCGGTGTCACTGACCCTCTGACGATCGCGGGGCGCACGTTCACCTCGCGTCTCATCGTGGGAACGGGAAAGTTCGGGTCCTACGAGGTGATGCGGCGCGCCATCGAGGCGTCGGGCCCCGAGATGGTCACCGTGGCGCTGCGCCGGGTGGACCTCGATGCCACCGGTGGCCCGGACATCCTCGAGTTCATCGACCAGGATCGGTACCTGCTCCTTCCGAACACCAGCGGGGCCGTCGACGCAGCCGAGGCCGTGCGACTGGCCCGGCTGGCCCGGGCCGCAGGGCTGCCGTCCTGGATCAAGCTCGAGGTGACACCGGAGCCCAGATACCTCCTCCCGGATGCCGTGGAGACCCTGCGGGCCGCCGAGATGTTGGTCGGGGACGGGTTCACGGTGCTGCCCTACATCAACGCCGACCCCGTCCTGGCCAAGCGGCTGGAGGAGGTCGGCTGCGCCACTGTGATGCCGCTGGGCTCGTGGATCGGATCGAATCAGGGCGTGCGGACCCGCGACGCCATCCAGGTCATCGTGGAGCAGGCCACCGTTCCCGTGGTGGTCGACGCGGGCCTGGGCGCTCCTTCACATGCCTCCGAAGCCATGGAGCTCGGTGCCGACGCCGTCCTGGTCAACACGGCCATCGCCGTGGCCGGCGACCCCGTGGGCATGGCCACCGCCTTCCGGCTCGCCGTCGAGGCGGGACGGGGAGCCCGGCTGGCCGGCCTGGGCCGCGAAGTCGCCGAGGCGGAAGCCTCCAGTCCGCTGACCGGCTTCCTCGACGGCCTGCGGACGTCGCCGGAAGATGTGGAAGCCGCTTCGTCATGAGCGATCGAGGGTTCGTCCCGCCGGAGCCCGCCGAGACCTTCGCCGAGGTCCTGGCACGGCTGCCGGTCGACTATCTGCTGGAGGAGGCCCGGTCGGCCACTCCCGCCCGCGTGCAGCGCGCTCTGGCCACAGCGCCGCTCGACCGGACGCTGGCGGATTTCGCCGCCCTCCTCTCTCCCGCGGCCGTCGACCGAATCCACGACGTCGCCGCGGCATCCCGCAAGCTGACGCTGGCCCGGTTCGGCCGCACCATGCACATGTACGCGCCGCTGTATCTCTCCAACGAGTGCCTGACCACCTGCGTGTACTGCGGGTTCGCTCGGGAGCTGCCCATCGCCAGGAAGACGCTCTCGCCGGAGGAGACCCTGCAGGAAGCCCGGGCGCTCGTCGAGCGAGGCTTCCGGTCGATCCTGTTGCTGACCGGCGAACACCAACGGCTGACCGGCGTGGAGTTCCTGGAGGACCGCATCCAGCTGCTGGCGCGAGAGGTCCCCAGCCTGTCGATCGAGGTCCAGGTCTGGAGCGAGGACCAGTACCGGCGGCTCGCTGAGGCCGGCTGCGACGGTGCGGTCATCTACCAGGAGACCTACCACCCGGGGACGTACGCGAAGGTCCATCTGGCGGGGAAGAAGCGTCACTTCGAGTGGCGGTTGCTCGGCCCGGAGCGTGCGGCGCGGGCTGGCCTGCGTCGGGTGGGGATCGGGGCCCTGCTGGGGCTGCACGACGACTGGCGCTACGAGGCCCTGGCCACGGCCGCTCATGCCCGGTATCTCATGAAGCGGTTCTGGCGAACGCAGGTCACGGTGAGCGTGCCGCGCCTGCGGCCTTCGGCCGCCGGCTACCAGCCCCGCGACCCCGTGGGCGACGCCGACCTGGCGCTACTGATCTGCGCCCTCCGGCTGCTGCTGCCCGACGCCGGGCTGGTGATCTCTTCGCGAGAGGCACCAGACTTCCGCGACGGGCTCTTCCAGATCGGGATCACCCACGCCAGCGCTGGATCGCACACCGAACCGGGCGGCTACACGCGGCCGAAGGAAGCCACCGAGCAGTTCGACGTGGCCGATCTGCGTTCGCCGGCCGAGGTGGCCGGCCGCCTTCGCGAACTGGGCTACGAGCCGGTGTGGGAAGACTGGTCGACGGTCTCACCTGCCACCGAGCGAATGCTGGCCGGCGGGGGCGCAATGGCATCATGAGGGTCGTGGCGAACGGGAAGGCCTACGCGGTCGATCCCGGCCTCACCGTGGCGGCGTTCATCCGGTCGCGGCAGCTCGATCCGCGCTACGTGGTGGTCGAGCGCAACGGAGAACCACTCGAACGCGCCAGCTACGAGGAGATCGTGCTGATCGAAGGGGACCGTTTGGAGTTGGTCCGGGCGGTGGCCGGGGGGTGACCCGGGACGGGATCGGGGAGCGGCGCCGTGAGCGGTTGGCTCGATCCCGGCTCTACGTCGTCACCGGGGCTCGGGCCCGTCAGGGAGATCTGGAAGCGTTCCTCGACGCGATCCTGGAGGCGGGGACGGACATCGTCCAGCTGCGGGAGAAGGATGCGGAGGCCGGCGAGCTCCTCCGATGGGGAGCGGCCTTCCGCGCCGCCGCCGAGCGGCACGCCGCGCTGTTCGTGGTGAACGACCGGCCCGACGTGGCCGTCGCCCTCGGCGCCGACGGCGTGCACCTGGGCCAGGGAGACCTCCCCGCCGACGTCACGCGAAGGCTGGTCGGCCACGACCTGTTGATCGGACTGTCGACGCACGGTGACGACCAGCTTCGAGCCGCGTCCCCCCACGTCGACTACGTCTGTGTCGGACCCGTTCACGAGACGCCGACCAAGGCCGGCCGTCCAGCGATCGGGCTCGAGCCGGTGCGGACGGCCGCGCTCCATGAGCGGCGTCCGTGGTTCGCCATCGGGGGCATCGACGCAACGACCCTGCCCGCCGTGACCGAGTCGGGGGCCCGTCGGATCGTCGTGGTGCGGGCCGTGACCGAAGCGGCCGACCCGGCGGGCGCCGTCCGCGAGCTGCTGGCCCAGCTTCCGCCCGCATGAGGAACCGCTGGCTCGGTTCGGCCGGGCTGGGGCTCGGCCTGGCGTTCGGCGTGTTCGCCCTCTACTTCGTCACCTATCCGATCCGGCACCTCGCGCTGCCGGCCGGGTTCGACCCTCCCTACTACGTCCTTCGCGGGCAGCACCTCGCCGCCGAGGGGATCGGGCACGGCGTGGTGGCGTCACGACCGGGCTTCCCGATCCTGTCGACGCTGCTGGGCGCGGTGACGGGCCGGTCGCAGATCGACATGACGATCTTCCTGTCGATGGTGCTGGTCGCGGTCCTCGCCCTGGCGGTCGGAGCGTTCGTGGCGAGCGGGATCGATCGAACGAGGATCGGCTGGGTCCTCGCGGTGGGCTCCGCCGGTGTGGTGCTCGGGGCCACCCAGCTGGTCGGCGAGAACCTGGCGAACATCCTGAACATCTCCCTGGAGATCGCGGCGCTGGTGCCGCTGCTCAACGCCGTGGCCGGCGATCAGCCGGGTCGAGGGCTCGCCGCGGCGGTGGCCCTGATCGTGGCCAGCGGGATGAGCCACTGGCTCTTCCTGCCGCTGTTCCTGGCGGTGCTGGGGCTGAGCTGCCTGTTCTCGCTGCGTGGGTCGTTGGTCGAGTGGCATCGCGGCGTGCCCTTGTGGCGGACCGAGTCCGGCCTGCTGGCCGCCGCCGGGCTTGCCTCGACGAGCATCACGGCCGTGATCATCGCGGCGGTCCTGCGCGCGCCGTTCCGCACCATCGAGATCGTGCAGAACACGGAGCTGTTCCGGAAGAAGATCCGCACCGATGCCGTTCGACTGATGGTTCCGGGGACTCTGGCGCTGGTCGGGATCGGGTGGATCCCGTCGATCCGGCGGCGACTGGACGCGGCGGGCCGGCCTGATCGGCGATTGACCTTCTCCCTTCGGATCCTCGTCGCGTGGACATGGGTCATGGGTGTAGGTCTGGTCCTCGGCATCCTGACGTGGTTCCTCCCGCCGACGAGGTTCCTGGCACATCTGGTGGCCCTGCCGGGAGCGGTCGCGGTGAGCGTCGTGCTGGCGCTCGGCGCCCGATGGCTCCGACGGCAGCGGGCGTGGAGGGAACGAGCCACGACCGGCGCGACGGTCACGGCGACGGTCGTGGTGATCGCGCTCGCGTTGCTGTCGCTGCCCGGTTTGATCCGCTGGTATCGGTACCCGGTGCTGATGAACCCCGAGACGCTGACCGAGGCGAGGAACGCCGGACGGTATGTCGCGGCGTTGCCGGCGGGACAACCGGTGGTGTTCCTGACGGACTACCGGGTGGGAAACCCTGGCGCGTACGCCACGGTGATGAACGACCGCACGATCCGGATCGGCATGCCACCGGCCAGGGACCTGGACGTGTTCGTCGTGCCCGGGACCTTGGAGGATCTCCTGGCGGGCAGGCGGACGCCGCCTCCCAACAGCAGCGCCGATCGCATCGCGCTCCCGTTCTGGGAGGAGGCTCGAGCCGTGCTCCCGACCCGGCCGCCCATCCTGGTCCTGGAGGGCACGGGCCCTGCCCAGTTCGCCGACGCCCTGGCGCACGGTGCCGAGACGCTCGCACCGGGCGTGGCGTTGGTGCGCGGGCCGGCCGTGCCGACGGCGCCGGCGACGGCGGGGCGATCGACGAGCTCGCTGCCGGATTCGTTCGGCGCGGGCCTGGGGTTCGGGCTCTTGATCCTGGTGCTGCTCGGCGCGGTCGGCGCCGGGTGGACACGGCTGGCCCTCGGCCCGAACGCCCCGCCCGAGGTCGCCGTCTCACTGGCGCCGTCGATCGGGGCCGGCGCGCTGATCCTCGGGGGGCTGGTCGCGTCCGTGGCCGGCGTGCGCCCGGCCGGGATGGGCGGTGTGATCACGGTGGCCGTCATCGGCGCTGTGGGGTACGCGGCGGGATGGGCCCGGGCGGTCGTGCCCCGCCGATAGAATCACGCCATGTCCCGGATGCCGATCGCCGGGTGATCGGGACCCGGGCTCCGCTGACGGCCATGCTCGGCGCGAGCGTCGCACGGCGGCTGGCCGGCCCCCTCCTCATCGTCGCCGGCGTGCTGGTGATCCTGAATGGCTTCGCCTTTCGGGGTCTCATGTCCAGCGGCGACATCCTGCGGTTCTGGATGCCGACCTACTGCCACCTCGGCCGCAGCCTGGCTCACGGCCACATCCCGGCCTGGAACCCCGCGGTGATGGGGGGTGTCCCCTTTGCCGCGGATCCCCAGTCGGGATGGATGTACCTGCCGGCCATGACCCTGTTCACCGCCCTGCCCTGCGATGTGGCCA
>JBIOYQ010000153.1:0-3707 GCA_044870295.1 Actinomycetota bacterium
GCTGGAGCTCCGTGATGTCGTGGTAGATCACGACGAACCCGATGCGCTCCCCGCTGACGACGACCGGCTCAGAGACCGCCTGCACGTCGACCAGTGACCCGTCCTTCCTGGTCCTCCGCCCGATGAACTGGACGCGCTCGCCGCCGGCAGCCCGGTCGCTGTACGCGAGGGCTTCAGTCTTGAGCTCCGGGCGCGTGGCCACCAGCTCGTCAAGGAGCCGACCGACGGCCTCGTCCGCGGCGTACCCGAACAGGCGCTCGGCCCCCGGGTTCCACGAGACCACCTTCGCTTCGAGATCGGTGACGATGATGGCCGCGGGGCTGATCTCCAGGAGCGACTCGAAATATCTCTTCTGTTGCTGGAGCTCGGTGATGTCGTGGTAGAAGACATGCTTCGCCACGAGTTCGCCACCGACCCTGACAGGGCCCCCGACGACGTCGACGTCGACGAGCGTTCCGTCCTTCCTGGTCCGCTGGGTGACTAGGTGGACCGTCGGGCTGGTCATCGCACCGCGATTGAGTTCCTTCCCCTCCGCGTACAGGTCCGGCCGTCGCGCCACCAGCTCGTCGATATCCGTGCCGATGGCTTCCTCCGCCGTGTACCCGAACAGTCGCTCGGCAGCCGGATTCCAGGAGGAAACGATGTCGTCCAGGGTCGCGGTGACGATGGCCTCCGGACTCGTCTCGAGGAGCGATTCCAAGAACCGTCGCTGCCGGTTCAGCTCTGTGATGTCGTGGTACACACCCAGCGTGCCGACAACGGCCCCGTCGACTATGAGAGGCGCCGCCAGCAGTTCGACGTCCACCAGCGCTCCGTCCTTCCGGGTCCGGCGGGTGATCGTGTGGACGTGCCCCCGCTCTTTCGACGCCTGCTCGCTGTAGGCCACGGCGTTCGAGTGCAACTCCTCGGCCTTGGCCACCAGGTCGTCCAGGTTGCGTCCGACCGCCTCATCCGCTGCATACCCGAATACGCGCTCGGCCGCCGCGTTCCACGCGACCACGGTCGCCTCGGGATCCGTGATGACGATGGCGCTCGGGCTGATCTCCAGGATGGGTTCGAGCCGTGCTTGCTGCCGGCGAAGCTCGTCGCCCGCCGCGGAACCCGTCGCCCCCTTGTTCTCCGCCCTGCTCACGGCACCTCCGGCGCCATTCTCGACGCCGGGAATTGGCGTTGTCCAGGTCGGGGCAGCCCCTCAGCTGAGGGGATCGTCGGCTCTGAGGACGCAGCGGAACCCGATGTGCCCGGTGGAGGTGTCGACGGACTCCCCCTGGCGGGCCGCCGGCCGGTAGCGCAGCGAGTAGTTCGGCGCGCATAGGTGCGAACCGCCCTTGATGACCTTGCGAGGGATGTGCCCGCCCGGCAAATGTGGACTGCGACTCTGTTCCAGCGTCTCGACACGGGGGCTGTGGGGAAGGCTGGGTGACCGTCCGACGCCGTCCGTGTGGAAGGAGAAGTAGTCGGAGGTCCACTCCCAGACGTTGCCGGCCATGTCGGAGAGCCCGTAGCCGTTCGGCGGGAAGGAGCCGACCGGCGAGGTCCCCATGTACCCGTCAAGCACCAAGTTCTGCCACGGGAACCGGCCCTGCCAGGTGTTGGCCATCATCCTGCCCGTCGGCGCGAAGTCGTCGCCCCAGACGAACCTGGCGCCTTCCAGGCCGCCCCTGGCCGCGAACTCCCACTGGGCCTCGGTCGGCAGCTCCTTCCCCGCCCACTCCGCGTAGGCGAGCGCGTCCGCATAGGCGACATGGACGACCGGGTACCGGTCCCGCCCATGGAGCGTGTCGCCGGGGCCCTTCGGCCGGCGCCAGTCGGCGCCCGGAACCCAGGACCACCAGTTCGTGGGCTCGTTCAGGTCGACGGGGCCGGAGGTCATGTGGAAGACCCACGAGCCGGCCCGCAGGAGGTGAGGGTCGGCGTCTGGATGGTCCGCCGGATCCGGGGCGATCTCTGCGGAGGTCACGTGCCCCGTCGACTGGACGAACCTGCGGTAGTCGGCGTTCGTCACGGGGTGTTGGTCGATCCAGAAGCCCTCGACCCACATGCGTCGAACCGGCCGTTCCTCCGGGTAGAACTCGTCGGACCCCATCAGGAAGTCGCCTCCGGGGATCCAGACCATGCCCTTCGGCTGATGCCGAACACGCAGACTCAAGCTCGCTCGCTGCACCAGAGATCTCCGATGGGCCTACTGCAGCAGGATCTTCTGCTTCTCCCGCTGAAACTCCTGGTCGCTCAGGGCTCCCTGGAGTTTCAGCATGAGCAGCTGTCTGAGCTGAGCCAGCTTCGCGTCCTGGATCGAGGCGTGACGCGGCTCAGGTACGGCTTGACCGAGGTCGGTGGGCGCGTTGCGGTCCATCGGTTACTCCTCCGCGAACACTTCTCGAAGCTTCGCCTCTTGGTCGGCGCTGAGGTTGGTGTGCAGCAGCTCGGCCTGGGTGCCCTTGAACGCGTCCCGGACCCGGTCCTCCACGGCGCCGGAGGTCATGACGAACAGCGCCGACGTTCCGGGCGTGATCTGGGCACGGACCCGGGCGATGAAGTCGTCGTCGATCCCGACGTCCGCCAGGGAACCGGAGAGCGCTCCGGCCGCCGCTCCCACCGCCAGCCCGAGGATCGGAACGAAGAAGATGAGGCCGAACAGGAGACCCCAGAAAGCGCCGCCCAGCGCGCCGGCGCCCTTCAGGTCGTGCAGCTGCCGCGTCTTGGGCTTCTTCTTCCCGGTCGGCCACGTGACGACCGCGGCGTCCTCAATCTGGATCAGCTCTTCCTTCCGCAGCTGGATGAGGGTGTCGAGCGCTCGCTCGGCGCCTTGCGCCGTGTCGAACTTCCAGATCGAAAAGGTCGCCATTCATCTCCTCGCTTTCCGCGCCGCACGGCGCTGGAACGGCGCCGTGTCGGCGGCCTGGGCTCCCGCTTGCGCGCCGAAGAGAGCGCCCCCGCTCCCGGCTGCGCCGAGTCCGATCAGCTCGCCGACCACGGCGCCGAACTCCGTGCTCTCCTTGGAGAGCTCCCGAGGTGTCGCGTCTCCACCTCCTTACGCTGTCGGTCGCATGATCGCGAGAGAACCGGATGGGGGTCTTCACCCGAGGGGCCGATTCACCCGGGTGATCCGCAGTGGTTTCGCCGAGCTCCGCCGGGGCTGCCGGACCACAAACATCGGCTCCGCCGGTCGAATCACCCGGGTGATCGCCCTGATCGGGCGATGATTTTCGGTGTGTCCAGCTTCGACAATGGCCCCACGCGAGCCGGACGAGCCTCCAAAGGAGGCAGGTTGGCGATAGGGGGCGATGACATGGCCCAGGAGCGGTCGACAAGCGATTGGGAGACCCGTCGTGGGGTGACGGACGTGAGGGCGGAGGAGGAGGTCAGCGGGTGGGCCATCGGCTGGGTGCTCTTCGCGGCCGTCCTGCTGATCATGGTGGGGATGTTCCAGGGGTTCCAGGGGTTCGTGGCGATCCTCCGGGACAACTTCTACGTGGCCGTGCCCAATTACCTGATCAACGTCGACGTCACCGTCTGGGGCTGGACGCACCTGGTCCTCGGCATCATCGCCGTCATCACCGGCTTCGCGCTGTTCAGGGCGGCGCTGTGGGCGCGGATCGTGGGTATCGGGTTCGCCGTCTTGAGCGCGGTGATCAACTTCTTCTTCATCCCCTACTACCCGTTCTGGTCGATCATGATCATCGCCATGGACACGTTCGTGATCTGGG
>JBIOYQ010000154.1:0-5987 GCA_044870295.1 Actinomycetota bacterium
TACGAACAGGCACCCGGCTAACTCTCCGGCGCCCTATCACTCCGGACTCGCCGTAGTGCAAACTGAGCCCACCGTGAGCCAGACCACCGATCCCCGTCTGGGATCCACGCTGGGCGGGTACCGCATCGACTCCCTGATCGGCCGGGGCGGGATGAGCGTCGTGTACCTGGCCGAGGACACTCATCTCGGCCGGAAGGTGGCCCTGAAGTTCCTTGCTCCCGAGCTGGTCCTCGACACCAAGTTCCAGGAGCGGTTCGTACGAGAGTCCCGGCTGGCGGCCTCCCTGGAGCATCCCAACATCGTGACCGTCTACGACGCCCGTGAGGCCGACGGCCAGCTCTACCTCGCCATGCGCTACGTCGCCGGGACCGACCTCAAGCGGCTGATCTCCGCCGAGGGCGCGCTGGATCCGGCCCGGACGGTCTCCATCATCTTCCAGGCCGCATCGGCCCTGGACGCGGCGCATGGTGAGGGCCTCATCCACCGCGACGTGAAGCCGGGCAACATCTTGGTGACCCCTCGCTCCAATGCAGCGGGCCGCGACCGCGTCTACCTCACGGACTTCGGCCTCACGAAACGTGCCACGTCCGAGTCGGGCATCACCGCCACTGGTCAATTCGTGGGGACGCTCGACTACGCGGCCCCCGAGCAGTTCGAGGCCAGACCGCTGGATGGCCGAGCCGACGTGTACTCGCTGGGCTGCCTGCTATACGAGTGCCTGACCGGGGATGTTCCCTACCCGCGGGAGAACCAGGCCGCGCTGGTCTTCGCCCACCTCCACTCCCCACCGCCCAAGGTCACGGAGAAGCGCCCAGACCTGCCCGCGGCCATCGATGGCGTGGTCGCAACGGCCATGGCCAAAAGGCCGGAGGATCGGTACGCGTCTGCCGGCGAGCTGGCCGAGGCCGCTGCCTCAGCCCTGGGCGTGGACACCGTAGCCCCGACCACACCAACCACCCCCACGCGTCCCGTCCCCGTCCCGCCCCGTGGACCCTCCCGGAGAACCTTGGCCATCGTCGGGACCGCGGTGGTCGTGATCATCGCTCTGATCGTTGGGCTCGTGGTGGCATCGAGCGGCTCGAAGTCACCCTTGGCGCCGGGCCCTGTCGCGCTATCGCCGACCGACTACCTGGCCCGGATGGACCCAGCCACCAGCCAGGTGGTGGCCAAGATCCCTTTGGGCCAGCACCCCATCGACGTGGCCGTTGGTGAGGGCTCGGTGTGGGTCCTGGACAGGGACGGCTCGGTGCGCCGGATCGACCCCGTCACGAACAAGGCGATGATCATCAAGGTCATGGCCGAGGATCCGCGATCGATCGCCGCGGGTGAGGGCGGAGTGTGGGTGGCCGACGGAACCAAAGGCGTGGTTCTCAGGATCGATCCCGCATCGAATCGTGTCGAGCAGCCTCTTCGGACAGGGGGGGTCGTCAGCGACCTCGTAGCGGCCGACGGTGCGGTCTGGGCGGCCGTCAACAACGGGACCTCTCGGATCGACCCATCCTCGGGCGAAGTGACCGACGTGAGTGGAGCCGAACTTGGGCCCGATTCTGGCGGCGGCGTCAAGCTCATCGATGTCGGCGGGGGCGCCGTGTGGCGGGCCGACGATTCGGGCGGCTACCGGTACGACATCGCCACAGACCAACTCGCCAGGGTCGAAACCGACATCACGCCTCGCGCCATCTCCGTGTTCGAAGGCGATGCCTGGATTGCTTCCTGCGGGACGCCGGCGACGGTCATCCGACTGGATGCGAGGACGGGGGAGGTCCTGGCCACCGTCGCGGCCGGGGGAGCCATCTGTCCCTACTTCCGCACAGGTGCTCCGATCGCGATCGCCGCAGGCGTGGAAGGAGTCTGGGTAACGGACGGCGTCAACGGGACGATCAGCAGCATCCGTGCCGCCAGCGGCCAGGTCGACCCGCCGATCCGGGTCGGTGACTCGCCGACCGCGATCGCCGTCGGGTTGGGCTCGGTATGGGTCACAGTGGATCAGGAGCCATCGCCATCACCGTCGACGAGCTGAAGCCAGTCACCGCGCTGTTCGCCGACATCGTCGGCTCGACCGCCCTGGGCGAACGACTGACGCCTGGTGAGGTCAAGGCCCTCGTGGGCGAGTGCGTGAGCCGGATGAGCCGCGCGGTGGAGGAGTTCGGCGGGACGATCCAGGCCTACACGGGCGACGGCATCTGCGCGTACTTCGGTGTGCCCGTCGCCCACGAGGACGACCCGGAACGGGCCGCCCGCGCCGGGCTGCGCATCCTCCACGTGGCCAGGGAGTACGCGCGGGACGTGGAGACGGCGTGGGGGATCAAGGAGTTCGACGTCCGTGTGGGGATCAACAGCGGGCAAACGGGCGTCGGGCTCGTGGGGTCCGCCGCGCCGCAGGCGGTGGCGCTCGGCGACGCCACGAACGTCGCCGCCCGGTTGCAGGGGGCGGCCGAGCCGGGGACGATCGCGGTCGGTCCCGAGACTGCCCGGCGGTTGGCCGGCACGTTCGTGCTGGAATCGCTGGGCCCGCTGACCGTGAAGGGCCGGAGCGAGCCCGTTGCCGGGTGGAAGCTGCTGGGACCGCGACCCGGCGGAGACGGCGGCTCGCTCGCGCCTTTGGTCGGCCGGGAGGCCGAGATGGCGCGGCTGACCGGCGTCCTGGAAGAGTTGCGAGCCGGACGGGGCCAGATCGTGTTCGTGTCGGGCGAGGCGGGGATCGGCAAGACCCGCCTGCTCGCGGAGCTGCAGGCCATGGCCGAGCCGCACGCCACGTGGCTCAACGGGGCGTGCCTCTCCTACGAGCGCGACGTCACGTCCGGGCCGTTCGTGCAGATGGTCCGGGCCTGGCTGGGGCTGGACGAGCAGGCCCCCGAGGTGGCCGTGCGCATGCGCCTCCTGGCCAAGCTGAGCGGCTTGCTCGGGTCGGAGCGGGGCGATGTGGTCGCCGGGCTGGCCCGCCTGCTCGGGGTGAAGGTGGACGAAGACTCGGAGGAGGGACCGACCGGCGCGGCCGACCCGGCGGATCGAAGGATCCACGCCTATCGGGCCTGGGTGGAGGCGGTGGCGGCCAGCGGTCCACTGGTGCTCGCCATCGACGACCTGCAATGGGCCGACGCAGCCACGGCCGACCTCGCCCAGGGGCTGCTGGATCTCACGGACCGGGCTGCGGTGCTGGTCGTGATGGCGTTCCGGCCGGACCCCCAGTCGGCGGCCCATACCGTCCGGGTGAAGGCGCTGGCCGACTTCCCCCACCGGTCGATCGAGGTGCCGCTCGGACCGCTCTCGCCCGACGCCTGCCGGAGGCTGGTCGAGGTCCTGATCCCTTCGACATCCATCGACAGCGAGACGGAGCAGGGGATGATCGCGCGTTCGGAGGGCAACCCGCTGTTCCTGGAGGAGCTGCTGCGGAACCTCCAGGAGGTCGGCCCCACCGACCGCTCGCGATCGTGGAGCGTGTCGATCCGCCATCTCCTGCCCTCGTCGCTCGAGAGCCTGTTCGTGGCTCGCATCGACCGGCTCCCCGAGGGCCCGCGCCACCTCGCGCAGGTCGCCGCGGTGATCGGGCGGGAGTTCCCGGTGCGCGTCCTCGAGCGGGTCTCCGGCAACGCCACCATCCAGGAGGACCTGGCCCCGCTGCTCCGCGCGGAGCTCATCCGCGAGGTGCGCCGCTTCCCGGAGCTGGTGTGCACGTTCCGCCATGGGCTGATCCAGGAGGCCGCCATGGAGACCCTGACCGCCGACCGGCAGCGGCAGCTCAACGGGCGGGTGGCTGCGGCCTACGAGGCGCTGTTCGCGGGGTCGCTGGACGACCACATCGATGTGCTGGCCTACCACTACTACCGGAGCGACGACCAGTCCAAGGCCATCCCGTACCTGGAACGGTCCGCCGATCGAGCGCTCACCCTGGGTGATCAGGCTCGCGCGGCCGAGTTGGTTCGCCGAGCGCAGAAGGTGGCCGCCCGGCTCGGCGACGCAGCGGAAGAACGGCGACTTACGGAGCGGTTGGCCTCACTCGCCTGAACGACGCGATCAGACGGTCCGCGCCCGCTCTCGCTCTCGTTCGACCAGCACCCGGCGGAGGATCTTGCCGGAGGCGGACTTCGGGATCTGGTCGACGAACTCGACCTCGCGAACCCGCTTGTGCGGCGCCACCCGTTCGGCAACGTACGTCATCAACGCCTCGGCATCCACGTCACCGGCGAGCACGACGAACGCCTTCGGGATCTCCCCCGCCTCTTCGTCCCGTTTCGGGATCACCGCCGCGTCCGCCACGGCGGGGTGACCGATCAACACGGCCTCCAGTTCGGCGGGCGGGACCTGGTACGCCTTGTACTTGATGAGCTCCTTCAGGCGGTCGACGATCGTGAAGTACCCATCGGCGTCGGCGTGCCCGATGTCGCCGGTGTGGAACCACCCCTCGTCATCGATGGCCTGGGCCGTCGCCTCCGGGTTGTTGAGGTATCCGCGCATGACCTGCGGGCCCCGGACCCACAGCTCGCCGTCCTGGTTGGGCCCGTAGTTCTCGCCCGTCCCCCAATCGACCACCCGCACCTCGGTGTTCGGCAGCGCCGGTCCGATCGATCCCGGCTTGTTCCTTGCCGGGTCGTCATCGGGCGTGACGTGGGTGACCGGGCTGGTCTCGGTCAGTCCATAGCCCTGGTACACGTGGACGCCGAGCCGCTGTGAGCACAGGTCCGCGAGGGCCGCGTCCAGCGGCGCCGCGCCCGACATGATGAGCCGCAGGCTGGACAGGTCGTAGCGGTCGACGACCGGATGCTTGGCCAGGGCCAGGATGATGGGCGGCACCAGGTGGGCGCGCGTGATCCGATGGTCCTGGAGCAGCGCCAGGAAGGCCTCCAGGTCGAACTTCGGCATGGTCACCACCGTGGCGCCCTTGTACAGGGCGTTGTTCATCACCACCACCTGCCCGTAGATGTGGAAGAACGGCAGCACGGCGACGACGCGCTCGTCTTCGGACAGGTGATGGTGCTGCTCGAGCTGCACCAGGTTCGCCACCAGGTTGTGGTGGGTCAGCATGACCCCCTTGGGGAAACCCGTGGTCCCACTCGAGTAGGGCAGCACCACGAGGTCCTGGCGCGGGTCGATATCGACGTCTGGGGGGTCGCCACCGTCCCACCAGGACCCCGACCAGATCGGGCTGTCCGTTTCGCCGCCTGCGAAGTCCAGCCACACGCCGGTCTGTTCGGCGGCAGGCTCGGCGCGGTCGCGGAAGGGCGGCACCGACATGAGGAACTTCGCCCCGGAGTCTTTCAGCTGGTAGGCCACCTCGTCGGCCGTGTACAACGAGTTGATCGTGGTGGTCACGCCGCCGAGTGAAGCCACGGCGTGATACGCCACGGCCCATTCGGGTGAGTTCGGCGCGAAGATCCCGAACACGTCGCCTTTCCGGAAGCCGAGGTCTGCCAGCCGCCCCGCCACGCATCGCACACCGCTGGCGAACTGCCCGAAGGTGAGGGTCCGCCCGGTCGCCCCGTCGATGATGGCGGGCTTGTCCGCCAGCTCCCCCGCCCTCTGCAGGACGAAGGGGGTGAGAGGCACCTCGGGGATGTCGACGTCCGGCAGTGGACTCCGGAAGATCACGCGCGAACACTAGCCCTGGTTTGACGGGGGCGCACTCGGGCAACAACCAAGCAAGGCGACCAGGAAGGAGCCCAACGTGAAGGTCGGAGTGAGGACCATCCTGCTGCTGGCAGCGGTCATCGTGTTCGTCGTGGCCATCTTCGTGGACAAGGACCAGGTCAAGTGGCTGTCCGCAGGCCTCGCCCTCTTCGCCGGGGCGTTCCTGCTGGGCGAGCTGGTCGGCGGCGGGCTCGGCAAAGGCCTTCGTCGCAGGCTCTAGCCCGTCGCCCGCGACAGCGGCTCGGGCGCCGAGCGCTGCAACAGTTCACGGCCGACCCAGGCGAACCACAGCGGCGAGAAGACGAAGCCCGTCAGGATGGCGGCCGTGAGCACGACCGGGTTCTTCGGGTTCAGGATGATCA
>JBIOYQ010000155.1:0-9293 GCA_044870295.1 Actinomycetota bacterium
AGACGGTCGCCCCTTTCGTTTCCTCGGTGGTCGCCCTAATCAAAGTCCGCTCCCGCAGGCTCGCGGCGGGACAGGTCGATGCCCAGCTCCTCGGCCGCACGGAACACGTCCTCGTCGGTCTCGCGCATCTCGATGGCCTTGCCCTCCCCGATGATGTCCACCGACAGGCACAGGGACTGCATCTCCTTGATCAGCACCTTGAACGACTCGGGGATGCCGGGCTCGGGGATGTTCTCGCCCTTGACGATGGCCTCGTACACCTTCACGCGGCCGAGGACGTCGTCCGACTTGATGGTGAGCAGCTCTTGCAGCGCGTACGCCGCGCCGTAGGCCTCGAGCGCCCACACCTCCATCTCGCCGAACCGCTGCCCGCCGAACTGTGCCTTCCCGCCCAGCGGCTGCTGCGTGATCATGGAGTACGGCCCGGTGCTGCGGGCGTGGATCTTGTCCTCCACGAGGTGGAGGAGCTTCATGATGTAGACGTAGCCGACGGTGACCGGCACGTCGAACGGCTCACCGGTCCGGCCGTCGAACAGCTGGGCCTTGCCCACCGGGTTGACCAGCGTCATGTCCTCGACCGTGGAGTTCGCCGACTTCAGCGCGTCGAGGATGTCGCCTTCCCTGGCCCCGTCGAACACGGCCGACGCCACGAACATGCTGGCCCTCCCGATCGATCCTTCCGACCCGGCGATCCCGACCGTGGATCCGGTCGGCGCCTTCCGCTCGCCGTTCGCGGAGAACCCGACCCGGGCCGCCCACCCCAGATGCGCCTCGAGCACCTGCCCGAGGTTCATCCGGGACGGCACACCGAGCGGGTTCAACACGATGTCGACGGGCGTGCCGTCGGGCAGGAAGGGCATGTCGCCCTCGGGCAGGATCTTGGCGATCACGCCCTTGTTGCCGTGGCGCCCCGCCAGCTTGTCGCCGTCGGAGATCTTTCGCTTCTGGGCCACGTACACCCGGACCAACTCGTTCACCCCGGGCGCGAGCTCGTCGCCGGCCTCGCGGGAGAACACGCGGACCCCGATGACCTTGCCGGACTCGCCGTGGCGCATCTTGAGCGAGGTGTCGCGGACCTCCCGCGCCTTCTCGCCGAAGATGGCGCGCAGCAGCCGCTCCTCGGGGGTCAGCTCGGTCTCTCCCTTCGGCGTGACCTTGCCGACCAGGTAGTCGCCGGGATTCACCTCGGCTCCGATCCGGACGATGCCGCGCTCGTCGAGGTCCTTCAGGATCTCTTCGGACACGTTCGGGATGTCCCGGGTGATCTCCTCCGGCCCGAGCTTGGTGTCCCGGGCGTCCACCTCGTGCTCCTCGATGTGGATCGAGGTGAGCGTGTCGTCCTTGACCAGCCGCTCGGAGATGACGATGGCGTCCTCGTAGTTGTGGCCCTCCCAGGGCATGAACGCCACCAGGAGGTTCTTGCCCAGCGCCAGCTCGCCCGTGTCCGTCGAGGGGCCGTCCGCGATGACCTGGCCCTTCTTCACTCGCTCGCCCACGCTGACCATGGGCTTCTGATTGATGCACGTGCCCTGGTTCGAGCGGCGGAACTTGAGCAGCTTGTAGACGTGGACGGTCCCGTCGGCCTCACGGACGGTGATGTCGTCGGCGGACACGTCGTCCACCGTCCCGGGCTTCTCGGCGATGACCACATCGCCTGCGTCCACCGCGGCCCGGAACTCCACGCCGGTCCCGATCAGCGGCGCCTCGGCCCGCAGGAGGGGAACGGCCTGGCGCTGCATGTTCGCGCCCATCAGGGCGCGGTTGGCGTCGTCGTGCTCGAGGAAGGGGATCAGGGCGGCGGCCACCGAGACGATCTGCTTGGGGCTGACGTCCATGTAGTCGACTTCTTCGGCGGTGACGTAGTCGACCTCGCCGCCCTTGCGCCGGACCAGGACGTGGTCTTCCGTGAACCGGCCCCGCGTGTCGACCGGCGTGTTCGCCTGGGCGATGATGTGGCGGTCCTCCTCGTCGGCCGTGAGGTAGTCGATCTGGTCGGTGACCCGGCCCTTCTCCACCTTCCGGTAGGGCGTCTCCACGAACCCGTACGGGTTGATCCGGCCGTAGCTGGACAACGACCCGATCAGGCCGATGTTCGGACCCTCCGGCGTCTCGATGGGACACATCCGGCCGTAGTGGCTGGGGTGGACGTCCCGGACCTCGAATCCGGCGCGCTCACGAGAGAGCCCGCCCGGGCCCAGGGCCGACAGGCGGCGCTTGTGGGTCAGGCCGGCCAGCGGGTTGGTCTGGTCCATGAACTGGGACAGCTGGGACGTTCCGAAGAACTCCTTGATAGCCGCGACCACGGGACGGATGTTGATCAGGGTCTGGGGCGTGATGGCCTCGACGTCCTGGGTGGTCATGCGCTCGCGGACCACCCGCTCCATCCGGGTCAGGCCCAACCGGATCTGGTTCTGGATCAGCTCGCCCACGCTACGGACCCGGCGGTTACCGAAGTGGTCGATGTCGTCCACCTCGTAGCCGTCCTCACCGGCGTGCAGCTTCACCAGGTACTGGACGGTCCTGATGATGTCCTCGAAGGTCAGCACGCCCTTGAACGACGGCGCCTGCTTGTCCCGCTCTCCGCCGTAGGGCTCGGCGAACACCCGCCTCCGCGGCTGCTCCCAGTCCTTCTCGTCAGGGTTGTCCTGGGCCTTCATGGCGTCGTACTTGGACTTGAGCTGCTTGCGGGCCAGCTCGGAGGTCTCCCCGAGCTTCTTGCCGATCTTGTACCGGCCGACCTTGGCCAGGTCGTACCGCTTGGGGTTGAAGAAGAGGTTCTCGAGCAGCGTCAGGGCGGACTCGGCCGTGGGCGGCTCGCCCGGTCGGAGCTTGCGGTAGATGTCCTCGAGGGCCTCCTCCTGGCTCTTGAAGTGGTCCCGCTCCAGCGTGGCGAGGATGGACGGAGCGCCCTCGAACAGCTCGACGATCTCATCCTCGGTCCAGCCCAGTGCCTTCAAGAGCACGGTGACGTTCTGGCGGCGCTTGCGGTCGATCCGGACGCCGACGGTGTCGCGCTTGTCGACCTCGAACTCGAGCCAGGCTCCCCGGGAGGGGATGACCTTGGCCAGATAGATGTCCTTGTCGGAGGTCTTGTCGAGCTCGCGGCTGAAGTAGGTACCCGGGCTGCGGACCAGCTGGGAGACCACGACACGCTCCGTCCCGTTGATGACGAAGGTGCCCTTGTCGGTCATCACGGGGAAGTCCCCCATGAAGACCTCCTGCTCCTTGATCTCCCCGGTGTCCTTGTTGATGAACTGGCACTCGACGAACAGGGGCGCCGAGTACGTCATGTCCTTGTCCTTGCACTCCTCGACGGAGTGCTTGATCTCCTTGAACTGGTGCTTCCCGAAGATGAGCTGATAGGTCTCGGTGAAGTCCTCGATGGGCGAGACCTCGGCGAACACGTCGCCCAGACCGTCCCGCAACAGCCAATCGAAGGATTCACGCTGGATCCCGATCAGGTCGGGGAGCGGCAGGACCTCCGAGATCCGGGAGAACGAGACACGTTCGCGACCAGGCGCTATGACCTCAGGCAAAAGGTATCCCTCCTAGAGAGATAGACGCGACAGGCAGGAGTTCGCGGGAGACGGCACGGCCAAACGGGCAGTTTACGACTCCAGACATGCAAAATCAAGCGGCGTCAACCCCACGGCTTGTACAACGGCGCGGGGGCCGCTTGTATTCCGGCGGGGATTTTACCGGATTTCAATGCCTGGATGGAAGGTTTTTTGGCGTTCTGCTTGGCCGGATCAGCAGGATGCCATCTCGAGGACCTGGAACCGATTCCAGGGCAGGTTCGACAGATCGGCCTTGGGAGTGGGCATCCCGGCCAATGACCATGCGTCGTAGCCGCGATCCAGGTTCGCCTCTCCTCGCAGCTCCAGGGAGCCACTGACGTCCGCCACGTAGGCGCCGTACGTCTGCAGAGCCTTCGCGATCACCTTCTCCCACGCCGGCCAGTCCTTGCCATCGACGTCGATCGCCGGGTCCAGTTGAACATGGGCCCCCAGCGGGATCGCGTCGAGATCCTGGTGGTAGTTGGGTGCCTCGCTGGCCCAGTAGTTCGTGGCCGGACAGGCGATGAAGTCCGCCCGGACATAGGGCGTGGAGAGCACCAGGGCGTGGTCGATGTGTCCCTGGGCGATCTCCTCGGGGCGGATCACCCCTCCGAACTCCAGGAACCCGGCGGCCGTTCCCCCGCCGCCACACCGCGTCCCCTTCGCGCATGCGGCCCCCCAGTCGGCGGTCGTGGCGGTCCGTCCGCTCGCCGACCACGTCCGGGTGCGGGGATCGTAGGCTCCCTGCCACAGGTCGAGCTCCTGGTTCGTCGCCGGGTCGAACACGGCCAGGTGTCCGTCCGACTCGGTGTTCGGCGTGGCGTAGCTCGGGATCCGGAACGTCACGGTGGTCTCGCACCCGTAGAGCAGGCACTCGACCGTGTACTCGGCGCTGTGGGGGTCGGCGTACGCCAGCGGGATGCCCCAGTCGTCGCCGTCGTTGACCAGCCCGCGGGACCGGTACGCGTACAACGAGGTCGAGACCATGTTCGGCGAGTTCGGATCGATGGCCGGCGAGGCCGGGATGGGCGTGTTCCAGAAGCTCGTCTCCGAATAGAACCGCGGGACCGGGCCGCTCTGTGCAGGTGTGGTCACGCCGCCGAACATGTCGGCCAGCACCTTCCCGCCGCCATCGCGCGCCTTGAGCTCGTAGAGGTACGTCGAGGACGGCCAGAGCAGGTGATCCGTGTAGGTGGTTCGATCGTCCGCTCGGAAGTCGTCGATCAGCCTGCCGCCACGAAAGAGCTGATAGCGCTGGGCCTTCGGAACACTTCGCCACGAGACCGACGCCGACCACGAGGTGGGCGCGGAGACCGCCAGGGCCGCCTGTCGACGCGGAGGCGGACCGTACTGCGGGGCAGCTCGGGTCGCCGGCGCGCTGGATCCACCGACCACCGTTGCCACCACCACCGAGACGAGCTGGACGATCCACCGGGGCCCCACCACTGCCACCTCCCCCTTCCCTCCCCGGCGGCCGCGCGTTGGGTCGGGCGGCCGTCCCCCGCGTATCCGATGCGGCGGGGAGGAAGGGTGAGGAGTCTAGAGCGACCAAGGTCCGGTGCCTCTAGGCCGAACGTCGCATTCTCGGGCCCGGGGCGGACGAGGCGGTCGCGAGGCGTCGGGCGGAGTGCCCGGGCCTGCTTCGACCCGGCGCCGGTGGAGCCCTGGACGTTGGGACGCTTCGTGCGTGGCGTTCGGCCCATTCTCGTTCGCCCTGCTCAAACCGGTCGATCGATGCGCCGACCCCGGAAGCGAAGGGGCCGTTCCATGCTGCCGTGGAGGAATGGATGAAGGAGCAGGCAGGGGCGCGGGCCGGCGGTCGGCGCGCGGGCCGGGCCGTGGTGGCGTTGGCCACCGTGGTCGGCCTGCTGGGGCCCTTGCAGGGCCGCCAGGCCATGGCCGCCACGACGATCGCCTTTCGGTCGGCCAGCTCGAAGGGAACCACGCTGGGCCGGCAGATCAAGATCACCAAGCCGGCGGGCGTCATCTCCGGGGACCTGCTGATCGCGGGGCTGTACGTGCGGGGCGCTCCCTCGGTCACGGCTCCGGCCGGATGGACGCTGATCCGGCAGGATGGCAGCGCCTTCAGCTATCGCCGCGTGGCCGGTGCCTCCGAGCCCGCGTCCTACACCTGGACCTATCCCGAGAACCACACGGCGGCCGGCGCCATCGCGGCCTACACCGGCGTGGACACGTCCGATCCCGTCCAGGTGACCAGCGGCCGGGTCAACGGGAAGTCCGTCAGTCTGACGGCCCCGTCAATCACGACGACCAAACCGGGAACCATGGTCGTTGGGGTCTTCGGGGTGGGGCGGAAGACCACCATCAACCGTCCGTCGGGCATGAAGGAGCGGGCCGATGTGGCCTCCACGAACGGCACCAAGAACGTCACGGCCGAGCTGTCGGAGCTCCTGCTCGTTGGGCCGGCGATCACGGGAGACAAGGTGGCGACGGCGGGAGCGGCCGGCAAGAACGCCGGCCAGCTCATCGGGCTCAACCCCATCCTGGTCCAGTCCAGCGCCTTCACCGCGACGGCCCTCAGCTCGTCGTCCGCCCTCCTGCTGTGGAACGCCCCGGCCGGAACGGCGAGGCTGCGCATCCATCGGGACGGCTGGCTGGTCGACGACATCGCCGCGGGGCCGACGAGCTACACGGACCGCCTGCTGTGGCCCTCCACGACCGTCTGGTATCAGTTGGAGGCGCTCGACGCCGGCGGTGGCACGCTGCTCGATCTGGCCGCCCCCGTGACCACTCCAGCCCAGGTCGGGTCGTTCCCGCGGCTGTACGCGGCCACGAGCTTCTGGAACCAGCCCATCGGCGCGAACCCGGCGATCGACCCCAACTCGGCGGCCATCGTGGCGGCCTCCATCACCCCGACCGCCAACATCGCCACCTTCAACAACAACAACGAATGGGGTGTGCCACTGGCCTTTTCGGACCCGGCCAGCAAGCTCTACACGGTGGGGTGCCTCTACTACGGCTGCAGCCAGCAGGTGCAGTTCCGCATCCCTCGCTCCGCCCATGCGAACACCGGAAGCGACGGGAAGTTGGTGGTCATCGACCCCGGTACCAACACCGAGCTCGACATGGGCGTGGCCTCCTACAACGGCCAGGCCGACTCCTGGACCACGAACTCCCGGTACACCACCCAGAGCGATGGGTGGGGCGCCATGTGCGCCCAGGGCCTCCACTGCGACGGCGTGCTGATGAGCGGCCTGGACCAGTTCGGGGGCATCGTCCGTCCCGAGGAGATCGCCCAGGGACACATCGACCACGCCCTGTCGCTGATCGTGCCCTACTGGCGGAGTGGCTTCATCGCCTGTCCGGCGGTCAAGACCAGCGGCGGGACGAACGATTCGAAGGCGATCCCCATGAGCGCCAGGATCCAGCTCGACCCCACCTTCGACGTCGACGGGCAATCCTGGCCGCAGTGGAAGAAGGTGATCGCCAAGGCCCTGCAGACCTACGGCGCCTATGTGTGGGACGCGGGCAGCGACCGGCTGGACATCCGCGCGGAGTCCAACATCTCGCGGGGCTACGACGCGTGGGCGAAGGTCGGAGTCCCCTCGCAGATCGGCCAGGCCAGCCTGGCGGCCCTTCCCTGGAACCAGGTTCGGGTCCTGCAGATCACGCCGTGTTAGACGCCGAAGAGGCGGCCTGACCGACCGGGTCGGCGGGCGTGCCGGGACGGCGAATGGCGATGAGCGATTTCGAGAGCCCGAGGACGCGCTCGTGCCAGATCTCGCCATCGTCGAACAGCGTTCGCATCTCCCCGCGGTCCAGCAGCCGGATCTCTCGCAGGAACCACGCCCTGCGCCGGCGGAGGAGGCGTTCCTGGGTCCTCCGTGGAAGCCAGTGGACGAACGGCCACATGAGATGGACCTCGACGGGGAAGCGGCGGTTCGGGGTCTGGACCCAGTAGCCGCGACCGACGCGCCGGCACTCGGCCGCGAACCGCCGCTGGCTCTCCAGGTCGCCGACGTGCTCGATCACCGCGTTGCTGAAGACGAGGTCGAAGGCGCCGTCCCGGAACGGGAGGTTCCGGCCGTCGGCGATCACCCAGGAGGCCGCCCTCCGACCACTGCCGAGGTCGTCCGGGACGGCCAGATTGAGCATCACCAGCCGAGGCCGCTCGGGAAGCAGTGACCAGTTGAAAGGAAGGCCTCCGACGTCCAGGACGCGGTGGTCCGACGACAGCCCCAGGCGGGTCCACAGGTCCGACATCCGCTTGCGCCGCAATCGACGCTGGAGTCGGGCGAGCACGACGTCACGGTCCCTTCTGGCCGGGATGAGGTCCAGCTCGGCTTAACTATAGGCGGCCAACGTGCCGAATCCTGCGTGGAGAGCGCCCCTACCAGGAGCCTTCGACTTGGTGATCTCCACGCCCGAACGCCCCCCCGCGGGTCCGTCCCCCGCTCCCGCCCGACTGTCGCGGTTGGCCGGCGACCTCTCCATCGAACGCCTGGCGGGGGGGGCGAGGGACAACCTTGGAGGCATCGTTCTGGAGCGCGTGTTCGGGCTCGCCCTGATCATCGCCCTCCCCCTGCTGCTGTCCCCCTCCGACCTCGGTCGCTACTACGAGGCGATGGCGATCCTGGCCCTGGCCATGATCGTGTCGACGCTCGGCATGGACGTGGGGCTGATCCGGGCGACGGCACTCCTCGCCGAGCGAGGCAGGCTGACGGACATCCGCGGCGAGGTCCGCGGTGTCATCCGGGTGGCGGGGTGCTGGTCCCTGGTGGTCGTCGGGACACTGTGGGCGATGGCGCCCTCGCTCGGGCGGTGGCTGCACGCGCCGGACCTCTCCGGGGCCCTCGCGGCCGGCGCCATGGGTGTCCCCTTCCTCACCCTCGCGTATCTGTTGCTCGCGGCCGGCAAGGGACTCAAGCGCATGCGTGACCAAGTCCTGGTGGCGCAGGTGGTCCACCCCGCCGCGCAGCTCGTGGCCGCGCTGGCGTTCGTGTGGGCCGGCTTCGCCGTCAGCGGCGCGGTGGGCGCCTTCACGGCGGCGTCGGTCGTGGCGTTCGTCCTGGCGGGGCTGCTGTTCATCCGACTGCGTCTGCCGGCCTCCGATCGGGCTCCGTCACGGTCGACCGCGCGGCTCATCCGGTTCTCCGTACCCGTCGCGGGGATGGCGCTGCTAGACATGGCCCTGCTGATGCTGGACACGCTGTTCGTCGGCCGGTTCCGGGGGGCGGCCGACGTGGCCGTGTACGGGTTCGTCGTCAGGTTGACCGCGGTGGCGATGGGCGTCCTGTTCGCCATCATCCAGATCTTCGGGCCGTTCGTGACCCAGCTGGTCGAGCGAGAGGATCGAACCGGTCTCGAAGCCGTCCTTCGCACCTCGACTCGCTGGACCGTGCTGCTCGCGGCGCCCGCGTTGGCGCTGGTCTGCGTGGAGGGCGGGACCATTCTGGCCGTCCTGGGGTTGCCCAGCTCCGACGGCCAGGTGGCCGTGCTCATCCTGGCGGCCGCGTTCCTGGTCGACTCGCTGACCGGCCCCATCGGACACGTCCTGACCATGTCGGGCAGGTCGGGGCTGAACTTCGCCTCCGCGGCCGCGGCCCTGGCCGTCAACATCGGCCTGAATCTGGTGCTGATCCCCCGGTGGGGCATGCAGGGAGCGGCGGCGTCCTGGGCCGTCGCCATCGTCGGGCTGAACGCCGTCAGGGTCCTCCAGGTTCGTCGGTTGTTCGCCATCCATCCGTTCACCCGCTCACTGGCGAAGCCGATCGT
>JBIOYQ010000156.1:0-28425 GCA_044870295.1 Actinomycetota bacterium
TCGGCCGGCTATCGGGTGAGCGTCGCTTCCGATGGTGAGGAGGGCCTGGTCCGGGCGCTGGAGGGCCGCCCCGACCTGATCATCGCCGACGTGATGATGCCCCGGATGGACGGCTTCGCCTTCGCGGAGCACATCCGCAAGGATCCGCGGACATCGACGATCAGCATGATCATGGTGACCGCGCGGGGCCAGCTGCCGGACAAGATCCTCGGGCTAGTGTCGGGGGCAGACGACTACGTCATCAAGCCCTTCGACCCGGTCGAGCTCCTGGCGCGCGTCAGTGGGACCCTGCGGCGGGCCCGCGACATGCGGGGGTCGTCGCCGCTGACCGGCCTCCCCGGCAACCTGCGGATCCAGGAAGAGATCCAGCAGCGCGTGAACGGCGGCCATGCCTTCGCGCTTCTCTACGCGGACCTTGACCACTTCAAGGCGTACAACGACCGGTATGGGTTCGAGCGCGGCGACCAGGCCATCCATGTGCTGGCCAACGTGGTGAGCAGACTGACCCAGGAGCTGGCCGGGCCGGACGCGTTCGTGGGCCACGTGGGAGGCGACGATTTCGTGGCGCTGGTCGATCCCGACGTGGCCGAGGACCTGGCCAAGCGGCTGTGCGAGGCGTTCGACCGCGAGGTGCCATCCCTATACGACGCCGAGGACCTCGAGCGGGGACAGGTGGAGGTCCGGGACCGGCGAGGGGGACTGTCGAGCTTCCCCCTGCTCTCCGTGTCGATCGGCGTCGCCGGCAACGGCCACCACGCGTTCTCCCACCACGGCGAGGCGGTGGCGCTCGCCACCGAGATGAAGCAGCTCGCCAAGCGCGATGCCGGCTCGTCGTTCGCCGTCGATCGACGGCAAGGCTGAGGCGGGACCGGCCCCCGAGGCCATAGGCCCCTAGATACTCCCTTTCGCACCAGGTGTACGTGCAACCGTACGTTCGGCGCGTCCGAGGGTAACTGGGTGCGCGTCGCAACTCAGTCTTCCTCGTCCGTGTCCCCCCGATGAGCGACCTCCACAGCCTCACCGCACCACAGACCTTGGACCAACGGCTCGTCCGATCGCTTCGTGCGGCGGATCGTTCGGGGGAGGACGAAGAGAGCGCTTTCGGCACCCCACTTCGAGTCGTCTGTCAGATGTGGGGGAGGGGGCCGGCGGCCAACACTACAGAAGCCATGCGACCGACCATCAAGAAGCGGATCCGCATCCCGCTGGCCCTCGCCTTGGCCGCGTTGATCGCGAGCTCGCCGATCCGCGGGTCGGTCGTCGGATCCTCCTCCGCGGCCCAGGCCGCGAACCTCGATCCCGCCCTCAGGGCATCGATGGGTTCGCCGGCCATGGTCTCCGTCATCGTCCGTGAAGCCATGCCGGCGTCTGATCGAGCCGAGCGCACAGTCCGAGCCGCGGGCGGCACGGTCACCTCCGAGCTCCCGATCATCGGCGCGTTCTCCGCTCGCGTCCCCGGCACCGCCCTCGGGCGGATCGCGACCTCCCGCACCGTTTCCGCAGTTTGGGGCGACCGCAAGGTCCACGTCTCCTCGATCGTCGACGACCTCAACCGGCGGGCGGCCAACACCATCTGGCAGCAGTCCATCAATCTCGGAGGCGTCCGCAAGTACGGCTACACCGGCGCCGGTGTGACGGTCGCCCTGGTCGACACCGGTATCCGGGACCTCCCCGACCTGGCCGGTCAAATCGTCGCGAAGGTGGACTTCACGCCCGACCGCGACGGCGTGGACTACTTCGGCCACGGGACGCACATGGCCGGCATCATCGCCGGCAACGGGGCGATGTCGGACGGCACGTGGGCCGGCGTCGCGCCGAAGGCCAACCTCGTCTCCGTCAAGGTGGCCGGTGCCAACGGCTCGACCGACGTCTCCATCGTGATCGCGGGGCTGCAGTGGGTGTATGCGCACCGTGCGCAATACGGCATCCGGGTGCTCAATCTCTCTTTTGGGACGGACTCGACGCAGAGTTACCTGATCGACCCGCTCGACTATGCGGTCGAGCAACTGTGGCTGGGCGGCGTGTTCGTCTCCGCCGCCGCGGGCAACCGCGGCCCCGACATTCGGACCATCAACAAGCCGGGAGATGATCCATTTGTCCAGACGGTGGGCGGGGCGGACCTCAAGAACACCCAGTCGAAGACCGACGACGAACTGGCCAAGTTCTCGAGCCGCGGACCCACCCAGGACGGCATCCTCAAGCCGGAGATCGTCGCCCCGAGCGTGACGATCGTGTCCCTCCGCGCAGCCGGAAGCACGATCGACACCGAATACCCAAGCGCGAGGGTCGGCAGCGACTACTTCAAGGGGACCGGCACCTCACAGGCCGCGGCCATCGTCTCCGGCGTGGCCGCATTGATGTTCCAAGCGCAGCCGGCCCTGACGCCGGACGTCGCCAAGTCCACGCTGGTGCATACCGCCACCCGTGCCAACACGGGGACCTACGGGCCGGGCATCGGTCTCGTCAACGCCTGGGATGCCGCGCTCAGCGCCGCCCAGCGCACCTACGTGCTCTCACCGGCGAACGTTGGCGTGGTTCCGTCGACCGGCACCGGCTCCCTCGAGGCATCGCGTGGTTCCACGCGCGTGTACGCGGATCTCCCGGCCGATGGCCTTGCCGCGAGCGACCAGGACGGTCAAGCCGACGAGGTCAAGGGCGAGATCGACGCCCTGGGCAACTCCTGGAACAACCTGGGATGGAACACGGTCGTCACGATGAACCTCGGATGGAACAACCTGGGTTGGAGCGCGAGCGCATGGAGTGACGGCACCGCGCCGGGGACGGGGTGGAGCGACGCGAACTGGAGCGGCATCTTTTGGGACAACGTTGGCTGGGAGAACACCGGCTGGGACAACGTTGGATGGGAGAACATCGGCTGGGACAACATTGGATGGGATAGCTTCGGCTGGGACATGCCGATCGCGTTCAACATCGGATGGGGCCGACAGTGAGCGTGTCGACGCAGCGACTGTCCGGGCCGGTCCGGGTCGTGATCACCGCCGTGGTCACCGGTGCTGTCGCCGCGATAGCCCTGCGGGTCCGGGCGCTGGCCTCGTGGGACGCCAAGGATCTCGCCGCCCTGGCCGTCCTGGTGGCCGGCACGGCAGTTGCCGAGCAGTTCCCTATCGAGATCCGCCACCGCACCGAGACCATGTACATGGCCCTGACGGACTCGCTGTGGGCCGCAGGCATCCTTCTGGCCCGTCCCAGCGTCCTGTTGCTCGGGGTGGCCGCCGGCGTGTGCGCCGGCCTGATCATCCGGCACAAGCCCCCAGTGAAGATCCTGTTCAACGTGTCGCAATACGTCGTGGCGCTGTCGGTGGCCGAGCTGATCTTCACCTCGCTGGCCAGCCACGGCGACCCCCTGGCGACGCGGGCGTGGGTCGGCATCGTCCTCGGGATGACGGCGTACGCGGCGGTCAGCTCCATCCTGGTGTCCTCGGTGATCGCGTTGTCGGGCGAGCGCACGTTCCGAGAGATCCTCCTCCCCCCGCTGCGGGCCAACGCGCTCCACTACCTCGGCAACATGACGCTCGGGATCCTGGGCGCGGTGGCCTGGACGGTCACGCCGTTCGGTCTGGTCCTGGTGGTGTTCCCCCTGGTCGGGTTCTATATGGCCTACCGCACGCTGGCGCGCAGCCTCCGCGAGGGCGACCGGCTACGCGAGCTGATCGTGGAGAACGCCTCCGACGGTATCTTCGTGGCCGCTCCCGACTGCACCCTGGTGTCCTGGAACCCCGCCATGGAGCGGATCACCGGCCTCTCGGTTGAACGGGTACTGGGTCGGCGGTGGCAGGAGGTCCTGTCCAACCCGACCGCCGACGACAACGGGGAGCCTCGGCGGCCCGCCCGATGCGACGGCCCCGGCGAGACGTGGTTCGCCACCATCCCGCGCCCCGGCGCGGTTCCCGGCTGGGTGCTGTGCTCCTCGAGCCCGATCACCGACCGCGACGGCAAAGTCAAGGCGACCGTGGTCGTCGTGCACGACGTCACCGCCGAGCGCGAGGCCGAGCAGCTCAAGGCCGACTTCGTGGCCACCATCTCGCACGAGCTGCGGACCCCGCTGACCCCGTTGAAGGGCTTCCTGACCTCACTGATCCAGGGCGTCATCGACGACGGCACCGAGGTCCGGCACGACTACTACAAGATCATGCTGCGGCAGGCCAACCGCCTGGAGCGGCTGGTGTCCGACCTGCTCGAGGTGTCGAAGATCGAGACGAACGACACCGTCACCGATCTTCGCGCCGTCGACGTGTGCGATCCCGTTGGCCAGCAGGTCCGGACCTTCACCGAGGAGCACCCCGGCCGCCGCATCGTGTTCACACCGCCGAAGGCCGGCATCCTGGTGGAGGCGGACGGCTCTCGCATCGGGCTCGTGGTCAGCAACCTGATCAGCAACGCGCTGAAGTACTCCTCCGCCACCGCGCCGGTCGAGGTGAGGATCACGGTCGACGATCACGCGGCCACGGTGTCCGTGCACGACGAGGGCCCCGGCATCCCCGCCGCCGAGCACGAGCGGATCTTCGAGCGCTTCTACCAGATCGATGGCCACATGACCCGGGAGAAGGGCGGCGTCGGGCTCGGGCTGTACGTGTGCCGCCGGCTCATCGAGGCCATGTCCGGGGAGATCTGGGTGGAGTCCGGGCTCGGCGCGGGATCCACGTTCTCCTTCAGCCTTCCGCTGGCGGGCGCGCGGGCCCATTCGTCGGCCAGCTGACCGTTCCTCCCCCCTCCCGTTCGTCTTCGTGTTTGACCACGCGCCCCCGTGGCGTGTACACAGAGTGGTCATCACCCGGGGGAGACGACCATGGACGCCACTGCCAGCACACCGATCGCGATCGACGAAGCGGCCCTGACGGATCTGCGGAAGGGCTTGCGCGGGCTGACGGTCCTTCCCGGCGATCCGACCTACGACGAGGACCGGAACGTCTGGAACGGCTCGATCGATCGGCGTCCGGCCATCGTCGTGAAGTGCGCCGGGGTGGCCGACGTCATGGCCGCGGTGGCGTTCGGCCGGCGGACCGGACTCCCCGTTGCCGTGCGCAGCGGCGGCCACAGCTTCCCCGGGCTGTCGACGTGTGACGGTGGCATCGTCGTCGACCTGTCCTTCATGCGGGGCGTCCGGGTCGACCCCGAGGCGCGAACGGTACGGGCGCAGGCCGGGGTGCGGCTGGGGGAGCTGGACCGTGAGACGCAGGCGTTCGGCATGGCCGTGCCCGCCGGCATCGTCACCACCACCGGCCTGACCGGCTTGACGCTGGGCGGCGGGATCGGCTGGCTGATGCGGAAGTACGGCTTGACCATCGACCAGCTGCTGTCCGTGGACCTGGTCACGGCGGACGGCTCGTTCGTGAAGGCCAGCGAGCGGGAGAACGCCGACCTGTTCTGGGGCGTGCGCGGCGCGGGCGGCAACTTCGGCATCGTCACCGAGTTCGAGTTCCGCTTGAACGAGGTCGGGCCGCAGGTGCTGGCCGGGCCCATCGCGTGGCCCATGGAGGAATCGCCGAACGTCCTGCGGTTCTACCGGGACTGGATCGAGGATGCCCCGGACGAGCTCACCACGATCGTGGTGCACCGCTACGCGCCTCCGCTGCCCGCCATCCCACCCGAGCTGCACGGCGTGCCGGTGGTCATGGTGATCTCCTGCTACGCCGGATCCATCGAGGAGGGCGAGCGGGTGCTCCGCCCGCTGCGGGAGTTCGGTACGCCGCTGCTGGACCTCTGCAAGCCAAAGCCGTTCACCGAGCACCAGGCCATGTTCGACCCGTCGTTCCCCAGGGGCTGGTGGTACTACTTCCGGTCGGCGGACCTGGCCGAGCTGTCGGACGGCGCCATCGACGTCATCGCCTCGAACGCGCTCAAGATGCGGTCCAAGCTGACCGCGTTCCCCATCTTCCAGCTGGGCGGCGCCATCCGCGGGGTCGGCGAGGACGAGTCGGCCTTCAATGGACGCAAGGCCGGCCACACCATCAACGTCAACGCCACCACCGCGACCAGCGAGGGCTTCCCCGAGGAACGGGAGTGGTCGCGGAACTTCTGGTCCGAGCTGGAGCCGTACCACACCAGCGTGTACGTGAACTTCCTCATGGAGGAGGGCGAGGACCGCATCCGGCAGGCGTACGGCGGGGCCAAGTACGACCGGCTGAAGGCGTTGAAGCGCGACTACGACCCGGACAACTTCTTCCGGATCAACCAGAACATCCCTCCGAACTGACGCTCCGTGGCGCCGCCGAAGGCCATCCGCCGGAAGCTCCTCGCCTTCGCGTTGGGATTTCCCGGCGCGTACGAGGACCACCCGTGGGACGAGGACGTCGCCAAGGTCGGCAAGAAGGTGTTCGTGTTCTTCGGTGCGCCGGACCGCGCGGAGTCGGGGATGACCGTGAAGCTGCGTGAGTCGCACGACCACGCCTTGTCCGTTCCCGGCGCCGCGCCGACCGGGTACGGCCTGGGCACGTCCGGATGGGTCGACGTACCCTTCCGCGACACCACGCCGCCGCTCGACGTCCTGAAGGACTGGGTCGACGAGAGCTACCGGATGGTGGCGCCGAAGAAGCTGGTCAGCGAGTTGGACCGCCGATGATCGAGATGAACGACATCCGAAGGGTGATACTCGGCCACTACACCATGCCCGAGGACAGCTCGCTGCCGCACCAGAAGATCGTGGTGGTCGCCTACGCCGTCCGCCATCCGCGCGGGCTGTTCCTGTTCGACACGGGGATCGGCGAGGGACACGAGGAAGCCGACCAGCGGTACGATCCGATCGTCCGGCGACCCTTGCGCGAGGCTCTTGGATCGATCGGCGTCGCGTTCGAGGACGTGTCGGTCATTGCCAACTGCCACTTCCACCTGGATCATTGCGGGGGCAATCCGCATTTCCCCGGCGTCCCGATCTTCGCCCAGCGCGCCGAGTACGACGCGGCCGACTCGCTCGAGTACACCCTGCCGCAGACCGTGCGGTTCGAAGGGGCGAAGATGGAGCTGCACGAAGGGGACGCCGACGTGTTCGAGGGCATCCGGATCATCCCGACCCCCGGGCATACGCCCGGCCACCAGTCCGTCGTGGTGGAGACCCGGAAGGGAAGAGCGTTCCTCGCCGGGCAAGCGACGAACGAAGCTTCCGAGTACGCCAGGGCGCAGCTCGCATGGCGGATCCAGATGGCCACTCCGGACGAACCGGCGCCCGAGGTGGCGGACTGGGTGAGTCGCGTCCAGGAAGAAGTCTCGCCGGTCAGGGTCTACTTCGCCCACGACCTGTGTGTCTGGGAGCCTGCATGAGCGGGGAGTTCCCCACGACCGACGTCGAGGTCACGCTCCTGCTCGTGGTGAGCGACGTGGCCCGCTCGAAGGCCTTCTACCAGGACGTCCTTGGGGCGACCCTCTACCGCGAATACGGCGGCACATCCGCCGTCTTTCGTTTCCAGGGGACGTGGCTCCTCCTGGTCACCGGGGGCGGACCCACGAAGGACAAGCCGGACGTGACCTTCGCACCGCCAACGGATCCCGCCACGGTGACCCACGAGCTCACCATGCGGGTCTCCGATTGCCGCGAGGCGTACGAGATCCTCCGATCGCGCGGCGCGAACTTCCTCACCCCACCCGTCGAGTACGAACACGAGATCCGGTGCTTCTTCCGGGACCCCGACGGCCACCTCCTGGAGATCAGCCAGACCCGATAGCGGGGCCTGGATCGTTCAAACTGAGCGGGTGGAAGAGCGGAAGGTGGCGACCGTGCTGTTCGCCGACCTGGTCGGATCGACCGAGCTGGGAGCGTCGCAGGACCCCGAACGCACCCGGGTGATGCTGGACCGCTTCTACGAAGCGATGGCGGCCGAGATCGAGGCGGCCGGTGGCACGGTGGAGAAATTCGCCGGCGACGCCGTTATGGCGGCGTTCGGCGCCCCCACCTCGTACGAAGACCACGCCGAGCGCGCACTGCACGCTGCGCTGTCCATGCAACGGAGTATCGGGGCAATCTTCGGCAACGCGTTGTCACTCCGGATCGGTGTGAACACCGGCGAGGTCGTGGTGGGCCGGCCGCGGGAAGGCAGCTCGTTCGTGACCGGCGACGCGGTCAACGTGGCCGCACGCCTCGAGCAGGCGGCCCAACCGGGTGAGGTGCTCGTGGGCGAGCGGACGGTGGCGGCCACGCGCGGGGCCTTCGAGTTCGCCGGACCCACCAGGGTCGACGCCAAGGGAAAGCCCGGTGGCGTGCCGGCTCGCCGGCTCCTTCGCTCCCTGACGCTGATGCGGCCCAGAGGACTGCACGGCCTGCGCCCGGCCTTCGTCGGCAGGGAGCGAGAACTGGAACGTCTGTTGGAGGCCTACCGCGACACGACACGGAGGGGGCGGCCCAAAGTCGTGACCATCGTCGGCGACGCCGGCGTGGGGAAGTCACGCCTCCTGCGAGAGCTGTGGAGCTCGCTCTCCGAGGAGCGGCCCGAGCCGTTGCGACGCACCGGCCGATGCCTCGCGTACGGGCGTGGCATCACGTACTGGCCTCTCGGCGAGATCCTGCGCGAGCACCTGGGGATCCTGGAGAGCGACGCGCCGGCCGACGGACTGCGCAAGCTCGAGGGGCGCGAGATCCTGGGACTCACCCTGGGGTTGGACGTCGCCGGCGACCTTCATCCGCTGGCCGCGCGGGACCGTCTGCACGAGGCGTGGATCGCCTTCCTCGACCAGCTGGTCTCGACCGGACCTGCGGTGGCCGCCATCGAGGACGTCCATTGGGCGGAGCCGCCGCTCCTGGACCTGCTCGAGCGGCTGGCCCGCGACGTCGATGGCCCCCTCCTCCTCGTGGCGACGGCTCGGCCGGACTTCGTCGATGGCCGCGCAGGCTGGGGCACCGGCCGCTACGACGCGGAAACGATCTGGCTCGAGCCGCTGGCCGCCGACAGTGCGACTGAACTGGTGGACGCCGTGCTCGGTGGGGCCATGCCAGCAGCCCGCGAACTGGTGGTGCGGCGGGCCGAGGGCAACCCGTTGTTCATCGAGGAGCTGCTGGCCAGCCTGATCGATCGCGGCATCCTGGAACAGCGCGACGGGCGGTGGGCCGTCCGGGACATTCCATCCGACCTCCAGATCCCCGACACCGTCCAGGCGGTGGTGGCGGCCCGGCTGGATCTGTTGGAGCCGCCCGAGAAGGCGGCACTGCAGGCTGCAGCGGTCATCGGCCGGACCTTCTGGACCGGGCCGGTGTACGACCTCACAGATGCCCAGCCCGACCTCCGCGTGGCGGAGGATCGCGACTTCATCCGGCGGCGTGGCGCGTCCTCGCTGGAGGGTGAGACCGAGTACGCCTTCAAGCACGCCATCACCCGCCAGGTCGCCTATGAGAGCGTGCCGAAGGCCACGCGGGCGCGCCTGCACGCCGCCTTCGCCGAGTGGATCGAGCAAAGAATGGCCCGCCGCGACGAGGTGGCCTCCCTGCTCGCCCACCACTTCGCCGCGGCGGCGAACCCGGAGGACGCGGACCTGGCATGGGGCGCCGATCCCGACCGGCTGGAAGCCCTGCGGCGGAAGGCCATCCACTGGCTCACCCGCGCCGGCCAGTTGGCCATGAGCCGGTACGAGCTGGATGACGCCGAGGACCTGTTCCACCAGGCGGTGGAGCTGCGACCAGCGGCAACGGAGGAGGTCGAGCTGTGGCGTTCCATCGGGCGGTCGGCCGCCTACCGCTACGACGGGGGCGCCCTGTGGGACGCCATGAAGCGGGCCATCGACCTGTGCCGGGATCCGAGGATCCTCGGCGAGCTGTACGCGGAGCTCGCCTACGAAACCACGGGCCGGGCCGGCATGTGGACACGGTTCCCCGACCAGGCCCTGGTGCAGGGATGGATCGATCGGGCTCTGGAGCTCGCCGAACCGGGCAGCAGGGCGCGAGCTGAGGCGCTGATCGCCTTGGGGAACTGGCAGGAGGAAGATCGGCCCGCCTGGGTCGTCGAAGAGGCCGAGGAGCTGACCGAGCGACTCGGCGACGCGGCTCTTCGGATCGACGCGTGCGAGGTCAGAAGGCTCAGCGAGTTCGCCGCCGGACGATACCCCCAGGCCGTCCTCGCCGCCGATCGCGCCTTGGAGCTGGAACGCGGAATCAGCGATCCCAATACCAGCGTGAGGATGCGGGAAGGCGTGGTGGCGCTCTTCGCCATGACCGGCCGGCTCCAGGACGCCCAACGGGTGATCGATGAGCACGACGTGCTCAGCCAGCGGTTGTTTCCCCATCACCGTCTGCACACGGTGGCCATGGAGGTCGAGTTCTGGGAGATCCTGGGGGAGTGGGAGCGGATCCGGGCCCTCGTTCCGCGGCTCCGAAGCGCGGTCGAGGCGAACCTGGCGACCCCCTGCGTTCGGAGCGCCCGAAGTCTCCTGGTCGCGGCTGCTGCGTGCGCCGCGACCGGCGATGAGGACGAGGCGGACTCGCTCGAGCGCCAGGCCGAACAGCTACACATGGAGGGGTTCGGCTGGATCATGGACAGCCCGAGGGTCAGGCTCGCCCTGCACCGACGGGATCTCTCCACCGTCCGTGCGCTGGTTTCCGGGGACAGCCCGTTCATCTCTCGCCGAGGCATGTGGTATTTCCCGGCGGCGGTGGCCGCGTATCTCGACGGCCTGGCCGCGTTGGGGGCGGAGGCACGGGTGGCAGAGGAAGCGGACAAATTCCTGGGCCAGGACTCGGCGCTGCGGCCTTTCGCGCGGCGGGCCCTGGGTGTCGCCAAGCGCGACCCGGCATTGCTCCGAGTGGCCGCCGAGGAGTTCGAAGCGTACGGCCTGGAGCGACAGGCCGTCGCCACCAGAGCGCTCGAAGCGTGACCGGACGGCGCCCGCTCAAGATTGGGGTCCAGCTCCCTGAGGTCGAGCGCGAGGTGCGCTGGCCGGAGCTGCGCGACATGGCCCGGACCGCCGAGGCCGTGGGGTTCGACTCGATCTGGGTCGGCGACCACCTTCTGTTCCGCGACCCGGACCGGCCGCCGAGGGGCCCGTGGGAAGCCTGGTCCATCCTGGCGGCGGTGGCCGCGGTCACGGAGCGCGTGGAGCTCGGCCCCTTGGTGGCCAGCGTGTCGTTCCACAACCCGGCCATGCTGGCGAAGAAGGCCGCGACGATCGACGAGATCAGCGGCGGCCGGCTGATCCTCGGCCTCGGGGCCGGCTGGAACGAGCCCGAATATCGCGCGTACGGGTTCCCGTTCGACCATCGGGTGGATCGGTTCGAGGAGGCCTTCGCCATCATCCGGGGGCTGCTTCGCGACGGGCACGTCGACTTCTTGGGCCGCTTTCACCGCGCGGAGGACTGCGTCCTCATCCCCCGTCCACAGCGGGACGGCGGCCCACCGCTCATGGTGGGCACGACCGGCCCCCGGATGCTGCGGCTGGCCGCCGCCCACGCCGACGCATGGAACGCCTGGTTCACGTGGTTCGGCAACCGGCCCGAGGGGATCGCGAAGCTCCGGGCAGCCGTCGACGCGGCCTGCGCCGACGTGGGCCGTGACCCGGCCACGCTGGAGCGGACCGTGGCCGTCCTGGTGCAGGTGCGAAACGGCGAGCCCGCCCGTCGTGGCGGGCCGGAGGAGAAGGCCCCGCCCATCACCGGACCGCCCGATGAGGTGGCCGGGGTCCTTCGAGCCTTCGCCGCCGAAGGCATCGCCCACGTGCAGCTGGTGGTTGACCCCATCACCGTGGACTCGATCGAGCGCCTCGGTGAGGTCCTGGACCACCTCGACCGCGGGTAGACGAACTCAGGCCGGCGCCAACTCGGGGACCGCTTGGCGAGTGGCTCGGCCGATGACCATCCCGACCGCCACCACCGTGATCAGGACGCCGACGATGGACACCGCGGGGAGGGGCTCACCCAGGATCACGAGGGCCGCGACCGGCGACAGCACCGGTTCGATCAGGATGAGCAGCGAGGAGATCGACACGTCGACCTGCGCGTGCGACCAGGCCAGCAACGAGTGCCCTCCCTGGGCGCCGGCCACGAACAGGAGCAACCAGGCCCCGTCCGACCAGCGGAGGTGGAAGCTCTGGCCCGAGAGCATCGCCACCGGGGTGACGGACAGGGCCGCGACGATGGTCACCGCGGTCATGTACTCGATGGCGGGCACGTCCTGACGGACTCGCTTCGACAGGATCCAGTAGGTCGTCCAGGCCAGCAGGGCGCCCACGGCGAACAGGTCACCCTTCCAGCTCCACACCGGCGTCCCGCTCGACCCAACGATCACCAGGACCACGCCGGCCAGCGACACCGTCGTCCACACCACGTCGTGGGCGGTGACCCGCTCGCCGAACATCGGTCCCGCCACCAGCAGGGTGAGCGCCGGCTGGAGGGCCGCCACGATCAGGACGTCGGCGATGCTGGTGAGCCGCAGCGCGGAGAAGAAGAAGCAGATGTTCGCTCCGAACAGGACGCCGCTGACCGCCGCCCGCCGAACCGTGGCCCACGACAGGCGCCGGTGGAGCGCCGCCAGCAGGATCAGCATGACCGCGGACCCGATCCACAGCCGGTAGAACGCGAACACGATCGGCGGCGTGTCCACCACCTTCACCACCAGGTTCATCAGCGAGAACGCGGCGATGGGCACCAGCACGGCGGCCAGGCCCAGCCGGGTGGCGCGAGGGCCGGAGGCGGCTCGAGGGGCACCGACGGAGGACATGCCGTGCGATTCTGTCAGGCATGCGGGGCGACACGAGCCGTGGTGAACCACCCCTGCTGGTTGCCGGTGCCCCTCGCACCGGGACCACGTGGATCGCCCAGGTCCTGGCCAGTGCCGGCGACGTGGCGTGGATCAACGAGCCCGACAACGAATGGCCGAACGTGTTCGCGCTGAAGGCGAAGCTCCGACTGGGCCGCTTCCCCGCCCTGACAGCAGACGACCGCGCGCCGGCGTACGAAGAGCTGTGGGGTCGGTCGTTCCGGGGGATGTCAGAGGGTCGCTACCAGACCGCGCTGGCGTGGAAGCTCGATCAGAAGGACCTCACCATGCGGGACCTGTGGCGGTGCATGTGCGACCACGCGAACCCGCGCCTCTCGCCTCGGCTCAGGCTGCTCTCGATGGTGGCGCGTCCCCCGTCCCATCGGGCCGACGGCCGGCGCGTGATGGTGAAGTCCGTGCACGCGCCACTGGCCGTGGAGTGGATCTGGACGCGGTTCCGACCGACCACGGTCGTCGTCCTGCGCCATCCGCTCAACGTGATCGCCAGTTGGATCGAGCTCGGATGGGGAGGTTGTGCGCTCGACACCAACCCCCGCCTGTGGGACCGGTTCGGGGACCGCTGGCGGCTGCCTCGGCTGGACCCCGACCCTACCCAGACCCAGCGTCTAGCGTGGGAGGCCGGACTGTTCACCACCGCGCTGCGGGAAGGGGCCGACCGGCACCCCGAGTGGATCGTCGCGTCGCACGAGGACCTGTGCGCCGACCCCGGCTCCACGTTCAGGGACCTGTTCGAACGGGTCGCCTTTCCCTGGTCGTCACAGGTCGAGGCGTTCTTGGCCGAGTCGAACCGGCCGGGGGACGGTTGGAGCACGCAGCGGATCGCCGCCGAGCAGCCCGACCGGTGGCGTCACCGCCTGACCGAAGCCCAGCTCGACGAGATCTGGTCCGTGTTGTCCAGGTTCGAGGCGCCGTGGGTGCAGGCCGTGGCCGCCGATCTTCGCTGACGATCGACTCAGATCTTGTCCCACTCGAACATGACGGCGTCGAAGTTGTCGGGCGCTACCTTCACCGGCAGCGTGGCTCCGACGTAGACCCGACCCACCTTCTCCTTGGGCACCATCGCCGCGGACGGCTCGCCCTTGTGCGGGGGGTATCCGGGGACGGTCGTGGTCGTCTGCATGATGAAGAGATGGTCCGTGCCCACGTCCTTCCCGGTGTCCTCCAACCGGTCGATCGTGGCCGTCCCCGAGAGCCCGTTCGCCCTCAAATGCGCGCGCAGCTGTTCCACGGTGTAGCCACCTTGCCCGGGCTCGCTGAAGGGTCGCTCGGCCTGGAGTCCCGACCCCGCCAGGACGGTCTGGACCTCTTGCAGCGTCTCGGTCCCCGCGCCGACGGCGGCGGGCGCCGGAGCGGGAACTCCCCACCACCCTTGAGCCGTCTCGGAAGGAGCAGGAGCCGGAGCCTCCCAGTCGATCACCACGTCGTTGGGATCGGCCGGGTCCACCTTGACCGCGAGGACGGCTCCGGTGCTGACCCGGTTGAGCAGGATCAGGGGCACGAACTCCTTGCGCTTCGCCGCGTACGGCGGGCGGCCGGGGAGCTGCACCATGAGCTCCATCTCCACCTGGGGGTTCTCGTTCAGGAACATGCCGGTCTGGGTGAGGCCGGTGACCGTGGCGGTGCCTGGCAAGCCCGTGGCGATCAACCGCTGCACCTCGGCGGCGCGCCTCCGAATGCGGAGTCCGATCCCTCCCAGGATCACAGCGACCAGCCCGAGGATCCCAGCGGTCAGCACCATCCCGAACCGGGCCTCCGAGTTGAACAGGCCGAGCGCCACGAAGAAGCTCGCCAGGGCGACCTCGAAAACCGCCGTGATCAGGAGCCACTTCCCCGTGTAGGAACCGATCGTCGAGCTGGTGAACCGAGGCACGTCCCCCTCCTCTTGACGTGAGCGTGCCGCACTCTACGCGGAACCCGGCCGAGCGCAAGCGGTTCGGCCAGCCCCGCCACACGATAGGCTCGGGGCCGTCGTGGCCAGCTGCCCGAGCTGTCATCGCGAGAGCCCAGAGGGTTTCCGGTTCTGTCCGTTCTGTGGCCAGGCGTTGGTCGCGGTCGCGGAACCCCTGACCGAGCGCCGGGTGGTAGCGGTGCTCTTCTGCGACCTGGTGGGGTTCACCACGCACGCCGATCGCGCCGACCCCGAAGACGTCCGCGCCATCCTCGCCCCGTTCCATCGACTGGCCAAGGAACAGATCGAACGGTTCGGCGGCACCTTGGACAAGTTCATCGGGGACGCCGCCATGGGCGTGTTCGGATCGCCGGTCGCTCACGAAGACGATCCAGAGCGGGCCGTTCGCGCGGCGATCTCGATCCTCGAGGGTTTGGAGGGAGCAACGGTGCGGGTCGGTGTGGAGACCGGAGAGGCGATGGTCACGCTTGCTCCCGGGGTCCAGGTGGGGGAGAACGTCGCCGGCGACGTCGTGAACACGGCCTCTCGCCTCCAAGCCGCTGCCGCCCCCGGAACCGCGCTCGTGGGCGAGGCGACGTACCACGCGACGCGTGCGGTCGTGGACTACGAGCAGCTGCCGTCGGTGGTGGCCAAGGGGAAGGCCGAGCCACTGGCGGTGTGGCGACCCGTGTCCGTGAAGCCGTTGCCCGCCTCCTCGTACCGCCTCGCCGCAACACCGTTCGTGGGACGCCGCCGCGAGCTGGCCGTGTTGGAGGAGGCGGTCCGCCTGACCCTGACCGACCCGCGGGTCAGGCTGGTGACGTTGATCGGCGAGCCCGGCGCCGGCAAGAGCCGTCTGGCTGCGGAACTGCGATCGGCCCTGTCGCGGCTGGCCCCTGGAGCGAACGTGCAGTGGCTGCGAGGCCGGTGCCTTCCCTATGGCGACGGCATCACGTTCTGGGCTCTGGGTGAGATCGTGAAGGAGAGCGCCGGCATCCTGGAATCGGACGCCATCGAGGAACGCGACCGAAAGCTCACCGCGACACTTACCCACCTGGTCTCCGATGCGGGCGAGCGAGCGTGGCTCGGGGCACGGCTGACGCCGCTGGCCGGTGGTCAGCCCACGGGACCGGTCGAGCGGGACGAAGCGTTCGCCGCCTGGTACCGGTTCCTCGCGGCACTCGCCGAGGATCGCCCCCTGGTGGTCCTGATCGAGGACCTCCACTGGGCGGATCCCCCGCTGATCGCCTTCGTCGAGTTCGTCGCGTCGCAGGACGGAGCGGTGCCCCTCCTGATGGTCGGCACGGCCCGTCCCGAGCTCCACGATCGCGCTCCGACCTTCGGGACAGGCCTGGAAACGTCAGTGACGCTGCCGCTTTCGCCCCTCACCCCCGAGGAGACGTCGTCGCTGGTGTCGGGGCTCCTACCGGGGGCGGCCATCCCGGGAGACACCATTGCGATCCTCCTGGAGCGCTCGGGCGGGAACCCCCTGTACGCGGAGGAGTTCGCCCGGACGATCCAGGATCGCGGGAGGATCGACGACACCGGATTCCCGCAGACGGTTCAGTCCTTGATCGCCGCCCGCCTGGACACCCTGTCCCCGGGACGGAAGGCGCTCCTCCAGGATGCTTCGGTGATCGGCAGGGTGTTCTGGTCAGGAGCGGTGGCGTTCCTCTCGGAGATGGAGGTGGCCAGCGTCTCGACGGACCTGGCGGACCTGCAACGGCGAGAGTTCGTCCGATCAACTCCGACCTCTTCCATCCAGAGCCAGGACGAGTTCTCGTTCTGGCACGCCACCGTGCGGGACGTCGCCTACGGGCAGATCCCCCGGGGGGCTCGGGCCTCCAAGCACCGTCGGGCCGCCGCGTGGACCGAATCCATCGCGGGTGAGCGAGTCGGCGACCTGGCCGAGATCCTCGCTCACCACGCCATCAGCGCCCTCCACCTGGCCAGGGCCGCCGGAGAAACAGAGGGAATCGCAGACCTCGAGGACCAGGCGGCTCGGTACCTCAGGCTGGCGGCCCAGCGTACGCTCGCGCTCGACGTCGGCCGGGCGGAGGAACAGTTCCTGCAGGCGTTGGAGCTCACCCATCCGGAGAGTCCCGACCGGCCGCGCGTGCTGGCGAGCCTGGCGGAGGCGGCGTTCCAGTCGGGGAAGCTGGAGGAAGCCGATCGGAGATTCGAGGAGGCCATCGCGGGGCTTCGCCAGCAGGGGTTCGAACACGAAGCGGCCGACGCGATGGTCCGTCGGTCGGTCGTGCTCGAGTATCGAGGGGAGGTCCCGGCCGGCCGGTCGCTGCTCGCTGATGCCATCGCTCTGTTGGAGGCATCGCCGCCCGGCCAGGAGCTGGCCCGGGCGCTGGCCACCAGCGCCGGCAGCTTGACGGTCGCGGGCCACTACCAGGAAGCGATCCGGGAAGGCGACAAGGCCATCCGGCTGGCCCGGTCGGCTGGAGAGACCACCGCCGAAGCTCGAGCTCACGGATTCCGTGGGTTCTCGCGGGCGATCCAGGGCGACGTGGAGGGATTGGAGGAGCAACGCGGCGCCCTGGCCGCCTTGCGCGAGGCCGGCCTGGGACGTTCCACCGCCGTCGCCTACAACAACCTGGCCAGCTGTCTCCTGCACCTGGAGGGGCCGCGTCCGGCGCTGGACCTCATGCGCGAGGGAGTCGGGTTCGCGGAGACCCGAGGGCTTCGCGAGTCCGTGATGGCGCTCCAGGACTCGATGCTCAGTGTGCTGTTCGAGGTGGGCGACTGGGACGAACTGCTCCGGCTGAGCGAGGAGGTGATCGCGGAGGCTCGCCGCCAGGGATCGGGACACGACGAGGTCTACGCGGAGGCCGACCGGGCGGTGGTCCTGGTCTACCGGCAGGGGGCCCAGGCCCGGGAGCTGTGCGAATCGGTCCTGGAGCGCGCTCGACCGCTCGTGGACGCGCCGCTGGTGCTGCTGGCACTCCTGGCCGCCGCGCTCGGGAGGCAGGCCTCGGGCGAGCCAGCCGGGACGGCCGCGCTGCTGAGGGAAGTGCTCGAAGTGACGGGGGGCGACTCCATTGTGGACCGGGCCAGCCATCTCCCGGAGCTGGCACGCCTCGCCGTGGCCGCCGGCGACCTCCCGCTCGCCGAGCGCCTGCTGGCGGAGACAGACCAATTGGTCCTGGAGCGATACCGGCTGGCGAACTCGGCCGCACGGGCCGTGGTGTTGGAGGCCTCCGGTCAGACCGCGGCCGCCCTAGAAGCGTTCGAGGGTGCGCGGCTTGAATGGTCCCGGTGGGGCAACGTCCTCGAGCAGGCCCACGCCGCCTGGGGGGCGGGGCGATGCCTCGCGGCGCTGGGCCATGACCTGTCGAAGCCTCGACTGGAAGAGGCGGTCGCCCTGTTCAACCGATTGGGAGCCCGTCCGGCGCAGGCCGCGGGTCGGAGCCTCCTGCCATGATCATGCGCGTGACCCGAGGTCGTTCCGCGGCGAGCTCATCCATGGTTGACTAGCGAGCCGACGATCGAGACGAGGGAGAGGAGGCGACCATGGCGTCCAAGGACAAGGGTGGGGCGAACGTCAAGAAGAAAGCCCAGCACAACCTGAAGGAGAAGCGGCAAGCGAAGAAGGCCAAGAAGTCCGGCAAGTAGCTCCCGGGCTTCGACTTACGGCTCGGCCCGCTTCCACAGCGAGGCCAGCACGTTCAGGATGCGCTGATTGCTCGGAGAGTCGGCGACGTGACGGTTCCGGTGCGCCATGGCCACCACGCCGTCGGTGTCGATCACGAACGTCCCCGGCATCTGCTGGAAGCTTCCCCCATGCAGCGTCCGCTGCCGTGTTTCCTTGTTGAGTTGGGCCCGGAGGAACGGCCCGGCCACCCGCGGCCCGTACAGTTGCATCGGTGTCCCCCGCACCAGCCCGAAGGCCCGATAGGCGGATCGGTCCGGGTCCACCAGGCACTCGAACGGGTGCTGCATGCGCCGGGTGAACTCCACCGCTTCCGCCGGACTCCCCTGCCCGATCAACACGATGCCGGCGCCGAGGTCCGCGAACCGCTCGCGCTCGTCCCGGAGCTGCACGACCTGCGACTGACAGAACGGGCAGCCGAAGTACCGCAGGAACACCACCACGGCGGGCTCCCGCCGCCAGTAGGTGGAGAGGGAGGCTTCGCGGGCCGCCCGGTCCAGGAGTGGGACGTCCGGTGCCGGGTCGTGCTCGGCCGGTGGGCGGATCACGGGACCTCCCCATCGGAGGGCCAGGCCCGGGCCAGCAGGGAAGCCGGGTCGATGACGCTCGAGGCCAGGGGCAGCCGGAACGTGAACCGGCAGCCGGAGCCGGGCGCCGTCTCGATCTCCAGCTCCGTCCCGTGCAGCTCCAGGATCTCCCGGACCAGCGCCAGGCCCAAGCCCAGTCCTTTGGACCGGACGTTGATGTCCCCGGCTCGGAAGAACCGCTCGCCCAGGTGCCGGGCATCTTCCGCCGAGATGCCCGGACCGTCGTCCTTCACTGAGACCACCGCCAGTCCGTCCTGGCTGCAAGCCGAGATCTCGACGTGCGTGCCCTCGGGCGTGTGTTTGGCCGCGTTCGCCAGCAGGTTCTCGACCACGCGCTCGATCAGGAAGGGGTCGGCCTGGATGAGCAGCTCCTCCTCGGCGTCGACGGTGAGCGGCCGGTCGGAGAAGAGGGAGCTGAGGCGCCCCGTGACCTCGCGCAGCAGCTCGCCCAGCTCGAAGTCCTGTCGCTTGAGGGCCAGGCTCTCCGCGCCCAGGCGGGTGAAATCCAACAGCGATCCCAAGAGGCGCTCCAGGGTCTTGGCGTTGCGATTGACCCCGCCGATCAGGCCGCGGCGGCTCGACTCGTCGAGGTCGTCCCACATCTGTTCGAGCGTCACGCCGGACCCCAGGATCACGGTTAGAGGCGTGCGGATCTCGTGCGATGCCGTCGCCAGGAAGTCGTCCTTCAGCTTGTCCAGCTCCTGGAGTCGAGCCACGGTCTCCAGGGTGTCCTCGAACCGCTGGGCGTTCTCCATGGCCATGCCGGCCTGAGCAGCGAGCAACTCGAAGGCCTCGCCTTCGAGGGGCGACACCGCCCCGGCATCGCGGCTGGCGCCGACCAGCGCGCCGGCCAGCCAGCCGTCCACCCAGATGGGGCTGGCGATGAGGGAACGGAATCCCGCATCCGCCAGCGGCGAGCCGCCGTCCTCAGCCGACGCCGTATCCAGGATCTGGGTGTGGCCGGTGTTGCGCACGCGGCCGGGCATGTCTTCGTTCGATGGATGGACCGCCGACACGTACGCGTCGGGGAGCCCGCGCTGGTGGGTGACCACGAACACTTCCGACTCGTGGTCGAAGGCGCACACCGCCGCGCCGTGGAGGCCCAGGTCCACGACGCTGTCGACCAAGCTCTCCAGGACCTGGTCGCGCTCCAGCGACAGCGGTCGGGCCGAGCGGGCCACGACGGACAGCAGGCCGGCCGACCGTTCGGCTCGCGCCCCGGCGACCTGGAGCGAGTCGATCATGCGCAGGAGCTCGGAGGAGAGGTGGCTCACCAGCATCGCCACGATGCCGAGCACACCGCACCGGATGAACACCACGCCCGCCCCGGCATCCCAGCCGGTCAGAGCCAGCACGGTGAGGTAGCAGGCGTAGGTGAACCCGAGCAGCGCGACCTGGCCGCGGGGTGGATAGGCGGCGCCGAAGAACACGGTGGTCAGCGCGTACAGCGCGAACAGCTCGGACCGACCGCCCCCGCTGAACCCGATGGCGGCGGTGATGAGCAGGATGTCCGTCACGGACCAGGCGTACAGCAACGCCAACCCTCGACCGCTCCGGAAGAGGCGCGCCCATGGCAAGAGCCTGACGACCACGGCCCCGGACGCCGCCGACACGAGGATCCCCACGTAGGGTCCCCAGTCGATCGAGCCGTGACCAGGCAGAAGCCTGAACGCGGTCAGGGCGAACAGGGCCAACACCGTGGCCTGGATCCCGACGCGAACCGCGCCCAGACGATAGGCGACCAGAGGGTCGTTGTTCTGCACTGGGGACGTCCTCACAGCATTCTTCGGCTGCGTGGCGGTCCCCCTACAGTGGGCGAAGGGCGGTGGTGAGGCCTAGCCCGCCCGGGTGCGCTAGCTGCGCGCCGGGATCAGCCCGAGCTGTTCCAGCGTGCCCACCGGCACCACGTGGCAGTACGGCTCGTGCCCGTTCTTCTCGTAGTAGGCCTGGTGGTAGCCCTCGGCCGGATAGAACGTGGTCAGAGGTACGATCTGCGTGGCGATGGGCTTGCTGAACCGGCTCTGCGCGCGGTCCTTCGAGGCTTCCGCCGCCTCCTGCTGCTCCGGTGAGTTCGTGAAGATGGCGCTGCGGTACTGGTCGCCGACGTCCGGCCCCTGCCGATTCACCTGCGTGGGGTCGTGCATCGCCCAGAACACCTCGAGCAGCTGGTCGAACGAGACGCGCTCGGGGTCGAACGTGACCTGGGCGACCTCGGCGTGGCCGGTGGTGTGCGAGCAGACATCCTGGTACGTCGGGTTCTTCGTCATGCCGCCCGAGTACCCGACCTGCACGTCCACGACCCCGGGCACGCGACGGAACACGTACTCCACGCCCCAGAAGCACCCTGCGCCGAACGTCGCCTGCTCGCTGCTCATGACAGCCTCCTCCAGATGAACGCGGGTCGTTCGTTCCATGCTCTCACGAATCTGGATCCCCCTTGGGGGCGAGATCTAGGTATTGACCGATAGTCACCCGGCGAGGAGAGTGTTGTCACGTAATGGCCCACGGCGTCGAGGAGATCGCGATGCCGCCACGTGCACGAATCGAGCTCAGAATCTTGACGAGGGTTGGGGTGGCCGTTTCGTCGCTCTCGCTGTTCACCGCGCTCTCCGCAGCCGCTTCGACGGCCGCGAATGTCCAGCATCGTCCGGCTTTGATGGGTACGCCGATAGTCTCCGCGTCCTCCGATTTCAATAACGACGGATACGCTGACTTGGCGATCGGCTCTTACGGTGAGGACATCGGGGCCAACAACGACGCGGGAAGCGTGAACGTGATCTATGGAACGTCAAATGGCCTTGACGATGATGGCAACCAGTTTTGGACCGCTGGGACAAATGGCGTACAAGGAGCTGGAAGCCCTGATGCCGGGTTCGGTCGGACGCTGGCAGCGGGCGACTTCGACGGCAATGGATACACAGACCTCGCGATCGGCGCCCACCAGGAGGACGTCAGTACTACAGACATGGCGGGGGCGGTCCACGTCCTTTACGGATCTTCGTGCGGCCTGTTGGGAGATGTATCCGGCTCTTGTACCGAGGACCGAGATGACCAGTTCTTGTATCAGGGTGCCACCATAGATGGTGGAACAATTGAGGGGTCCCTCGACGCGAGTGATTTCTTTGGCCAATCGGTGGACGCTGGCGACTTCGACGGTGACGGCTACGACGATCTAGCGGTGGGAGCCCCGGGACAAGACGTCAACGGCAACGCCGATGCCGGAGCCGCCAATGTCATTTATGGCTCCGATACTGGCCTTCAGGCAGGGAGAACCGGGTGGCGATCAGACCAGATCTGGGCACAAGGCGTAAACAGTGTCGGTGACAGCGCCGAAGAGAACGATCGCTTGGGAATGGCCCTGGGTGTCGGCGATTTTGATCTCAACGGCGCTGATGATCTCGCTGTCGGAACGTTCTACGAGGATGTCGGAGGGGCCGCAGACGGAGGCGCCGTCACGCTACTGTACGGAACGACGACCAATGGACTTCAGGCATCAAGCCCCAACGACTGGTTCCTGACTCAGGACGCGGCGGACGTCCAGGACCAGGCAGAGTCGGATGATTGGTTCGGCCGGGACCTAGTTGGCGGGGACTTCAACGATGACGGGTACGACGACCTGGCCATTGGCGCCTATCACGAAGACCTTGCACTGATCCAGGATGCAGGATCTGTGAACGTCTTGTATGGCAGTAGCTCGGGCCTGCAGGCTGCGAGTCCAGATGACCAGTTTTGGACCGAAGACACGAGCGGGGTCAACAACGACGACGGGGCGGAAGCAGGGGACAACTTAGGGCGAGAAATTGCCGCTGGCGACTTCAATGCGGCCACCGATGATTATGACGACTTGGCCATCGGGATACCTGGAGAGGATATCGTCGCGGGCGTCACCCTCGAAGATGCCGGAGGCGTATTGGTTCTTTACGGCGGAAACGGCGGCCTTCAGGCGTCAAGCCCGGACGATGCGTTCGGAACTCAGAACAGCCCAACGTCGAGGAGGATTCTGGCACTGGTGACGAGTTCGCCAAAGGCCTGCGGGCGGGCGACTTCGACGACGATGGAAACGACGATCTAGCCATTGGCGCGTGGAAAGAAGACTTGGAGTCCCTCGGAGCAACGGCCGGAGGTTCCGTCAACGTCCTTTACGGCTCAGCGTCTGGGCTTCAGGCAACGAATCCAGTTGATCAACTGTGGACGCAGGGTGACGATATGGATCCAATTCTGGATCAGGCTGAGAACGGGGACCGATTCGGATTCGCGGTCGGTTAGGAGGTGCACCACATGACGAGAAGTCGTTCGAAGTCAAAAGCCCGAAGCATGGAGGGTAGACGGACACTAAGGGCAGCCTGGACTGGCCGCGGGTGGCCTTTCCCTACGGCTTGGCTGCTTATCGTCTTGTTGGTACCAGCGTCCGACGCAGCCTCGCCTACCAACTCTGGGCCTGGGCGTTGGAGGAGCACGACAGGCCCGGGTGCGGGCCCCGCCTCGGCACTCGTCATCGATCCAGGTCATCCCACGACGGTTTACAGGGCCGCACCGGAGGGAGTTCTGAAGACGACGGACGCCGGAGCCTCGTGGAAGCCGGCGCTGATGGGGCTGCCTGATTCGGACATCCAGGCCCTCGCGATTGATCCGGCGAACTCGCAGACTCTTTACGCCGGCACCAGGACCGCCGGCCTCTACAAGACAACAGATGGCGGGAGCCACTGGGTGAGCGCGAACAACGGGCTGGATGTGCCCAACGTAGTGAGCGTCGCCATCGACCCATCCAATGGCCAAACGATCTATGCGGGGGTGGAGGCTGGCCTCTACAAGAGCACGGATGGAGGAGCAAGCTGGGCTTCCTCCAGTCAAGGCCTTCCGATCGCATACATCCGTGGGCTGGCCGTTGACCCTTCTGCACCCTCGACCATCTATGCTGGCACTGACGATAATGCTGGTGGGGGCCTCGGCGTGTACAAGAGCAGCGACGGCGGTGCCACGTGGTTGCCAGCGAGTTCAGGCCAGCTGTCGAGGTTGAATGTCTACGCCCTCGCCATCGACCCCACTCAGCCACAGATCGTGTACGCCGGGACGCTCGACTTAGAAGGTTACGACGACGGAGGCGTGTTCAAGACTCTCGACGGAGGAGGGACGTGGGTCCGCCAGACCAGAGGGCCCACGGCATATTCATTGGCGATCGATCCATCTCATCACCGCACGATCTATGCAGGGCTCGCTGACACTGGAGTTACCAAGTCCAACGATGGCGGGCGTCACTGGAAAGCGGCCACCATCGGACTCTCTGGTGCAACTGTTCTATCGATCGCTGTCGATCCAGCCCACTCCAAGACGGCATATGCGGGGACAGACACTGGCGTCTTCAAGACCATTGTTGCGGGGGCGGCTTGGCGCATCGTTAGCGGGGCGCTGATAGACGATCACATCCAAACGCTGGCCGTCGACCCGATCGACAGCCAAATTGTCTATGCCGGGACTGGAGTGGACGGAGCCTACAAGAGCACCGATGGAGGAAGAACGTGGATCGCGATCTCAGCTGGCCTCGGGAGTGACGTCAACGGCCTGGTCATCGATCCGTCTACCTCATCAACGATCTACGCCGGGACCAACGAGGGCGTATTCAAGAGCATCGACGGCGGAACATCCTGGTCCGAAGCGAATACCGGGCTCACAGATACAATCGTGTATTCGCTAGCCGTCGATCCCTCGGTGCCGTCCACTCTCTATGCGGGTACTCAACTCGCGGGTGTGTTCAAGTCGGTCGACGGCGCGGCAACATGGACTAGGACCGGCGCACTTCCTGAGAGTTTGTCGGTGTTCGCGTTCGCCATCGACCCTTCGGACACATCGATCGTCTACGCCGGCCTCGTTGGAGTGGGCGGGAGCGATCGTGATGGAGTATTCAAGACGACGGATGGAGGCGCTACCTGGGTGAAGGAAAGCGATGGGATCGGTCTTCCCTATGACACCTCGGCGTACGACCTAGCCGTCGACCCAACCTCCCCCGAGACGCTGTACGCGGCGATCGCATGTGATGCGTTCATTGGCGACGAGTGCGACGACTCACGTATCTACAAGAGTACGGACGCCGCGGTCAGCTGGTCAGCTGTGTTCAGCTTGAAGAAACTGGTGTGGAGCGCGGTCCTGGTCGATCTGGCAAATACGCAAAACGTCTTCGTCGGACACATCTACAACGGGGTTTATCTGAGCACCGACGCGGGCGGGACATGGGAGTTGGCCAACGATGGCCTGACTGACACGAACGTCGAATCGTTGGCCATCTCTCCTTCCGCCCCGTACAGGATCTACGCGGGGACCACATCTGGACAAGTGTTCATGTACCAGCGCTAGCCCAGTTCCATCAAAGGGTCCTAGCCGATCGGGGGCACCGCTGATAGACTCCGCGCTTTCGGTGACCCCCCACAGCAGAAGTAGCCTCCCATGGGCACCCCCCAAACCACCCGACGACGGATCCGCAATCGCATTCGCCTCAGCCTTCCTCCGCTGATCGCCTTGCTGGCGATCACCCTGCTGGGGACACCGGCCCAGGCCGCCAACCCCTCGCCGTTCGTGGGGATGCAGCAGCCCATCTCCGTGGCGGCGCAGCCGAAGAAGCTGCTGGCCACGCGGTTCTGCGCCGACAAGGTGCTGTCGATCAACCAGGCCGGCACCATCACCACCTTTGCGCAACTCCCGTCCACCGGGAACGCCTGTCTGGCTCGTGACGTGGTGGTCTCGCCGGGACTCGGCGGATTCCCGCCCTTCGCCGTCTTCGCGGTGCAGGAGCAGACCATCTACAAGATCCCCAAGCAGGGGGGCACCCCGGTCGCGCTGGTGACCATCCCCTCGCTGCACAGCAGCGAGACCAGCCTGACCTTCGACACCGTGGGGACCTTTGGATTCAACCTGCTCGCCTCCGACCGGCTCGGGGAGATCTGGAAGGTCACCAAGACCGGATTCGCCCAGCTCCTCACCAACGTGGGGCATCACATCGAGGGCATCCAGGTCGCGCCGACCGGCTTCGCCCCGTTCGGGGGCCAGATCCTGGGGACGGACGACTCCACGAACTCGGTCTTCGCCGTGGATCGATTCGGCGTCGAGAGGCCGGTCGTCACCTACGACACGCCCGAGTCGGTCGAGTTCGTGCCCCAGGTCTACTGCGAGTTCCTCCAGACCGGCGGAACGCTGTTCGTGCCCAGCCAGTTCGGCGACCAGATCTTCAAGTTCCCGGCTTCGGACTTCACCGCCATCGACGACGGGCTGCACGCGCTGGTCATGACCAAGGCGGGCAAGATCGGGCTGCTGGAAACGGACGGGAGCACCGTGACCGTCTCGGACTGGCAGGTCGACGGACTGGGCGAGGAGCTGGAGGACGCGACGTTCTTCCCGTGCCTGTAGCCGGGCCGCCTAGTTGAGCGACGGGTCGAACGGCATGGTCGACAACAACCGGTAGGCGGGACCCTTCCGCCGAAGCACGCCGGTCCACAGGCCGTCGGGGTCGGCGGTGAACACGTCCTCCGGCGTGGCGTCCTCGACGATCCACGACCCCTCCTCCACCTCGCGCTCGAGCTGGCCCTCCCCCCAGCCGGCGTAGCCCGCGAACACCCGGGCCCGCCGGATGCCGGCGGCCGCCTCGGCCGGCACGTCCCCGATCAAGAATCCGATCGATCCGAACGCCACCAGGCCGGCGTCCGCGGGGTCCTCGAACTCGGCCAGCACCACGGCAGCCTGGGGCTGCACCGGTCCGCCGAGGAAGATGGGGGCGTCCTCCTCTACGAGGGGCGAGAGCGGCGCGGCGGCCTCCAGCACCGTGACCTCGGACGAGCGGTTCAGCACGACACCCAGCGCCCCCTCGTCGTTGTGCTCGCCCACCAGGACCACGGTCCTCCGGAAGTTCGGGTCGAAGAGATTGGCGGTGGCGATGAGGAGGTGGCCTCGGAGGTTCTGGGTCGGCATCCGGCGATTCTCCCAGCCATCCGAGATCCGGGCGGCCCTTGCGACATCGTCGTCGTTGGTGGGACCCTCATCGGCATGCGAAGGGGGCGACTGGCCGCGGCTTGCCTGGTGCTGGGGTCCTTGGCGGCCGTCTGGCTGACGGCATCGTCGCCCAGCGCGTCCGCCCAGGCCTCCGAGCAGATCCACACCTACGACGTCGACCTGGCGATCCAGTCGGACGGGTCCCTGCTGGTGACCGAGCGGATCGACTACGACTTTGGGGACGTGCCGCACCACGGGATCTTCCGGGACATCCCCAACCGGCTGGTGTGGGACGAGAAGTTCGATCGGATCTACCCCATCCACGTCCTGGACGTCGTGGGGTCTCCCGGGACGCCGGATGGCTACAAGATCGAGCATCCGAGCGGCCTCTTCCGCATCAAGATCGGCGACGCGAAGAAGACCATCACCGGCGAGCACCTCTACACCTTGACGTATCGCGTCGAGGGCGCCCTGAACGGCTTCCCTGATCACGACGAGCTGAACTGGAACGCCGTGGGGGTCGAGTGGTTCGTGCCGATCGGCCAGGCGACGGTCCGCGTCACCACCGGCCCGGTGGGGTTCGGCCAGGTGGCGTGCTTCGCCGGTCCTTTCCGTTCGGACCTTCCGTGCTCCGAGGCGACCGTCAGCGGCTCGACGGCGACCTTCCGCCAGACGCAGCAGGAGCCGCTGCCGTGGGCGCTGGGTCCGCAGGAAGGGCTGACGATCGTGGTCGGTTTCCCGAAGGGAGCCGTCCCCGACCCCAAGCCCATCCTGGACGAGCGGTGGGCCATCCAGCGAGCCTTCTCGATCACCCCGGTGACGGTCTCCGCCGCCGGCTTCCTGTTGCTGCTCGCCGTGGGCGGAGTGGTCTATCTGATGTGGCGAACGGGGAGGGACCGCCGGGCGATGGGGTCGCCGGTGGATGTGCTGTACGCGACGTCGGCCGGTGGCGAGCAGGCCGTGCCGCTGTTCGAGCACGGCGTGGCCCCCGTCGAGTTCGCCCCGCCTGAAGGCTTGCGGCCCGGGCAGGTGGGGACGCTCCTCGACGAGCAGGCCAATCCTCTGGACGTGACGGCCACCATCGTCGACCTCGCCGTCCGCGGCTACCTCCGCATCGAGGAGATCCCGAAGAAGGGACTGTTCGGAAAGACGGACTGGTGGCTGGTCAAGCTCAAGGACGAGGACGACCACCTGCTCAGGTACGAGACGCTGCTCTTCACCGGCCTGTTCGCCGGCGTGGACGACGACGCCGACGAGGACGACGAAGACGTGGAGGTCGAGTCGGATGAAGCCCTGGTGGGGAACCCCGCCCCCGACCGGCCCGACATGCCACGGTTGGCCGCACCGCCCGGACCGGAGCGGGGCCGGGTGAAGCTCTCGTCGCTCCGCAAGCACTTCTACAAGCGGATGGCGCACGTGCAGGAGGCGCTGTACGCGGACGCCACGCGGCGAAAGTGGTTCGCCGGCCGGCCCGACAAGGTCCGCACCAGGTGGACCGGACTCGGGTGGGTGGCGTTCGTGGCCGGAACTGGCGTGATGGTCCTGCTGGCATGGATGACCCACGCCGCGTTGGTGGCGGTGCCCCTGGCGCTGGCGGGCCTCCTGCTG
>JBIOYQ010000157.1:0-8275 GCA_044870295.1 Actinomycetota bacterium
GGCGGCGATCGCCCTGAGGACGTGGCCGTTGCCCCCGGAGTAGCCGAGCAGCGGCTGGCCGAACATCTTGAGGACGTCGATATCCGTCAGGCGGGCGCTGCGGACCGGCTCGATCCGTGAGGCGTCGTTGCACTGATACACGGCGATGAAGCGGGTGATCCCCCCCTCGACCGGCTCCTCGTAGACGATGTCGGCCCACGACAGGCCCGTCTGCGGGCGGGCCGCCGGCAGGTTCTCGATCTTGACGGCCAGGGTCGGTCGCTGCGGCACCTTCGCCTTGAGCACACCGGACAGCGGACACGTTGGAGGGGGCGGCGGCGCGGTGGACTCGGATGGGCTTTCCGTCGGTCCCGAGCCGGTGGCGAGCGGGCCGACGCCGGCCTTGCCGCCCAGCGCCAGCACCGCGGCCGCGCCGCCGGCGATCAGGGCGATGGCGATCACGACACCGAACACGGCTCGGCCGCGCCTGGTGGGAGTCATGGTTGGGGGTTTTCCTCCTTCGAATCCGCTGTGGTCCCAGGGGGAAGGACACCGGCATGCTACCCGCCGATTGGACCCTTCACAATCATCTTGAGTTGTCTCCTCGTTGTGATCCCGTTACATCTCCTCCAGGATCCGGATCCGGTCCTGGATGGGGGGATGGGTCGAGAACAGGTTCTCGAACCAATGATTCCCCTCGCCGGGAACGCGAGACGGCTGGTTGAGCCACAGATGGGCCGTGGCGTTGTTGGCCACGCGCAACGGTGTGGTGTCGGCGGCGATCTTGCGAAGGGCGCTGGCCAGCCCCGGGGGGTAGCGCGTGAGCATGGCGCCCTCCGCGTCGGCCAGATACTCACGGCGTCGTGACATCGCCAGCTTGATCACCTGCGCGATCAACGGGGTCAGGACCGCCAGGATCAAGCCCGCGATGGCCAGGATGGCGAACACGCCGCCGCCCTCTCCCCCGTCCCGGCGCCGGCCGCGGCCGCCGAACCCGCCGCCTCCCCAGAAGAACCATCGGAGCATGAACTCGGCGATGAGGACGACGGAGCCGACCAGGGTGGCCACGATCGTGCCGAGCAGGATGTCCCGGTCGCGGATGTGGCTCATCTCGTGCGCGATGACGCCCTCCAGCTCGACCCGGTTCATGCTGTCGAGCAGGCCCTGGGTGACGGCGATGTGCGAGTCCTCCGGTTTGGGGCCGGTGGCGAACGCGTTGGGCGCCTTCTCGGGGATCACGTAGACCGACGGTTTCGGCAGACCGGCCGCGATGGACAACCCCTCCACGATGTTGTGGAGGCGCGGCTCCTCCTCGTGCGTCACCGGGCGGGCCCGGGCCGATCGCAGCACCAAACGGTGCCCGTACTTGTAGGAGTACCAGGACAGGCCGGCCGCGATGAGCAGCGCGATCACCAGGCCGGCCGGGCCCGTTCCCAGCAGATAGCCGAACAGGTAGCCCAGCCCGCCGACGACGATGAGCGTGCCGATGACGATGAGCACCGTGCGTCGCTTGTTGCGGGCGATCTGTTCGTACACCGCGCCGCCCGGCTGTTAGAAGCGGACCGCGACCGGGCCCCGGTCGGCGTCCTCGATGTCGAAGAACTCGCGTGGCCGGAACTTGCCGAGCGAGGCCACGATGCTGGACGGGAAGGTCTGGATCCGGGTGTTCAGGGCCTGGACCTGATCGTTGTAGAACTGCCGGGCGAACGCGATCCTCGACTCCGTCCCGGTCAGCTCCTCCTGCAAGGCCAGAAAGTTCTCATTGGCCTTGAGCTGAGGATAGTTCTCCGCCACGGCGATCAGCCGTCGGAGGCCGGCGGTGAGCTGGTTCTCGGCCTGCGCCTGGGCCTGGACGCCGGTGACGGACTCGGCGTGGGCGCGGGCTCGAGCGACCTCTTCGAACAGCTCGCGCTCGTGCGCGGCATAGCCCTTCACCGCTTCGACGAGGTTCGGGATCAGGTCATAGCGGCGCCGCAGCTGGACGTCGATCTGCGACCAGGCGTTGTCCGTGCGCACGCGCAGCCGCACCAGCCGGTTGTACGCGTACACCCCGTAGAGCAGGACCAGCCCGACGAGACCGAGCACGATCCACAACGCAAGCACGAAGCCATGGTACCAAGGCGCTTTTCGAGGGCGGGCCCGTTCTCAGCCGACGCCCAGCGCCTCGCGATAGGCGGCTTCGATCTGGTCCACGACGGTCTCCCAGCGGAAGGCCTGGGCGCGTTCCCGGCCGGCTGCCGAGAGTCGCTTGGCCAGGTCCCCGTCGCTCAGGATCGTGGCGACGGCGTTGGCCAGGGCGGCCGGGTCGCCCGGAGGGACCAGCAGGCCATCGATCCCGTCCCGGACGACCTCGCGATAGCCCGCGATGTCGCTGGCCACCACCGGGACCCCGGCCGCCATCGCCTCCACCAGCGCCAGGCCGAAGCTCTCCTGGCCGAGGGCGGACGCGATGAACACGTCCGCACCTGCGTGGTAGCCGGGCAGCCGGTCGTGGTGGACGGTTCCGACCATGTGGACGCGGGACCGGACCTCGGCAGGGAGGCCGTCGATCGCCGCGCGGTCCTTCCCCTCTCCGATCACCACGAACCCGAGGTCGGGGAACCGGTGCGCCAGGACCGCGAAGGCCCGCACCGCCACTGCGAACCCCTTCTGCGCATCGAGACGGTGCGTCCACAGCATCCGACGCCCAGGCGGAAGTTCGGGGGCGGGCGCCGCATTCGCGAACAGATCAACGTCGGAGCCGTTCGGCACGATCCGGATGTCACCGCCGAACCGTGAACCGTAGAAGTCCCTCGCGGCGCGCGACACCGCGATCCGAACACGTAATCGCCTCCAGACCGGCCGCAGCACCGGAAGCGCCGCGGTCAGCAGCCGCGACCGCTCGACGTTGGCGTGGAACGTCGCGACCACGGGCGCGCGCGCCCGCCAGGTGGCGAACATCGAGGTCGACGGGGCCGTCGGTTCGTGCGCATGGACCAGGTCCGGCTCGAACGCCCGCAAGATGCGTCCGACCCGGGCCCAGGAGGCCGGCGTGAAACAGATGGGAGCGACGGTTCCCTGGTACCGGGTCCGGATGGGCCTGCCGACGATGCGAACCCATGCTTCGGGCGCCGGCGCACCCCCGGGTGCCAACACCACCACCTCCTGGCCTCGCTCACGAAGGCGACCGGCCAGCTCGCGAACATGGACCTGCACCCCACCCGGCGCGCCCCAGTCATAGGGACACGCCAGCGCGATCCTCACGCCGGAACGTCCCAGGCCGGCTGGAACATGTGCCAGTCGGCAGGCGCCGAGGCGATGTAGCGCTCGAACTCGGCGGCCATGACGCTCGTCAGCGCCGTCACGTCCTGACGCATGACGCCGGTGCGTTCGAGCTGCACGGGCGGGCCGATCACCGTGTGCCAGCCCTCGGCCGTGGTGAAGACCGCACACACGCACAACGGCGCGCCGGTCGCCAGCGAGAGCATGGCCGGGCCGGCGGGAAGCAACCGCTTCGCGCCGAACATCTCCACCTGAACACCTCGTCCGGTGAGGTCACGGTCGGCCACCAACGTGATGATGTGGTTCTCCGACAGGAGCCGGATCAGCGTCTCCGCGACCCGACTGCCCTCCGACAGCGGGACGATTCCCATGCCCAGGGCCCGGCGGTGGCGGAGGAACAGCTCGAACACGGAGCGAGGCCGGAGCTCCTCGGCCACGGCCGTCATGCGATAGCCGTTGACGCACAGCCAGTGGCCGGCGGCGTCCCAGTTCCCCATGTGCGGCAGCGCCAGCACGACCCCTCGGCCGGCGGCGAGCGCCCGGTCGGCGTGCTCGAGGCCGTCGATGGTGAAACGGCGGTCCACCTCGTCGACCGGCATGGTGCGAAGGGCGAAGGTCTCATACCAGTACCGCGCGTAGAGGCGGAAGCACTCACGTGTGGCGCTCTGCACCAACGCCGAGTCGGGATCGTGCCCGAGGACCTGGGCGAGGTTGCCTGCGACCACCCGTCGCTGGTCCTGGGCTCTCCGGTAGTGCCACCGGAAATACAGGTTGGCCAGGGCCAGGCCGGTGCGCCGAGGGAGCCGCATCCCCAGCCACTCGGCCGACCGGATGGACAGATACGCCCCGAGGTCAGAGGGTGGACCAGCGGAGGGAGGCGCGGTGACCGCCTGCTCGGCCGGTCGTGGGGCCGCTTCCACGCTCACCGCGACGCCTTGTCGGCACCGGCGAGACGCCGATCTTGACGGGCGACGTTCCACGCCGCGACCACGGCGGCGGCCCCGGCCAGGACCACGAAGACCCACAGCCCGGCCAGGGCCCATCCCGTGAGCAACAGGAGGACCAGGATCGCGTACCGCGTCCACTTGAAAGCCGGGTGCTCGACGACGTGATACCCGAGGGCCTGTCCCTTGGCCCGCTGATACGACGCGAGGTAGGAGGCGCCCAGGCCGATCAGGGCGAGTGCCGTCTCGCCCTCGGCGGCGGCCCGTGAGACCCAGGCCAGGGGCACCAGGATGGATGCCTCGTACACGCGGTCGAGGACGCGCACGGCGAACCGCTCCCTCGTGTCCCCCCGCGCCGAGCCCGCGGCCTCGGCCACCAGCAGGGCCACCGCTCCGGCCAGCGCGGCGAGCCCGCCGAAGAAGCGATGCCGCGTGACGATGAGGAACGAGGTGCCGGCAGAGCAGACCACAGCTCCGCCGAGCAGGAAACCCGCCCGACCGTGGTGCCATCGATCGCTCGCAGCAGGCCGAGCCGCCATCGGCCGGAGCCTACCACCAGGCCGAACGGCCAACCCCGTTCGATAGAATCGGCGGTCCAAGCCCTCCGGGGGCTTCGAGCAGCGGCATCGACAGAAGGGGTCGCATGAACGTCTACGAGCCGTCCAACATCCGCAACGTCCTGTTCGTCGGCCACAGCGGAGCGGGCAAGACCACGCTGACGGAGGGGTTGCTGTTCGCGGCGGGCGCGCTGACCAGGATGGGCAAGATCGAGGACGGCAACACCGTGTCCGACTTCGACGCCGAGGAGATCCGTCGCGGGATCAGCGTGTCGCTCTCACTGGCGCCGGTGGAATGGAACGGCGTCAAGATCAACGTCCTCGACGCGCCCGGCTACGCCGACTTCATCGGCGACGTCAAGGGCGCCCTGCGCGCGGCCGACGTGTGCGTGTTCGTCGTGTCGGCGGTCGACGGCGTGGAGGTCCAGACCGAGGTGGTGTGGGAGATGGCCGCCGAGGCAGGCCTTCCTCGCGCCATCTTCATCAACAAGATCGACCGCGAGAGGGCCTCGTTCGAGCGCACCCTCGAGGGTCTGATCGCCGCCTTCGGTACCCAGGTGGCGCCCATCCAGCTCCCCATCGGCGAGGAGCACGAGTTCAACGGCGTGCTCGACCTGTTGTCCCGGCGCGCCTACCGCTACGGATCGGGACCCAAGGGCGAGGAGGGCGACTGGCCGGACGACCTGGCCGCCAAGGCCGAGCCGTACCGCGAGCGCCTGGCCGAGTCCGTGGCGGAAGCCGACGACTCCCTCCTCGAGAAGTACCTGGAGACGGGCGAGCTGTCCTCCGAGGAGATCGTCCGCGGAGTGAAGGCGGGATTGGCGGACGCGAAGTTCGCGCCCGTGCTGGTCGGCGCGGCCGGTCGTCCGGCCGGCGTGGACCGCCTGGCCGAGTTCATGGTCGACGCCTTCCCGTCGCCGCTGGACCGGCCGCCGGTCGAGGTGATCAAGAAGGACGGGTCGGGGGAGGCTCGGCCGTCGGACCCGAACGCACCGCTCACGGCGTTGGTGTTCAAGACGCTGTCGGATCCGTACGTCGGCCGCATCAATCTGTTCCGAGTGTTCAGCGGGAAGGTCCGTCCGGACTCGCCCGTGTTCAACGCGACCAAGAACACGGAAGAGCGCATCGGCCAGCTGTTCACGTTGCGAGGCAAGGAACACGAGACCGTGTCGGAGGTCCCCGCCGGGGACATCGGGGCCGTGGCCAAGCTGGCGCACACTGCCACCGGCGACGCGCTGTCCACGAAGAACGACCCGGCGACCCTCGAGCCCATCGAGATGCCCGAGCCCTTGCTGGCCATGGCCATCGAACCCAAGACGAAGGGGGACGAGGACAAGCTGTCCACGGCGCTGGCACGGATCCACGAGGACGACCCGACCATCCGGGTGGAGCGCTCGCCCGAGACCCACGAGACCGTGGTGTACGGGATGGGCGAGGCGCACGTGGAGACCATGGTCGAGCGCATGAAGCGGAAGTTCGGCGTGGACGTGCTGACCCGCCCGGCCAAGGTTCCCTACAAGGAGACCATCAAGTCCAAGGTCCAAGCGCAGGGGCGGCACGTCAAGCAGACCGGCGGCCACGGGCAGTACGCCATCGCCTCGATCGAGGTCGAGCCGCTGGAACGGGGGGCCGGGTTCGAGTACGTCGACAAGATCGTGGGCGGGGTCATCCCCAACCAGTTCATCCCCTCGGTCGAGAAGGGCGTGGTGAAGATCATGGCCGACGGTGTCATCACGCCGTACCCCATGGTCGACGTCAGGGTCACGCTGTACGACGGCAAGTTCCACCCGGTGGACTCCTCAGACATCGCGTTCCAGCTGGCGGGTCAGCAGGCGCTCAAGGAGGCGGCCCAGAAGGTGGGGGTGTCACTCCTCGAGCCCATCGTGCAGGTGGAGGTCGTCGTCCCCGAGTCCTACACGGGGGACATCATCGGCGACCTCAACTCGAAGCGCGGCCGGATCCTCGGCATGGAGTCCGCCGGGGCGGGCAAGCAGCGCATCCGGGCGCTGGCTCCCCACTCGGAGATGACGCGGTACGCCATCGACCTTCGGTCGATGACCCACGGGCGTGGCGTGTTCACCATGCAGTTCGACCACTACGAAGAGGTCCCCGCCCATCTGGCGGAGAAAGTGATCGCCGAAGCCCGGAAGGAGAAGGAGGAGGGCTGACGTGGAGGCCTCCGGACGGACGCCCGACGGCCTGCCGCAACCAGAGCCCACCGCGCACCCCACGTCCGACACCAGCCGTCTGGAGACGTTCGCCGACGGCGTCATGGCCATCGCCATCACTCTGTTGGTCCTGGAGATCCGGGTCCCCACCCACGAGCCCGGCGGGCTCGGTCATGCGCTGCTCGACGAGTGGCCGTCCTTCGCCGCCTACGTCACCAGCTTCCTGACCATCGGCGTCATCTGGGTCAACCACCACCGGATGTTCAAGCTGATCGAACGGACCACCCACTCGTTCCTGATGCTGAACATCGTGTTCCTGATGGTCGTGTCGTTCATCCCGTTTCCGACGGCCCTGGTGGCCACATCCATCAAGGCGCACGACGGCGTCCGCGTCGCGACGTTCGTGTACGGCGGCACGATGGTGGTGTTGGCCATCATGTTCAACCTGGTGTGGGGCTACGCCTCGGCCGGGCAGCGGTTGCTGGTTCGGGGATTGGATCCGGAGTCGCTCCGAAAGGGAACCGCCAGCTACCGCAAGGGTCCTCTCCTCTATCTGGTGTTGATGCTGCCCGCGATCTTCAACCCGTTCATCAGCCTGGCGGCGTTCGCCGCGCTGGCCGCGTATTGGCTGCTCCCGACCGCTGGCCCGGGCGGCTGACCGCGAGACGGCTCAACCAGTTACCAGCTTGTAGACGCCGGTGGGCATCGACCCCGCGTAGATGACGGACCCGTCGCTGGCCAGCGAATTGACGTGCGTGGTAGCGAGTCCCTGGCGGAACTCCACCCAACTTTGGCCTCCATCCGTGCTCCGATAGACGCCCTCATCACGATGGCCGGCGTACACCGTGGCCGGCTCTGACGGATCGACGGCCAGCGCGTCGAAACCGATCGCACCCAAACCGCAGCCCAGCGTAAACGTGGTCGTCCAGCTTGCCCCGCCATCCGTGCTCTTGAATAGGGAAGTGCCATGGCATCCGGCGTTGTGGCTTGCCAACAGCACGTTCAACGGGGCCGATGGGTCGATGGCCAGCGCTTTCACGTAGGGCTTGGTCATCCCATTGTTCATCCCTGCCCAGAGGGTTCCTCCATCGGTCGTCTTGAAGACACCCCCACCAAACGTCCCGGCGTACACTGTTCCTGCGCTGCTGGGGTCGGTCGCTAGTACCTCCACGACCAGATTGGTCAGTCCGCTGTTGACTTGAGCCCAGGTCCGACCGAAGTTCGTGGACTTGTAAATGCCCGCGCCGCTCGTTCCAGCGTAGACCGTGCCTGGAGCCAGCGGATCGACTGCGACATCCAGGATGGGGCTGGTGAGGATGTTCGTGCGGATCCACCTCCGGCCGCCATTGGCCGATCGAAGGACGCC
>JBIOYQ010000158.1:0-14139 GCA_044870295.1 Actinomycetota bacterium
CCTTCGCCTTCGCCCTGGCCGGGGCGGCGTGCCTGCTCGGCTCGATCCGGATCACCGGCCCGACCATCCTGCTGATCTCGTTCACGCTCGGTCTCACCTACCCATGGCGAAAGGTCCCGGCCGACACCCTGGTCCAGCACTTCATCCCGGACCGCTATCGGGGGCGGGTGTTCGCCCTGTACGACATGGCATTTGCCTTGCCGCGAGTGATCGCCGCCGCCCTGGCCGTCGTCCTCATCCCGCACCTGTCCACGCGCGGGTTCGTGGTGATGGTCGGGCTCGCGTACCTGGCGTGGTCCCCAGTGCCTCCCTTCTGGGTTCGCCGCCCGCGGTGGGTGGATGTTCGCTTCCGTGCCGGCGGCAAGGCCGACGAGGTCCCCCGCGAGGTGGTCGTCGCCGGTGAGACCGAACCGGTCGAGATGGTCGGGTCCTGGTATGAGGAGATCGTCGGGACCGGTGGCGGAGCACCGATACGGCAGCGACGGCTTCGGCTTCGCACCGCCGACGGGTCCCTCCTCGATGTGGTTCAGCCCGACGGCCGCTCCAGGTGGCTGGTCGAGGACGACGCTCGCAGGGGACCCAGCCGAGCGATCGGCCAGTAGCGGAACCGGGCCACGCCGCGGATCGCCCCGCGGGCGAAAGGGCCCATCGTCCGGCTGTCGGTGCTGGAGGACCGATGGTCGCCGACGAGCCAGAACTCGTCGGGGCCGAGCGTGACGCCGTCGACGGCGTCTCCGGGCACGCCGGCCAGGCGCTTCACCATCTCGTAGCCCGGCCGCTCCGGATGCTCCAACACGAGCAACGCGCCACGACGGATCGGGCCGTACCGGGTCGCCACCAGGAAGTCCCCGTCCTCCAACGTCGGGGACATGCTCACGCCCTCCACCGCGATGCGGAACGGCCGCCGCAGGATCAGCCACGCCAGCGCTCCAGCCATGAGCAGGGCGGAAATCGGGTATCGGAGAGCGTGATAGCGTTCGAATCGCACGAGCAATCCAATCAGTGGAAGGAGGCACGATGGTAACCAAGCTGATCGCTAACCTGCTCCGCCCGGCACGAGTGGCTCACGCTCACTGCGACCTGCCGTGCGGGGTCTACGACCCGGCCCAAGCGAGGATCGAAGCCGAGTCCGTGCAGAAGATCCAGGAGAAGTACAACGACGCCGAGAAGCAGAAGAAGCCGACCGAGACGGTCGAGGACTTCAAGTCGCGTTGCCTGGTGATCAAGGAGGAGCGCGCCGATCTGGTGAAGCACCACCTGTGGGTGCTGTGGACCGACTACTTCAAGCCCGAGCACCTGCAGACGTACCCGAACCTCCACGAGCTCTTTTGGAACGCCACCAAGGAGGCCGGGAACGCGAAGAAGTCGACCGACGCCAGCCAGGGCCAGAAGCTGCTCGACATGATCGGCGAGATCGACAAGATCTTCTGGGACACGAAGAAGTAGCTCAGGCTTCCTCGTTGCGCTTGCGCCACCACTCGTCGAGGAGTCGGTAGGCCTCCTCCTCGCTGATCGGGCCGCGGTCCAGGCGCTGCTCAGTCAGGTAGTCGAGAGCTTCGCCGACGACCGGGCCGGGCGGGATGCCCAGGTGCTGCATCACCTGATTCCCGTCGAGGGGCGGCCGGAGTTGCTCCAGGTTCTCCTGCTCCGACAACCGGGCGATCCGCAGTTCGAGGTCATCCTGTAGGGCTGCCAGGGCCTTCGCCTTCTCCCGGTTGCGCGTGGTGCAGTCGGCCCGAACGAGCTGATTCAACGGGTCCAGGAGCGGACCCGCCTCCCGGACGTAACGGCGAACAGCCGAATCGCTCCACCCCAGCCGGTAGCTGTGGAACCGCAAGTGCATCTCGACCAGCTTCTCGACCTCGGCCACGACCTCGTTCGGATAACGAAGCGCCCGCAGTCGTGCCTCGGCCATCCGGGCCCCGACAACCTCGTGGTGATGGAACTGCACGCCGTCCGACGTGATCTGACGGGTGGCCGGCTTCCCGATGTCATGCAGCAGGGCTGCGAGCCGCAGGACCAGATCGGGCTCCACGTTCTCGACCACCACGAAGGTGTGCCGGAGGACGTCCTTGTGCCGGTGCACCGGATCCTGCTGCAGCCGAAGTGCCGGCAGCTCGGGGAGGAATCGGTCGGCCAGCCCGGTGGCCACCAGCAGCTCGAGGCCCAGCGACGGGCGCGGCGCGAGCAGCAGGCGAGACAGCTCGTCACGGATCCGTTCCGCCGAGACGATCTCGAGGCGGTCCGACATGCCGCGCATCGCCTCCACCACTCGTGGGGTGGGCGTCAGCTCCAGTGAGGACGTGAACCGCGCCGCCCTGAGCATGCGCAAGGGGTCGTCACCGAACGACACCTCCGGATCCAGCGGCGTGTCGATGCGCCTGGCGGCCAGGTCCCTCACCCCGCCGTGGGGATCGACGAACTCTCCCTCGGGCAACCGCACGGCCATCGCGTTGACCGTGAAGTCGCGCCGGGCCAAGTCCTCCTCGATGCGATCCCCGAACGTGACGTGGGGATGGCGATCATCGGTCGTGTAGATCTCCTTCCGGAACGTGGTGATCTCGAGGTCGACTCCCGCCTTCTTCGCGCCCACGGTGCCGAACCGGATGCCCTGCAGATACTTGGCCTCGGCCCACCCCTGCAGGATCCGTAAGGTCACCTCAGGCTTGGCGTCGGTCGCGAAGTCGAACTCTCCGCGGGAGGGGTGCCCCATCACCAGCTCGCGAACGGCCCCGCCCACCAGGAAGAGCTGGTAGCCGGCCGTGCGGAACCGCTCACCCAGCTCGACGGCGAGCGGAGGCACGTCCAGACGCGCGGCGCCGGCGGGAGGCTGCTGGGATCCGGCAGGGGTCATGGAGATTCCGAGCATACCGTCGCCGGCAGCATGCTTGGTTCGATCGGGAACAATCGCTCGCCCTGATTCGTGCATGGCCGTTTGTGCGGAGCAGCGCCAGGGTAGCAACCAAGGCAGCCCCGATTTGAACCACGACAGGGGAGGGAGGTTTGCCAGATGCCCCAGTCGTCGAGCCCGTCCCCCAAGATGTCCCGAGCAGAAGCCGGCCGCAAGGGTGGCATGACCACCAAGCAGCGCCACGGCCAGGAGTTCTTCGGGCGCATCGGCCGCATCGGCGGCAAGAAGGGTGGGGACACGACCAAGAAGCGGTACGGCGTTGAGTTCTACCAGCGCATCGGCCGCAAGGGCGGATCCAAGTAACTGACGCCGCCGGCCCGCCCGTCTGCTTCGGCTGCCCTTTGCCATACTTCGTGACGTGCGGGGCAGTGTCGATGTCCACAACTTCCTCCTCGAACGGGACGTTCCCCACGAGGTCCTCCCGGTTCCCAGCCGGACCCGGTCGGCCGAACGCCTGGCGGCCCTGCTGGAGCTCCCCCTGCACGAGGTGGGAAAGGTCGTCGTCTTCGAAGGCACGGGCGGCGGGGTCGCGGCGGTCGTCCCGGCGGGACGCTCGGCCGACACCCAGCTCGTGCGGAAGGCAGCCGACCGGCCTGACCTCGAGCTCATGCCCGACGATCGGGCCGCCGAGCTGACCGGATTCCTCCCCGAGTCCATGCCCCCGGTCGGGCTCCCGACCGAGTTCTCCGTGATCCTCGACCGAGCCCTCGCTCGCGACCGTGTCCTGTATTTCACGGGTGGCGAGGCCCGGGCCGTGCTCAAGATCCGTGGCCGGGATCTCGCCCGCGCCACCCACGCCAGAGTCGCCAGCATCGCCGGGCCCGCCGACGCCGTGGAGTCGTGAAGACCCGCTCGGAGTTCTCCGCGGGTGGCGTGGTGACCCGCACCACCGAGGAGGGCGTGGAGGTGGCGCTGGCGGCCCGGCGCACGCGGAAGGGCGACCTGGCGTGGGGGTTGCCCAAGGGTCTGGTCGAACCCGGCGAGGATCCGGAGGAAGCTGCCCTCAGGGAGGTTCGGGAGGAGACCGGCCTGGAGGCCAGGATCCTGACCTCGCTCGGGGAGATCTCCTACTGGTACGTCTGGGACCAGGAGCGCGTCCGCAAGCGGGTGGCCTTCTTCCTGATGGAAGCGACCGGCGGCGACGTCTCCCAGCACGACCACGAGATGGAGGAGGTCCGGTGGTATCCCCTCGCCATCGCCCCTCGGCAGGCGGCATACCCCACCGAGCGCCGGGTCCTTCGGGGCGCCATCGAGGCCCTGAGGGAGACGGAGTAGCCGAATGCTCGCCCGCGCCCTGCTCGGCATCCTGTCAGGGCTCGTGGCTGGGGCCATGTCCGGCGCCTTCGGGGTTGGCGGGGCCATCCTCACGACACCCGCGGTCGAGGTCCTGCTCGGGGCGCCGCCGATCATCGCCGTCGGGACCCCGCTCCCCGCGATCATCCCCACCACGCTGTCGGGCATGGTCGCCTACCGCCGGGCAGGCCAGATCGAAACCCGAGCGGTCAGGTGGGCAGCTCCGGTCGGAGCGCTGGGCGCCACGGTCGGCGCCCTCCTCACCAAGGTGGTGAACGCCCGGATCCTGCTGCTGGCCACGGCGATCCTGATCGGGTGGCAGGCGGTGCGCGTCGGATGGGGGACCCGTGTGCAGGAGGACCCGGCCCGGCCGGTGCGGCCCTCCGGCCTGGCGTTCGCCCTCATGGGTCTGGCGGCAGGATTCGCGTCGGGCCTGCTCGGGGTGGGCGGCGGGATCGTGATGGTGCCGGTCATGAGCGGGCTGTTGGGCATGCCGCTGAAGCGGGCGCTGGGGACGTCCCTGGTGATCATCGCGTTCATGGTGATCCCGGGCACGGCCGTGCACGCCGCGCTCGGCCACATCGACTGGGCGATCTGCCTGTGGCTCTCCATCGGCGTGGTGCCCGGCGCCGCCATCGGCTCTCGGTGGGCCGTCAAGGCCCGCGAGCGCACGCTGCGCGTGGTGGTGGCAACGTTCCTGCTGGTCGTGTCCCTTGCCTACGGCGCGTTCGAGCTGTACGACCTGATCGTCCACTAGCGAGGGACCCACCCTCACTACAATGGCGCGGAGTTCCATGCGACGCCTTTCCACCGTTCTCCTGGCGACCTTCCTCGGGATCGCGCTCGCCCCCTCGTCCCCGGCAAGTACGGCATCGACGGGGCGGCGGGGCTCCGCCGCGCTGGCCCAGGCCGAGGCGGCCGTCTCGCTTCGCCTCGTCTCGGAATCGTCCTGGACCGGCGTCAACCGGCCCCTCCAGATCACGGTTCAAGCGTCCAACGCAACGACGGCCCCGATCGGCGAGCTCTCGGTGGAGCTGTCCATCGAGACGCCCGCCATCTCCCGTTCCGCCTACGAGATCTCCCTGACGACCGACACGCAGCTCTTGGTCGCCTACCCGTTTCCGCAGACCGGGACCCTCGATCCCGGAGCGAGCCGGACCTTCACCATCGAGCAACCCGTGGAACTGTTGGCTTCGCGAGGGGTGAGCGCCCTGTATCCGCTCAAGGTGGAGCTGCGATCGCAGGACGTCACGGTGGCCACTCTGCGGTCGCCCATGGTGTTCCTCATCGAGCGGCCGGAGGTGCCGCTCAACCTGGCCTGGACGTGGGTCCTGTCCGAGCCGCTCCAGTACGGGCCGGACGGTACGTTCCTGCCCGGAACGATCGAGGCGGACATCGCCAAAGGCGGCCGGCTGCGGACCATGGTCGACGCCCTCAGGCTCCTGGGTTCGGAGCAGGTCGACGTGGTCGTCTCGTCGGTGCTGATCGACCAGCTCCAGCGGATGGCGGCCGGGTACCGGATCCAGGTCCCTGGCGGCGCTGTTCGAGAGGTGGCTCCGGGAACGGGCGGCGCCGCGGACGCGACGGCCATGCTGCGCATCCTGAGGCGGGTCGCCTCGAGCGACCGGACGGAGCTCCTGGCCACGCCGTTCGGCGACCCCAGCCTGCCCGCGCTCTTCCGAGCCGGGCTGGCAGCCGAAGTGGAGCCGCTGTCCGATCGTGGGGCTGCGATCGTCGAGGAGGCCCTGGGCCGGCAGCCGACGACAGATGTCGTGCGTCCGTATCGCTCGCAGCTGGACGCGGCCACGCTGCCGCGGCTGGACGCCGCCGGCGCGCGGACGGTCCTGCTCAACCCCGGATTCGTCCCGGCGCCGAAGTTCGATTCACCGGTCGTCCTGCGGCTCACTTCGGGGACGAGCTCGGTGGCGGGAATCCTCCCCAACCCCGAGCTCACCGCGCTGGTCGCTTCCTACCGGGACGACCCGGTGCTGGCCGCCCACGTCGGCCTCGGTGAGCTCGCCGCGATCTGGTTGGAGCTGCCCGGCACGCCGGCCAGAGGAGCCAGCGTGCTGTTCAGCGAGGACCCGGCCATGCCATCTGCGTTCTTCCGTCCTTTCGCCGATCTGGTTCGCCACTCATCGTGGCTGCAGCCCATCACGGCGACGGGATTCGTCTCGATCATCCCGGCCGCGGGGTCACGGGAGATCCCACCCCGTACGTATCCGGGCTTCCCCTTCACCTATGTCCGCGAGCTGATCCACGCGCAGGCGTCCCTGGGTCGGTTCCGCCAGACCACGGACGGGGCGACCGCGGTGGAGGGTCGCCTCAGCGACAACCTCGAGCTGGCTACCTCGAGCTCGTTCGTCACGGATCCGACCCACGGTCTGGCCTTCATCGACACCGTCGGCACGACGATCCGCCAGACCTACGACGAGATCCACCTGGATACCTCTCCCGTGACGCTGGCCTCGAAGGCCGGGCTGCTGCCGCTGGTGGTGACGAACGACTCCGACCAGACCCTTCACGTGGTCCTTCGTCTGGTCACCGATCGGCGCCTCCAGTTCACCGGGGGACCGGCCAAGCCGGTGGTCCTCGCCCCGGGCACGCGCACCATCACGGTCTCCGTTCGGGCCCAGGCGACGGGGCGCATACCGGTGAAGGTCCAGGTCCTCTCCTCGGGCAACGCGCCGGACCTGGTCACCGAGCGGACCATGGTGGTCCGATCCACGGCGTACAACCGCGTCGCCCTCATCGTCACGATCGGGGCGGCCGCGTTCCTGTTGGGCTGGTGGGGAAGGAGGTTCCTGCCGCGCCGGAGGAGCTGACTCCCCCGCAACCACCGCCAGAGGAACCCGCGGACGTCCCCGTCGACTCGGCGCAGGCCTTCGTCAGGAACTCGGCGGTCATGTCCGTCGGGACCGGGCTGTCTCGATTGACCGGGTTCCTGCGGGTGGCCGCCATGGCCTATGCCCTGGGCGTCACGGAGAGCCGGCTGGCCGACGCCTACAACGTCGCCAACACCACACCGAACATCATCTACGAGCTCGCCGTCGGCGGGATCCTGGCGTCGGCGCTCGTTCCCGTCTTCGTCGATCGCCTGGAGCACGGGGGGCAGGAACGGGCGTGGCACACGGCACGGGCCGTCCTGACCGTCGCGCTCGTCGTCCTGTCGGGCGTCATGGTCCTGGGCATCCTCGGCTCGGGATTCATCATCCGCATGTACACCCTCGGCCGGCACGGGCCCGAGATCGAAGCCGAACGCGTCCTGGCCTCGTTCTTCCTCAAGTGGTTCATGCCCCAGATCGTGTTCTACGGGCTCGGCGCCGGTGTTGCGACGGGCCTGCTGAACGCGCATCGACGGTTCGCCGCGCCGATGTTCGCGCCGATCCTGAACAACCTCATCGCCACGGGCACCTTCTTCCTGTTCGCCGCGATGCCCGGCCCGAAGGGGACCATCGCCATCACCGCGCAGCAGAAGCTGGTCCTGGCGATCGGCACGACGCTCGGCGTGGCCGTGATGTCCATCGCGCTGTGGCCCTCGCTTCGACGCATCGGCTTCCGGTGGCGGTGGACCTTCGACCTGCAGGACGTGGGGCTGCGGCGGATCCTCCGGCTGGCGGGATGGGCCTTCGTCTACGTGATCGTGAATCAGATCGGTTATCTCATCGTGATCGTCCTGGCGAGCGGACGACAGGGCGGCGTCACCGCCTACCAAGCAGCGTTCATCTTCTTCCAGCTGCCCTACGCCATCTTCGGCGTCTCGATCATGACGGCCATGCTGCCGTCACTGTCGTCGCGATGGGCCGATGGGGACGTGGCCACCTTCCGCGCCCAGCTCGCTCTGGGCATACGGGGGACGGCGTTCATCGTGGTCCCCGCGGCCTTCGGCTATCTCGCCCTGGCGGTTCCCATCGTCCGGGTGCTTCTCCAGCACGGAGTGGCCAGCGCCCAGAGCACGCACCTGCTGGCCCGGCTCCTGTCGCTGTTCGCGATCGGGCTCCTTCCCTTCTGCGTCTTCCAGCTGCTGCTCCGGGCGTTCTATGCCATGCAGGACACCCGGACGCCGGCCCTGATCAACGTTTTCGCGGTCGGGCTCAACACTGCAGTCAACTTCCTCTACTACCGATATCTCAACGTGGAGGGACTCGCGTTGGGACACGCCACGGCCTACACGTTCGCCGCCCTGGTGGCGGTGGTCATCCTGCGGGGACGCCTGGAGGGCCTCGAGGGGCGCCGCCTGGCACCCGCCCTGGGCCAGATCGTGCTGGCCGGCGCGGCCACCGGAGCGGCGTCCTGGCTGGTGGCCGAGGCCGTGGCCTCCTCCGTCGGAACCGCGGCGTTGGGGGCTCAGGTCCTCCAGGTAGGAGCGGGCCTGCTGGCCGGGGTGGGCACGTTCCTGGCTATCACGCTGGCCCTCAAGATGCCGGAGCTGAAGCTGATCCGCTCATCGGTCCGGGGGAGGTGGCGAGGACGATGGGAGTGACCCCGCTGCTTCGCCGCACCCACAAGAGCACCGGCGGCGCGCTCAGCCTGGTGGTGCGTACGGTGATCGGCATGGGGGTGCTCGCCTTGATCATCAACGACGGAGGGCAGCTGGTGGCCGCTCAGGTCAAGGCGGAAAGCGTGGCCCGGGCGGCCGCCACCGCGGCCGCCGACACGTATTTCCGGACCCACCGTGCCGACCTCACCAAGCAGGAGGCCATACGGGCCGCGGCAGGGACAGACCCTACCACCGAGGTGGTCTCCGTCGAGATCGACCCGAGGGCCGGCACCGTCACGGTCAGCGTGGAGAAGCAGGCGGCGACCCTGGCGGTGCAGCGAATCGGGTTCCTCGAGCAGTACGCGACCCAGGGCGCCACCGACAGCGAGGTCCGGACGGCGTAGCTCGACGACCCGTGGGTAGACTGCGGGACATGGAGGCGGTCGCCCCGCACCAGCGACTCGCCGGACGGTACGTCCTGGAAGCGCCGATCGCCGCGGGGGGCATGGCGACCGTCTGGAAGGGCAAGGACCTGGTCCTCGCACGCAGCGTCGCCGTCAAGATCCTTCGACAGGACCTGGCGGCGGACGGCGGCGTGGCCGAACGGTTCCAGCGAGAGGCGGTCGCTGCGGCAGCCCTCACTCATCCCCACATCATCGGCGTGTTCGACACGGGAACGGACGAGGGCCTCCACTTCATCGTGATGGAGCTGTTTCCGTCGCGCTCGCTCTGGCAGGTCCTGGCCGACGAAGGTCCCCTTCCCGCGCACCAGGCCGTCGGCATCATGGTGCCCGTTCTGGATGCCCTCGCCTTCGCGCACCGAAACGGCGTGATCCACCGAGACATCAAGCCCGGCAACATCCTGGTCGGTGAGTCGGGCTGGGTGAAGGTCACCGACTTCGGCATCGCCAAGGCCGCCTACCATGCGCACGACCTCACGACGACGGGGGCGCTGCTCGGGACGGTTCGATACATCTCCCCTGAGCAGGTGCAGGGCCACGACGTGGACGGACGATCGGACCTCTATTCGGCCGGCGTCGTGCTGTACGAAGCCGTGACCGGGCAGGCACCGTTTCAGGCCGAGACGGACGTGGCGACGGCCATGGTGCGGGTCACCCAGGATCCCGATCCACCTCGGGCCATCCGCCCCGATGTCCCCAAGGCCCTCGAGGACGTGATCCTTCGGGCCATGGCGCGAGGCCCGGAAGAACGTTTCGCCTCGGCGGAAGCGATGCTGGCGGCCCTGCAGCGGTTGCACCCGAGTCTGGATGACGAGCTGACTCCCGCGGGATCCACACGGATGTTGCCGCTCCCGCGCCGCCGGGAGCCCCCCGTCGCACCTTCGGCGCAGCGGCCCGGCACGTTCCGCGTGTGGGTCCTCGTGCCGGTCGTCCTGTTAGTGCTGGCCGTCGCGGCCATCGCGACCGGGCTGCTGGAGATCGGAGGTCCCCTGGGCATCCGTCCGGCGCGCGAGGGGGAGAGCGGATCCTCCGGCGGCGATGCCAGGATCGCCATCGCGGACGTTCGGGACGTCGATCCGTTCGGCGTCCCCGACACGGAGCATCCCGACGAGGTGGGCCTGGCCGTCGACGGCGACGCCGACACGGCATGGATCACCGACCACTACAACACGGCTGACTTCGGCGGCCTCAAGGACGGCGTGGGACTGTGGGTCGGGTTCGACGGGGAGGCCAGCGTGACGCGCGTGGTCGTGCGGAGTCCCTTCTCGGGATGGTCCTTCCAGCTTCGGGCCGGGGGCTCCCCGGACACCGCCGACCGCCCCCTCGAGTCCACGGGCGGCCGGACCACGTTCACCGCCGACTCCTCCGGCAGGACCGTGATCGAGGTGCGGGGCGCCATGACGTCGGGCGTCCTGATCTGGATCACGCAGCTGGCTCCCAACGAAGGCCGGTTCGCTGCTGCCATCGCCGAGGTTTCGGTGCAAGGATCGACGGTGTGAACGGCGGGACCGAGCCCGAACCGAACGACTCCGAGCTGGTTCGAGGGTTCCAGAGAGGCGACGACCACGCGTTCGGAGCGCTGATGGCACGGCACGAGCGGCGCGTCTACAACCTGGCCTACCGCATGCTCGGCAATTCGGAGGACGCTCGGGACGCCACGCAGGACGCGTTCCTGTCGTGCTTCCGGCACCTCTCGACGTTCCGCGGGGACTCCGCGTTCGGCACCTGGCTCCATCGCATCGCGGTGAACGCCTGCTACGACGCGCTCCGGCGGCGGCGCGAGACCCTGAGCCTGGACGACCGCCCCACCGAACCCGCCCAGCGCGATCACGCCGACCAGACGGCCTCGGCCATCGACATCCAGCGAGCCCTGCTCGCGGTCCCCCCGGACTTCCGCGTGGTGGTCGTGATGCACGAGATCCAGGACATGCCAATCGAGGACGTGGCAGCCATCCTCGGCCTTCCCGCCGGGACCGTGAAGTCGCGGCTGCACCGCGGCCGGGTCGCCCTGGGCCGGGCGCTCTCCGCCGGCGAGGCCGCGTCGAGGGAACCCGAAGCCGCCCAGGCCCCGTCCAAGCCACCGCACCCATGAGCGACCGCAACGAACCCATGAACGGGCACCCCGAGGAGCTGCTGGCCGGGTACGTCGACGGCACGCTCTCATCGGGCGAACGCGAGCTGGTGGACCGGCACCTGGAGGGGTGCGAGACCTGCCAGGAGGGAGTCGCACTGGCGGGGCAGGCCAGGGCGGCCCTGGCCACCCTCCCAGAACTGGGAGCTCCCGGCCTGGCCGAAGCGGGCGTGGATGCCCTGCGACGCAGGGCTCTGGCGCCCGTTCCAGGTCCCGAGCCCGAGCCGCAGGGGGTCCGATCGCGAGCTCGCCGGCAACCCGCCTCGCCCGCTGAACCCGCCGTCGAACCCAGGCCTCGCCGCATCCGTATCGCCTGGGCCCAGCTGGCCGCGGCGGCGGCCATCATCGTGGTGATCGGCGGCTTGGTGGCGATCCCGATCCTCAACTCGGGTAGCGGCGGCCAGGCGTCCAGAGAAGCCGCAGGAGCCGCCCCCTCCGCCACCGGCTCTGCGCTGCCCCAGCTGGTCGATCGTGACGCCACGTACTCGCCGTCCGACCTCGAGGCGCTGGCCGTTCAGATCACCAAGTCGGCCGGGTACCGAGCCAGCGTGGACCAGACCTCCGGCGCAACTCCCTCACCCGCCGCCCTTCCAGCACAACCGCCCGGCTACGACCTGGGGCTGCCTCCCGTGCATGCCGGAGCGGCGCTGGCCGACTCCAGCGATGCGGTGGCTTGCCTGATCCAAGGCGGTGCACCGACACCACCGGACGCCACACCGCTGTATCTCGAGGAGGCCGCCGTATCGGGCACCCCCGCCTACATCGGCGCCTTCTTCACCGCCGACAGCAAGCTGCACCTGACCGTGGTGGCCGTGTCGCGCGAGGGGTGCGTTCCGATCTACAGCGTTCGCCAGTAAGACCTGCCCTGGAAGACGGGGCCGGTCGCCCGTTGTTGCTATGGGAGAATGAGCTCCGTGGCGGAACGCGATGTGGTGATCCTGGGCTCCGGCCCGGCCGGACTCACCGCCGCCCTGTATGCCGCCCGAGCCAACCTCCATCCCCTGGTCCTCAAAGGCATCGATGCCGGCGGCCAGCTGATGCTCACCACCGACGTCGAGAACTTCCCCGGCTTCCCCGACGCCATCCTCGGCCCCGAGCTGATGGAGCGCATGGAGAAGCAGGCCGCCAGGTTCGAAGCCGAACTCCTGCACCAGGAAGCGAGCCGCGTCGACCTGTCCGAGCGGCCTTTCGGCGTGTGGTCCGGCGACGAGGAGTGGCGGGCTCGAACGGTGATCATCGCCACCGGCGCGACCGCCCGGATGCTGGGGCTGGAGTCCGAACGGAAGCTGCTCGGGCACGGGGTGTCCACCTGCGCGACGTGCGACGGCTTCTTCTTCCGCGGCCAAGAGCTGCTGGTCGTGGGGGGAGGAGACTCCGCCATCGAGGAGGCGTTGTTCCTGACCCGGTTCGCCACGAAGGTCACGCTGGTGCACCGGCGGGATTCGCTGCGGGCTTCCAAGATCATGCAGGACCGGGCGTTCGATCATCCCAAGGTCGAGTTCCTGTGGGACTCCGTGGTCGACGAGGTCCTGGGCGACGGGCAGGTGGCCGGCGCTCGCATCCGGAACGTCAAGAGCGGCGAGGTGACGGACGTGGCCGCGGGCGGCATGTTCGTGGCCATCGGGCACACTCCGAACACCGCGTTGTTCGAGGGCCAACTGGAGCTGTCGAACGGCTACGTCGTGGTCCAGGAGCCGACCACCCGGACCAGCGTGGAGGGAGCCTTCGCTGCCGGGGACGTCGTCGACTTCACGTACCGCCAGGCCATCACCGCGGCCGGCATGGGGTGCAAGGCGGCCATCGACGCCGAGCGCTTCCTCGAGTCGCTCGGTCACTGAGGCCTCCGGCCACCCCGCCCCCTTCTAAACTGGGCCGGTGCCCCATGTCCGACCCCGCTGGTCGCCTGGTTTCCTGACGGCGGCCATCGTCCTGGCCCTGGCCATCTCGCTCACCGCTGTCCACCAGCCGGTGGCCGGGCCATCTCACCCGACCTCTCCCGCCGTCCGCCTGGCCAAGGACGTCCGCCAGGAGGCGGCGTACTACCGACCGGTGATCGCCGACGGCAAGGCTTTCCCCGTGGCGAGGTCGAACTATCTCTCCTACCTGGAGTTCCCCAACAGCTGGCACGCCCCGCGGCTTCGGTTCGTCGACGGTAGGTGGCGGCTGATCGGGGTGCACGAGGGGATCGACATCATGGCCGAACGGGGCACGCCGATCATCTCCATGGCCCCGGGGGTGATCGAGAACGTCGGATGGACCTTCTATTCTGGGACGCGGGTCGGGGTTCGGGGGACGGATGGTCGCTATTACTTCTACGCCCACCTGTCCAAGGTGCAGCCCGGCATCTCGGTGGGAGCAGCGGTATCCGCGGGCACCGTGCTCGGCCTCATCGGCAACACTGGCTACGGGGCACCGGGCCACCGGGACGAATTCCCGCCGCACCTGCACTTCGGGATCGAGGTGGGGAGTGAATGGGTCGATCCGTATCCCAGCCTGGTCATGCTGTACGCTGCGACGGTCCGGACCACGGAGCGGTGGCAGGCCAACCTCGATCGCCTCGCCCGTGCGGGCAAGTCCGAAGCATGGACCAGGGCCGCGGCCGGGGCGTACATTAGTCTGCCGCCCGCCTGAAGGGAATAAAGGTTGAACTGGATGGCGTTCTCGGGTTCGAGCAGGAGGCAGCGCAGTGGGTGACAACGTCATACACGTGTCGGATAGCGACTTCGAGGACCTGGTGCTGTCGTCCGACCAGCCCGTCCTGGTGGACTTCTGGGCCGAGTGGTGCGTGCCTTGTCACATGGTCTCCCCGGTCGTGGAGGAGATCGCCCGAGACAACGCGGAAAACCTGAAAGCCGTCAAGCTC
>JBIOYQ010000159.1:0-5218 GCA_044870295.1 Actinomycetota bacterium
TGCGATGACGCCGGGGGCGCGCCGCCGCGTCCAGACGCTCGGCGAGACGACGGAGCGCTGCCTCACGGTTGCGCAATTGAGATCGCTCGGTGGTGGCCACGATCCTTATCGAGTCGCCGAGCTTGTCCCGCACGCGGTCCGCGACCTCCTCCGAGATCACCAGGGCGGTCAGGTCCACGACCAGCTCGACACGGCTGTCGGTGGTGTTCACTCCCCGGCCACCGGGCCCGGTGCCTCGAGAGAAGCGCCAAGTGATGGCGCGCGCCGGGATCACGATCCCGCCGGGTGTGACGATGTCGCCGTCCACGCAGACAGTGTGCCGGATCGTCCAGGCCAGTCCAGCCACCGGGTCTGGGACCTCGCGCGGGTCGATAAACTGACTCGCGGTAGGGTCGCCTAGTCTGGCCTAGGGCGGCGGTCTCGAAAACCGCTAGGGGTGCAAGCCCCTCGTGGGTTCAAATCCCACCCCTACCGCCGTGGTATCGACTCTAGCTCTCGCTCCTTAGACCGGCGGGGAATCCTTTGGGAGGAGCTGCCGATGGGCCCCCTCTACGGGCGGCTTCGGAGATGCCAACCGCCCAGGATGGACCTGACCACTGAGACCCAGGCTTTGCCCTGCCTGAAGGCATTCTTAACCGTGGCCGAGCATCGCGGGCGGAACATCACTCGTAGACATCCCAGGTGGCCTCGCAGGGGAGCGCGTGACGGCAATGGAGCTGCTCCGCGGTCGAAACCAAGGCGAAAGAGGACTTCGCAGACCCCTCCTCCGGATCAGCGGGAGGCCATGGGCTAGCACCCTGCGCGGAGCGGTGCGCATCCTGGGCCGACCGGGGGTTCAGGATGGCTTGACCGCGGGAGCCCTGACGGCCGCCGCGCTGGGCGGGCTGTTCGCGCAACTGGACGTCAACGTCCTGGATGGCGACGGCGAGGTCTTCGAGCGACTCGACCGCTTCGGTATCGGCCTGGTGCTCTTCCAGACGGCACCCCTTGCCCTGCGACGGCGCGTCCCGGTCGTCGCCCTGGGAGTGACCGCGACCGCGCTGGTCGCGTTCTCCCTCCTCCACTATCCGCCGTCGCTCGGTTCCTTCGGCTTCTTGGCCTGCGTGTACACGGTCGCTGCCCACCCGGACCGGCGCACATCGATCGGGGCCGGCGTGGTCGGAGCCGCAGTGGTCCTGGTGATCCTTGCGGGCTGGAGGCAACCGGTGGCCCCTGACACCCTCGTCGCTGACTACGTGATCGTCGGTGCCGCGTGGTTCTTCGGAGAGAGTCTCCGTCTGCGCCGACGGTACGTCGTCGCCTTGGAGGATCGGGCCACGCGGTTGGAGCACCAGCAGGAGGAACGGGCCAGGGCGGCGGTGGCGCATGAGCGGCGCGTGATCGCCCGCGAGCTGCACGACGTGGTGGCCCACAACGTCAGCGTCATCGTGGCCCAATCGGCCGCGGCCCGGCGAGTATTCGAGAGTCAGCCCCAGGACGGCCTGGACGCCCTCCGGTGCATCGAGCGGACCGGGCGGGCGGCCCTCGTGGAGATGCGCCGGCTGACGGGGTTCCTTCGCACCGACGCGGAGGGTGTACCCGAGACCTCACCACAGCCCGGCCTGCAGGACCTCGACACCCTGATCGCGCAGATCCGGGAGGCGGGGGTCGCGGTCACCGTCCGCACGGTGGGAGATCCGCGGCCGATCCCGGCCGGCCTCGACCTGTCGGCCTTCCGCATCGTCCAGGAATCACTGACGAACGTCCTGAAGCACGCCGGGCCAGCCCGGGCCGAGGTCCTGATTGGATACGGCCCCGGTTGTCTTGAGCTCACGATCACGGACGATGGGGGCCGCCGCGGCGCCGCGAGCCGTCCGGGGTTCGGTCATCTGGGCATGCGCGAGCGAACCGCCTTGTTCGGCGGGGAGCTGCGGGTCGGCCCGCTCGCGGGATCGGGGTACCGGGTGCATGCCTCTCTACCCCTGGAGGTGTAGCGCGGTGACAACAGGCCAGGGGGAAGGATCCGGGCCGATCCGCCTCCTCATCGTCGACGACCAGCCGCTCATGCTGGGGGCGTTCCGGACGGCGCTGCGACCCGAGCAGGACATCCAGGTGGTGGGGGAGGCCTCAGACGGACGGCAAGCGATCGAGCAGGCGCTCCTTCTCCACCCTGCCGTCGTTCTGATGGATATCCGCATGCCCGTCTTGGATGGCGTCCAAGCCACCCGGGTGCTCTCGGAAGAGCTCGGAGTCCGTGTCCTCATCCTGACCACGTTCGACCTCGACGAGTACGTCGTGGAGGCGCTCCGGGCGGGAGCGAGCGGGTTCCTGCTCAAGGACGTCCGGCCCGAGGAATTGGCCGATGCGATACGGATCGTGGCGAGGGGCGACGCGCTCCTGTCTCCGTCGGTGACGCGCCGGCTGCTGGACCGGTTCGCGGGGGTCCTCCCCGCCGCCCATCCGGAGAACGGAGCGCTCGAGTCCCTCACTGAGCGGGAGGTCGAGGTCCTGACCTACGTCGGCAAAGGGCTGTCCAACGCTGAGATCGCGAAGGAGCTGTTCGTGGAGGACACCACGGTCCGAACACACATCCGTCACATCATGGACAAGCTCGATCTCCGCAGCCGCGTGCAGGCCATCGTCCTCGCCTACGACACGGGCCTGGTTCGCCCTTCCCCCCGCTGATCCGGCAGCGAGGATCGTCGCCGGAGACGACGCGGTTTCGTCTCGAGCGCTGACGACGACCCGGAGCTCGGTTCCTACCGTGGAGGTCGGGCGCTGGGAGCGCCCCTGATGCGGAGGAGCGTCTTCGGATGGAGTGGCTCATCGGCTCGAGCCTGAGGCTCCGGCGGCTGGTCGTGGTCGCCGCCCTGGGCATCATGGCCTTCGGCGTGCTGAGGCTCGGCGACGTGCCCGTGGACGCGCTGCCGGAGTTCAGCCCACCCACCGTCGAGGTCCAGACGGAGGCGCTCGGCCTCTCGGCAGCGGAGGTGGAGCAGCTCATCACGGTCCCCCTCGAGCAGGACCTGCTGAACGGCGTGGCCTTCCTCGAGCGGATCGAGTCCGCCTCGCTCCCAGGCCTGTCGTCCGTGGTCATGACCTTCGAGCCGGGAACCGACCTCCTCGACGCAAGGCAGGTCGTCCAGGAACGGCTCACCCAGGCCCACGGCTTGCCGAACGTGGCGAAGCCGCCGCAGATGATCCAGCCCGTTTCCTCCACCAGCCGGGTGTCGATGGTCCGGCTGTCCTCGAGCGAGCTCTCGCCGATCGAGATGTCGGTGCTGGCTCGGTGGGTGATCAGCCCCCGCCTGCTGGGCGTCGACGGCGTGGCGAACGTGGCCATATGGGGGGAGCGGGAACGCCAGCTCCAGGTGCTCGTCGACCCCAGTCGCCTGCGGTCGCGCGGTGTTTCGCTCCAGGACGTCATCGAGACGGCCGGGAACGCCTTGGAGGTGTCGCCCCTGACCTTCCTCGAGGCGTCCACGCCCGGCACCGGCGGCTTCATCGACACCGTCAACCAGCGCCTCCAGATCTTCCACGAGCAGGCCATCACCACGGCACAGGAGCTGGCCGAGGTGCCGCTGGGCGGGAGCGGAGCCTCCGGCGGCGGCACCGGGCCGGACCGCCTCAGCCTGGGCGACGTGGCCGAGGTGGTCGAGGATCATCAGCCTCTGATCGGGGACGCGCTCTGCCGGAACGGGGACTGCCTGCTGCTCGTCGTGGAGAAGTTCCCCGGCGCCCGCACGGTCGAGGTGACGGAAGGGGTGGAGGCCGCCCTCGACGGGTTGCGGCCCGGCCTCACCGGGATGGACATCGACACGTCCGTCTACCGTCCGGCGAGCTACGTGGATCGATCGATCGACGCCGTCGGCCGGGCGCTGCTGATCGGCGCGATCCTCCTGGCGCTGGTCATCGGCGTGCTGCTCTTCCGGTGGCGCACCGCGCTGATCGCCGCGGTGGCCATCGCCCTGTCAGCAGCGGTCCTCGTGCTGGTTCTCGTCCTGGCGGGCGTCACGGTCGACGCGATGATCTTGGCCGGGCTGGTTCTGGCCCTGCTGGTGGTGGTGGACGACGCGATCGGTGACGTGACCACCGTCGCACAGCGAGTGACCGAGCGCCGCCGGGAGGACGGAGCCTCCGCCCTTCGGGCCATCGTCGATGCCGTGCTTGCGCGGCGGGCTGCGGTCTTGGCCGGGACCCTGGTCGGCATCGCCGCGCTGGTGCCCGTGTTCTTTCTGGGAGGCGAGGCGGGGGCGTTCCTCCCGCGCCTCGCTCTCGCCTATCTCCTGGGGATCGGGGCGTCGGTGACGGTGGCGCTCCTGGTGACCCCGGCGCTCGCGGTGATGCTGCTGGGATCCGAGGGTGCTGTGCGCGACAACGCGCCGGTGGCGCGGTGGCTCCACGCGCAGTACGAGCGGATCTCCCCCCGCGTCGTTCGAGGAGCGGGCCCCGCCCTGGTCGTGGTGGGCTTGGCGGTGGCGGCCCTGGCCGTGTCGGTGCCGTTCCTGGACCGATCGATGGGTCCCTCGCTCCAGGAGCGGGACGTCCTGGTCCGGGTGGAGGCCCCGCCAGGGACGTCGCTGCAGCGGATGGACGACCTCACCACGCAGGCCGTCCAGGACCTGGCCGCCCTCGAGGGGATCCGCAGCGCCGGGGCGCAGCTGGGGCGGGCCGTCGTGTCCGACCAGACGGTGAACGTCAACGCGGGCGACATCTGGGTGAACGTAGATCCGTCCGCCGACTACGACGCTGCCCTCGCCGGCATCGAGGGCGTCGCCGCGCGCTACCCCGAGCTGTCGGCCCGGGTGACCACCTACTCCGAGGAACGGGTGTCGAGCCTGCTGGGCCGGCCGGTCGACGACGTGGTGGTCCGGACGTACGGAGCGAACCTCGACGTCCTCCAGACCAAGGCCGAGGAGATCCGCAGTCTGCTTGCCGGAACGGCCGGCGTGGCCGACGCCCGTGTGGCCATCGCGCCGTTGGAACCGACGGTCGAGGTCGAAGTGGACCTGGCGCGGGCCCAGGCCCTGGGCGTGAAGCCGGGGGATGCCCGTCGGACCGCGGCCATTCTGTTCTCGGGCATCACCGTGGGCAACCTGTTCGAGGACCAGAAGGTCTTCGACGTTGTGGTGTGGGGCGACCCGGCGCTCCGCGAGAGCGAGGCCGACGTTGCCGAGCTGCCGATCGAGACGCCCGACGGCCGGCTGATCCGCCTGGGGGACGTGGCGGACGTGCGGAC
>JBIOYQ010000160.1:0-10966 GCA_044870295.1 Actinomycetota bacterium
TAGTCCCGGATGCCCTTCGGATTCGGGAGGGCGTCCATGGTGTCGAGCTCACCGGCCTCGATCTTGTTCTGGAGGTCGTCCACCGTTCCACCTACCGTGGCGTCGATCTCGTCGACGTAGGCCTTGCGCGTGGGATCGGTGGCGGGGTCCCACGAGGGATTCCGGACCAGGACGTAGGACTTGCCCGCCTGATAGCCGGACGCGGGAGTCTGCTGGTCGGCCGGCTTGCTGTAGTCGATCTGGTCGGCGCCCTTGAACATGTAGGGCCCCGTCGCGGCGAGGAACCCGCCGTAGTCCTGATCGTGGCCCGCGGCGACGCCCTCGGGCGCGTCGGGGTTCGTGAGGCTGGGCGGGATGGGAGCCGTGGCCGGCAAGGTGAACAGCAGCGGGAAGTACCCCACCGGCTGGGTGAGCTTGACCACCAGGGTCTGGTCGTCCGGCGCGGACAGTCCGCTGATCGACGTGGCCTTCTCGTTGGTCACGTCGTCGAAGCCCTCGATGGAGCTGTAGTAGAAGGGGTAGCTCGCCGCCGTCTTCGGCTCGGCCAGTCGCGTCAGCGCGCGGATGAAGTCACCCGCGGTCACGGTGACGTCCTGGAGGGGCGGTGCGTAGTGGATGCCGGTCTTGACCTTGAAGGTCCACGTCAGCCCGTCGGCGGACGAGGTGGGAAGCTCGCTTGCCAGGTCCGGGATCAGGTCGTTTCCGCCTTCCTCTGGCCCCTTCAGGTTGAAGCCCACCAGCAGCCGGACCAGCGCCCCCTTCAGGAACTCCCAGCCGATGGTGTAGTACTCGCGCTGGGGATCCATGCCCTGGTGTACATCGGAGGCGAGGCCGATGCGGTACACCCCACCCTTCTGAAAGCCTCCAGCCTGCGCCGAGCCGGTCGGCTGTCCGCCCTCCGTGCCCCCGCCCCCACCGCACGCGACGGCCACCACTGCCACCGTCGTGGCGAGGGCGAACGCTCTGATCGTCGGTCTCATGTCGCCGCACCTCCCCTGTGCTCTCGGACAAACGGATCGGTTGGTCGTGGACGTTCAGCCCATGGGCTACCTCCGGGCTCTCGGATCGAGAGCGTCGCGCAGCCCGTCACCCACCAGGTTGAAGGCCAGCGTGGTGGCGAACAGGAACAGGCCGGGGAAGACCATCATCCACCAGGCCACCGTGAAGATGGATCCCGCGTCGGAGAGCATCTTCCCCCAGGACGGCGTGGTGGGCGGGACGCCGATCCCCAGGAAGGACAACGCAGCCTCGAACAGGATGTTGTTGGGGATGATCAGGGTGGTGAACACCAGGACCGGCGCGAAGACATTCGGCAGGACCTCGCGCCACATGATCCGGAAGTTGCTGGCTCCGACCGCCCGGGCGGCCTCCACGAACTCCTTCTCGCGCAGTCGAAGGACCTCGCCACGGACCAGGCGGGCGATGTAGGGCCAGGTGAACAGGCCGATCACGTAGCTCACCAGCAGGAGGCCCGGCTTGATCAGCCCTCCGAGGCAGCCCTTCTCGGAGAGACCGCAGCCAGCCACCAGTCCCAGGGCCAGGAGGAGCACCGGCAGGGACATCACGATGTCGGTCATGCGGGACAGGCCCGTGTCCACCTTCCCCCCGTAGAACCCCGCCACCAGTCCGACCGTCACCCCGATCACGACTGCCAGGCCGGTGGCGAAGAACGCCACGACCAGCGAGGTCCGGGCGCCGTACAGCACGCGCACGAACAGGTCACGCCCGGCGTCGTCGACCCCGAACCAGAAAGCCTTGGTGGGCCCCGTCGGGAGGTTGAATTGGTCCAGGCGCTCTAGGTACAGGTGGTTGGGGTCGTGGTGAATGAGGTGTTGGGCGAAGAACGGCGCGGCGATGGCCAGGAGGATCATCACCACGATGAAGACGATGCTGATCAGGGCCAGACGGTCCTTGCGAAATTCTCGCCAAAAGATCTGCCGGGGAGTGAGGGCCGCCACCTGGCGGGAGGGCCGGTCCTGCTCGCCCTCGACGCTTGGTTCGATGCGTTGTTCGGTGACGACCTGCACGCGCGGTTGTGCCTCGCCTCTCCCCGGACGCGGGGGGTCCGCGGCGGACCACTCCGCGGAGCATAACCCGCGCTCCCACTAGGGATTACGGCCCGAGCCTGCCGTCCGGCTTGCTGCCCACGGCTGCCCGGCCGCTTGACGAGGAGCTGGCGGCCTTCGAGGATGCGCGGGTGGCGCCGAATGGTCGCAGATGGGCAGTCTGGATCGCCGCGGGCTCCTCGCTGGTCGCCTTCTCGGGGCAGCCGGGTTTTGCCTCAGCCGGGGCGCAGCCTGCGGCGCGGCTTCCCACGCGATTCTCAGACGTCACCGCCGCCGCCGGGATCCACGTGGCCGGCCTCGGCAACGCCTCCGCGTGGATCGACTACGACGCGGACGGCCGTCAGGACCTGTTCGCCACGAACTCGGACTTCTCGGCCCGCTCCTACCTGTACCGCAACGACGGCGACGGCACCTTCACAGACGTGACGGCCGGTGCCGGCTTGGGCAACCTGGCCATCCGGTCGGTGGCATGGGCCGACTACGACAACGACGGGCACCCGGACCTCGCTGCGACGGGCTACGGGTTCCGGCAGCGGACGATGCTGTTCAACAACCAGGGCGACGGGACTTTCACCGATGTCTCCGCGTCGGCCGGGATGGTGTCGGCCTCCACGCCGTGGCGGGTGTCGTGGGCGGACTACGACCGGGACGGTTGGGTCGATCTCTTTCAAGCCGATGGGTCGGCGGATCTGCTGTACCACAACGACGGGGACGGGACCTTCACCGAGCTCGCTCAGCAGGCCGGTGTCACCGACGGAGCCTTCAGCAACGACGGCGTGTGGGGGGACTACGACGGAGACGGGTGGCCGGACCTGTACGTGGGCAACGAGGGCGCCGACCGTCTCTACCGCAACGACGGTGATGGCACCTTCACGGACGTGACGTCGACGGCGGGGGTCACGGATCCGAACGAGAGCCAGAGCGCGTGTTGGGGAGATCAGGACGCCGACGGGTGGTTGGACCTGTACGTGGTCGACATCGACGCTCCCGCCAACCACCTCTACCGGAACGACGGCGACGGGACGTTCACGGACATCACGGCGTCGGCGGGCGTTGGAGACGTGGGCGACGGCCGAACGTGCGCGTGGGTCGACGTGGACGCGGACGGGCGGCTCGACCTCTTCGCCACCAATCACATCCACAAGAACCGGTTGTTCCACAGCAACGGCAACGGGACGTACACGAACGTGGCCGCCCAGATGGGGATCGCGGATCCGTTCGACACGTTCAACGGGGCGTGGGGCGACTACGACGGCGACGGCCGGTTGGATCTGGCCGCCGTCGGGCACGGGGCCAACGTGCTGCTCCACAACGATGGACCGACCGGCGGCTTCGTCCACGTGGACCTCGTGGGAACGTCCAGCAATCGTTCGGCGATCGGAGCCAGGGTGTGGCTGCAGCTCCGGGGCCGCCGGCCGACCCGCGTGGTGGAGGGGGCGTCCGGCGCCTACGGGCAGGACAGCCTGACGGTCGAGTTCGGCGTGGGATCGGCACCTGGGCCGTTTTCGGTGCGGGTCCTGTGGCCGAGCGGCGTCGTTCAGGTGGTGACGGTGGGGGTGAACACCGTCACGACGGTGGTCGAGCCGTAGCCCGGCGTTCCCTGAGAGGGGGATTCACAGGGGGTTCGGGAGAAGTCTCAAAATGAGACTCACTCTGAGACTTCGTGCGTGACCAGGGCCGATGCTCCTCCGAACCCGGCGCCCGACCTGCTAGCGTCGCGCCATGCGAACCGTCGTTCGGCTGTCGGTGACGCCGGTCAAGTCGACCGCCCTGCAGCACCCTGATCAGGTCACCCTGGAGCCGTTCGGGGTCGCGGAGAACCGCCGCTTCTACCTTGCGGAAGAGGACGGACGACTCCTGTCATCGCGGTGGTACGAGCGGACCATCCCGATCCGGTCCGCCTACGACGCCCAGCGATCCTGCCTCTCCCTCACCTTCCCCGACGGCACGATCGTCGAAGACGAGGTCTCCCGCCTGGGCCGGACCGTTCAGACCGACTTCTGGGGCCGGCTCTCGGCGGGCCGGGTGGTCGAGGGTCCATGGAACGAGGCCCTCACCGCCCAGGTGGGGCATCCGGTCGTCCTGGTCGCCCCCGACCGGCTCGGCGACGCGAACGACTCGGCTCCCGTCTCCCTGTTCTCCTCGGAATCCGCCGCCGAGCTGGGCCGCCAAGCCGGACGATCGGATGTCGAGGCCCAGCGGTTCCGCATGCTGGTCGAGATCGACGGGTGCGAACCCCACGAGGAGGACACCTGGGTCGGTCGCGCCGTGCGCGTGGGAGACGCCGTCGTTCGCGTGGAGCGTCCGGTGGCCCGGTGCCGCATCACCACGCTGCACCCCGACTCCGGCGTGAAGGACTTCGACACCCTGAAGGCCATCGCGGCGTACCGCGGCGTCGACAAGGAGGACGGCATCAACTTCGGTGTGTACGCCAGCGTGGCCCAGCCCGGCACGATACGCGTGGGGGACCGGGTGGAACCGATGACCGCCGGCGTCGACTGAGCGAAACGGGGGAGGGCCCGCGTGACGTACTCGATCGTGGCCAGGGATCCGCAGACCGGCGAGCTGGGAGTGGCCGTCCAGACGGACTGGTTCGCCGTGGGCGGGGTCGTGCCGTGGGCCGAGCCGGGCGTCGGTGCGGTGGCGACGCAATCGTTCGCCGAGGTGAGCTACGGACCCTTGGGGCTCGATCTGATGCGAGGCGGGAAGAGCGCCGCCGACGCGCTGAAGGCGCTCGTCGCCGGCGATGCCGCGGAGGCCACCCGCCAGGTCGCCATGGTCGACGCGACGGGAACCGCCGCGGCCCACACGGGATCCGGATGTGTGCGCGCGGCGGGCCACGCCACCGGCGACGGCGTGTCGGCGCAGGCGAACATGATGGACCGGGACACGGTGTGGGACGCCATGATGGAAGCGTTCCAGACCACCGACGAGCGGTTCCCCGAGCGCTTGGTGGCGGCCCTTGCCGCCGCCGAGCGCGAGGGTGGTGACATCCGTGGCCGGCAGTCGGCCGCCCTGCTGGTCGTGTCGGGTGACCGGTCACAGCCCCGGTGGGCCCGGAGCGTGGATCTTCGCGTCGACGAGCACCAGGACCCCGTGGGCGAGCTGAAGCGCCTGCTCCGGCTGCACCGGGCCTACGAGCGGCTGGCGCGCGGGTTCGAGCTGGCCGACAGCGGCAACTTCATGGCTGCGGCCGACGAGCAGACCGCGGCCCGCAACCTGGCCCCGGAGGATGACCAGATCACCTTCTGGGCGGGCCTGACGCTGGCCGGTGCGGGGCGTCCCCTCGAGGCCAAGGAGCTGCTGGAGGAGGCCCGGTCGGCCAACCCGCGCTGGGCCGTCTACCTCCGTCGCGTGGCGGCCACCGGCCGCTTCCCGGACGACCCCCAGCTGATGGACGCTCTGTTCCCGCTGGAGCGATGAAGGCCGGGAACAGACTCGGGCGGTTCCCACGTTGAACGGTGTGGGAATCCTCCCATCCAACCCCCAGTTCGAAGGAGGCGCATCGTGATCGACGTTCCCACGACCGAGGAGGAGTGGCGCCGGCGGCTCACCCCCGAGCAGTTCGACGTCCTCAGGCGGAAGGGTACCGAGCGGGCCTTCACCGGCGCGTACTGGAACCAGCACGACGACGGCGTCTACCGGTGCGCCGGGTGCGGTGCCGAACTGTTCGACTCGGGCACGAAGTTCGACTCGGGCACGGGATGGCCCAGCTTCACCGAGCCCGTGAACCTCGAGAACGTGGAGCTGCACACCGACCGGAGCTTCGGCATGGCCCGCACCGAGGTGACGTGCAAGCGCTGCGGCGGGCACTTGGGTCACGTCTTCGACGACGGCCCGCGGCCCACGGGCCAGCGCTACTGCATCAACTCGTGCTCGCTGGAGTTCTCCGCGCGGGACGAGGCCAGGTAGGGATGGCGACCGACATCCAGGTGGTGATCGACTGCGCCGACCCGGACCGCCTGGCCAGGTTCTGGGCCGACGCACTCGGCTACAAGCTGCAGGACCCTCCCGAGGGCTTCGCTTCGTGGGACGAGTTCCTGGACAGCATCGGTATCCCCGAAGACCAGCGAGGCAACGCCAGCGCGGTGGTCGATCCGGACGGGACGGGTCCCCGCTTCTACTTCCAGCGTGTCCCCGAGGGGAAGGTGGTCAAGAATCGGGTCCACGTCGACCTCAACGTCGGTGGTGGACCGGGCACGTCCCTGGAGGATCGAACCAAGCGGGTCGACGGGGAGGTCGAACGGCTGCAAGCGATTGGCGCCGCGGTCTTTCGACCGGGCTCGGTCGAACACGGTGAGTACTGGGTGGTCATGCAGGACCCCGAGGGGAACGAGTTCTGCCTGCAGTAGCCGGGGTCAATCTCCGCGCAGGCGCCCCGCCAGTGCTTCCAGCAACGACCAGGCGGCCTGGGGCTCGTCCTCGAGGATCGCCTTGAGATCGTCACGGTGGAGCACGAGGACCGCAACCGGTGAGGTGGCGATGACGTCCGCAGTGCGTGGGCGGCGGTCCAGGACGGCGATCTCGCCGAAGAAGTCGCCCGGCGACAGCCGGGCGACGGTCCTGCCACCCCGCACCACTCGGGCGGTCCCTTCGAGCAGCACGAACACGGTTTCGCCACGGGTGCCCTGCCGAACGATCGTGGCTCCTTCCCGGTAGTCGTGCTGGGAGGTTCGGGACAACAGCCGTCGCCGCTGCCGCTTGGACAGGGCGCCGAGCATTGGAACGCGCGCGAGGATCTGGGCCCGCTCCTCGTTCGATGAACCGGCCATGGCACGGCGATCCTACGGGAGCGCCGGCCGCCCGGCTATCCGGCGAGCTCGGTGACGGCCTGCTCCACGAGCTGCGCCGTCACCAGCTCGACCCCGTCCGACAGCGCGTGCTGCAGCGAACGCTGCGCCACACGGAGCAGGTCCCGGATGGTCCTCCCGCTCTCGTAGTGCTTGGCGAGCTGGACGACCGCGTCGGCATCCATGACGTCCTCGATGCCCAGGCCCACGTCCGACATCACCAGTCGGTCCCTGAGCAACGCGTCGATCCCGAGCGAGGCGTCGATCAGCCTCGGGATCCTGATCTCCCCCGACAGGAACTGACTGCCCTCCTGGTAGCCGGGGAGACCGAGATAGCCTTCGTGCACCGCCACCACCAGGGCGGCGTCCAGTTCCTTCGCCAGCATGCGCACGGTTCGAGCGAAGAACGCGTTGGCCAGCTCCGTCCGGTCCATGCCTGGGATCGACAACCACGTGTCGGAGTCGTCGAACACCAGCACCGGGTACAGGCCATGAGCGTCGAAGATGGCCACCATCCGTCGCAGGTACTCCACCGCGTCGGCGGCCGAGCCACGCAGCTCGTAGTCCTCGCCGGCCGCCTGGACCTGTCGGGCGAACTCGACGTTGGCCAGCCACAGGGGGAGCCCGACGTGGAACTGGCGGGTCCGGGCTCCGCCCGCCCGCCGGGTCACCTCGGCCACGCCGCGGGCGAACTCCTCCTGTTCGGCGGGGCTGAACCGCTCGCGGCTGGCCCATCGGGTCACGTACCGGACCAGATGCCGGGCCATCGAGCCGGGTTCGGTCACCGTCGCGGCCACCTCGGCGGCGACGGGCACGCGGAGCGGCACGAGACGGTCGGGCAGCGCGGTTGACAGCGGTCCCAGCACCCACGAGATGACGCTCGACTTCCCCGACCCGCTGGCGCCGATCACCGCGACCCGCCCCTCGCTGGCGATGAGGCGGGTGAGGGTGGACTCCGTCTGGTCGTCGCCGTTCAGCTCGTCGAACGGCACGTGGAAGAAGAACAGGTCCTCGAACCGACGCGTTGCTTCGAGGGCCCTGGACGCCTCCACCCGGAGGAGGTGCTCGTGACTCATCGTGCCGAACCCTTCGATGGCTCCGCCCGAAGGTCCAGGTCGGCGGGTCGATACACCTTGCGGGGGCGGCCGGCGTCTCCCTTCTCGGTGTCGGAGGTCACGAGTCCCTCGGCCTCCAGCTGCCGCAGGACCTGGACGGCTCGCGATCGCGTCCATCCCAGCCGCTGCAGAAGCCGCTCGTCGGAGGCGCTCACCGGGCCCAACGATTCCAGCTCGGCCATCACCATGCTGGCCGGGCGGCCCAGTCTGGCCACTCGGGCGTCGCGAAGGCCGCGGGCATCGGACAGTGCCTCGGGCTCGGCGCCGCCGTCGATGGCCTGGCGGGCGATGGCCAGCAACCGGCGTGGGTTGCCCTCGTCCACGCGCCCGGCGATCCTGGCGCCGCGCTTGCCCGCCCGGGCCTCCAGCAGCGACCGTTGCTGCTCCCGCCCCAACGGGCGCAACGTCATGACTATGTCGAAGAACGCGTTGGCGGGCGGTGAGCGGTAGGGCCCGACCTCGTCCTCGCCGACCGCCACCACCCAGGTGAACGGGAGCTGCCAGACCTGGTCGCGCAGCTGGCCGAAGATGGTCCGTCCGATCGGGTCGGGGCGAACCTCGTCGACCAGGATGACCCGCCGCCCCCGTTGGGCTGCCTCTGCGAGGCCGGCCACCATGGTGGGCAGCTCGAGGGAATCGCCGTCCCAGCCGAGCCTCTCCGCCTGCCAGTCCGTCGGCGGCAGCCCCAGGCGATACCGCACCAGCTCGAGGAACTGCGCCGGGCTGGTTGCCAGGCTGCCCTCGACGAACGCCGGTGCGGGACTGGCGGGATGCCGTTCCCGGAGCGCGAGGGCCAGCCGCCGCAGCAGCGTGGTCTTCCCCGATCCTCGTTCTCCCACGACCAGGACGTTCCGCCCGCGCTCGACGCTGCTCACCAGGTCCGTGAGCTCATCGTCCCGTCCCGCGAACAGGTCGCGGTCGGGGGCCGTATCGAGGAGGGGCCTGCCGCCCAGGTCGATGCTCTTCATCTGCTTCACAGATCTTACTGTAAGATTCGTGATCTGGGTTCACCCTCGCCCAGCGTAAGCTGCCCTTCTGACACCCGAGGTCACCCCAGGAGGAGTCCGATGGAGGTCAAGGAGCTGGGTCACATCGTGCTGTACGTGCGCGACGTCGAGGTCTCTCGCGGGTTCTACCGAGACGTCCTCGGGTGGAAGGAGATCGTGGGAGTCGAGCATCGCATGGCCATGTTCTCGTCGGGGCGGACCCATCACGAGCTGCTCCTGATCGAGGTGGGTCCGAACGCCACGCCGATCCCACCCGCGCCGCGCGTGGGCCTGTATCACTTCGGGCTGAAGGTCGGGACCACCGACGACGAGCTGCGCGAGGCGCTCCGGACCCTGAGCGAGGCGGGAGCGACCATCGTGGGGACCGCCGACCACGGCGTGACCCACAGTCTCTACATCGCGGACCCGGACGGGAACGAGATCGAGCTGTACATCGACGTCCAGCCCGAGGCCTGGCGAGAAGATCCTCAGGCCATCATGGCCCCGGTCCGCGCTCTCCGGCTGTAGCTCGACCTATTCGACCCGGACCACGGGCACGTCGACGAGGTGCTCGGCGACGAACCACACCTCGAGCTCGTTGGTGCGGAGCACGTCGCTCATGAGCAGGTCGTTGGTGCCCCAGTCGCCCAACTCTTCGGTCTTGTCGATGGCTTCGCGGGTCTTCGTGATGATGATCTCGTGCGCCTCCAGCAGGCGCGACAGCATGGCCGGCACGTCCTCGGCGCCGTCCGGCGGTCGTGGGACGCTGGTGATCTCGGCTACGTGGCGTGGATCGGCGACGGTCACGCCACCGAGGGTCTGCACCCGTTCGGCCATGAGGTCGATGAGCTTCAGCTGCTCCTCCGCGTGCTTGTCCAGCAACGTATGGAGCTGGAAGAACGTCGGCCCGCGAACCAGCCAGTGATGCTTCTTGTACAGGTTGTAGAGGATGATCGTGTCGGCGTTGATCTGGTTCAGGAGCTGGCAGCTCTCCACGCGGGCGTCATGGCTCAAGGCGATCGGCAGCAGGCGCATCTGACCGAATCGCTGGATCTCCCGACCGTGTTGATGGAACAGCGGCTGGCTGCCCGTTCGCTGGCCGTCCTTGGTGCTCACGAAGGGATCGTTGCCGTCTGGCATGGTGCCTCCTCTCCGGCTCCTCCTGAACCTAGGTCGGGCACGGCGTGCGGTCAAACGCTGCGTGGTCGTAGCATCGACGCCATGAGCCCGCCGAGCCGCCCGAAGTCGGTCGATCTCCGCGAAGCCGAGGACGTCGAACGACTGGCCGGCCGGCTGGACCCGCGGCGGAACCGGGCGGAGGTGATCGCCGGCCTGGAGCGGGCGTTCGCCGGAGGTGTGGCTCCCGATCCATGGCCCTCCGGGCCGCTGGCGGGCAGGCTCCTGGGCACGACCACCTGGCGGCCGTGGGACGCGTTCGTGCTCCGCGTGGCGGGATGGTGGATGCCCTGGCTGGGGAAGGCGTTCGACGCCGAGCGCCGGACCGGCATCAACCGCTTCCGGCCGACCGACGCCACCGCGAGATGGCTGACCGCGCTGTTCCCCGGGCACCAGCAGACCCGGCTCCTCGACCGGATCGAGGCCTTTCCGTTCAGGAACGCCGTCGGGGCGGGAGAGCTGGACCCGGGCGTCCAGGTGCTGAAGATCGACTACGACTTCGAAGCCAACCCCGCTCTGATCCGGCACATCCTGGACGAGCTCGTGCAGATCGCGCCCGGGCGGTATCTGGGCAAGGTGCTGTTCCGGGTGGGCTCCACGTACCACCGGATCGGGTTCTTCTCGCTCTCGGCGTAAACGGCGCGCCGGATGCTGGGCGCCGGGAGCCCGATCGAGAGACTACGTTCCATAGTTTGATGGCGGTCAAAGTGTGGAGAGTAGTTCTCCACCTGGAGCCTTCGACTCGCCGGCCACGCGCCTAGCCGGGCCCCACCATCTTCTCGGGCCTGACCGCCTCGTCGTACTCGGCCTCGCTCAGGTAGCCCAGGGCCAGC
>JBIOYQ010000161.1:0-9259 GCA_044870295.1 Actinomycetota bacterium
GCCCTCCCCGGCCGGCGCCCTCGCCGATCGAACGTTCTACCGCTGACCTAGATAACCGCGACGGTCGCCTTTCCTGTCGACTTGACCAGCGGGCTGGGGCCGGAGGTCTCGGCCTTCGTGGTGAGCGTGCCCACCTTCACCGTGACCGCGGTGACGTGCGCCGTGTAGCTCTGACCCTGGCTCATGTCGCCGAAGTTGCAGGTCAGTGTGGTGTTGACCACCGAGCACATGGCCTGCCCGGTGCCGCCGTCGAGCGTCCAATGCATGCCCTTGGGGAGGAAGCCCGTGAGCACGATCCCGTGCACCGTTCCGCTCATCTTGCGCGTCGCCGTGAGGGTGAACCCGGCGGGGCTCCCGAGTTGGACGGTCGCGGCGTCGCGGGTTACGGACGCCTGGACCCTCGGGCAGATGACCTCCACCTGGTCGGTGGACTCATCGGATCCGCCGTTGTCGCTCGTCACCGTGGCGGTGTTGACCACGGGCGAGTAGTTCACGGTCGCCATGGTCGTGGGCGAGGTGATGTGCACGTCCAGGCTGGACGGGGAGGCCATGTCGCCGAAGTCGCACGACAAGATCCCCAACGAGATGCTGCAGAATGCCGCTCCGGTGCCGCCGTCGATGGACCACGACGTCCCGGCGTCGGTCGGCAGCGTGTCGGAGACCTGGACGTTCAGCGCGGTCGCCGTTCCATCGCTCGTGACGGTGATAGTGAAGCCGATGGCCTGGTTGGCGTAGACGACGGGCTCGTCGGCGACCTTCAGGATCGACACGTGCGCCTGTCCGCCGCAGTCGATGACGTTCCCGTTGCCGTCCACGAAGGCGAAGCCGGCCGCGGACGGATGCGTGGGATCACCGCTGATGATGATGTTGTTCGAGTTGGTCCCCACCGTGTCGTAGGCCACGATCGTGGTGTCGCAGCCGTCGCCACGGGCCGTGTACGTGAACGTGATCTGGGTGTTCTCACCGGTCCCCGTCACGGTTCCGGTGACCTGCTCGTTGCCCAGCGTCGAGCTCTTGATGTACACGGTCGTGGTGCTTTGGCCGCTGACCTCCTCGGCCCCATCGATCGTGCAGGTCACGGTGGTCCCCACCTGGAGCTTGTAGTGCGTGGGGTTGTGGACCTGCAGCGTGGGGCAGTTCAGAGCCCCAGCCCCGATCGGGTCAAACGTCGTGCTGTACGAGTTGCCCGACTCGGCCCCGGTGGCCACCAGCGTGTAGTCGCCCGAAGGGGCGTCCAACGCCAGGGTGTAAGAGTCCGAGAAGTTGCCCTGGCCATCGGCCAGGACGTCGTGGTGCTGGGCGAGGGATCCGTCCGGGTACGACACGTCGACCCCGACGGACTCGCCGGCTTGCATCCCGTCGCCGCTGATGACAACGGTCTCGCCGCCTTGATAGACCGACTTGTCGGTCCATACATCGGCATTGGCCGCGCCTGCCAAGGCCACAATGGCCATGACCGTCGCGAGCAGGGCGGTGGCCCTGAGCAGGTACTTCAGCCTCACTGGTCTTCCTCCCGCTTCTCCCCCGCCAGCTAGGCAAGGCGGTACTCTACGGGTTTGTGAGTTTTTGACAACTCCTTCCTGACTCGAACAGAGGGCCCCGACGGAAAGTCGGAGCCCTCTTTCGGTGAGATTCCCGCACAGCTGCCCGACGGCCCCTCGTCCGTGGAGGTCCCTGTGAGCTAGGAGCCGGAAGCGACCTTCCAGAGGTAGCCGTCCGGGTCGCTGAAGTAGCCGAAGTACCCCCATTGCGTGCCAGCGGCTTCCTTCACCACGTCGCCGCCGGCCGCGACGGCCTTGGCGATGACCTCGTCCACGGCGTCAGGAGAGGGGACGATGTAGTGGAACGAGACTCCCCGGAACCCTGACCCCTCGGCGACACGCCGGCGTCCTGGGCAGCCGCCTCCCGCTGGTAGAGCGCCAGAGACGAGCGCCCTTCGCCCACGTTGATCGACACGAAGCTCGGATAGTCCTGCTCGATCGTGCAGCCCAGGCCCTCTTCGTAGAACTTCTTCGAGCGGGCTAGGTCCTCGACCCCGATCATGACGGCGCTCATCTCCAGCGGCACGGTGGCCTCCTCTCCTCGGGTTGACGTCTCAATCGAATGACGAACTCGACGGGCGAGATGTGACGGCGGTTGGAGGGTGGTGCCGCTCGAGAACGACGAGAGGGCCCAGAGGGGGGAGCCGGGCCCTCTCGATGCTGCCGATGACGTGGATCAGGCCGACGAATCGTCCTGGCAGTGATGGGTGTCGATGCCGGTCACCTTGAAGTTCTTGTCCATCAACACCACCACTTCGGTCCCGTCGGCCTTCCGGACGTGCGCCTCGTAGGACGAGCCGTCACGGCTGGTCTCGACCCGGAGGATGGTTCCCGGGACTGCTGCGAGGGCGGCCGCCCGGACCTTCTGGGCCGTGGTGCCGGTCAGGGCCGTCTCGCTGGACTCCGAGCTCGTGCTCGAGGTCGTGGTGGAGGAGCTTCCCGACGAGGAACCGGAGGTCTGGGCTCCGGCCGCCATGGTCGAGGCCATGATCGCTCCGGCCACGATCCCCGCGGCCAGGAATCCGACGGCCCTTCCCCAGCGACGGGGTCTGACAGGCGATGGAGTGTCGTCCATCGAGGATCTCCTTTCTGTTCGTCCGGCGCCGGTCGCGCCGGTCGCGGATGATCCTCACCGCCCACACTGGGGTGGACCGCAGACCGCGTTGTGAATCCGCTGGGAATCGGGTTTCGGGATGAGCCAGGTCAAGACGTTCGGGTGCCACGTCGTGGCAACGGTGCGTCCACCACGAACCCGTGGCCCGAACCGTGGACCACCCGGATGAGCCGGCCGGGCCCGCGGGCACGGAGCTCCACCTCTCGCGGCCGATCCGCCGGAGGCACGATGACCGTGGAGCCGGGCGGCAGCAGCTCGCCGTCCAGCTGGAACTCGCCCTCGCGGACGCTGGCCACCCCGCCCTCGCCCTGAGCCGCTTCGAGCCGCACGACCGCGCCGGGATCCAGCGTGGAGTCGGTGAAGCGCCGGATATCTCCGTTGACCCGCAGCGGGGAGCCGGGCCCAACCAACACCTTCGTGGTCACGCCGGGACCCTCGTCGATTCGGGGCGCCTCTGAGTCGCGCAGCGCGTTGAACGCCGTCCGCTCGGGGATCGGGTCGGTGGTGTACACCAGGATGTAGGCGCGCGTGTCGACGTCCCCGTGGTTCCACTCCGAGTGCAGCATCCCGCGGATCCCCTCGGTGAACTGCCCGACGTCGCCCGTATCCATGTGGCCGGTGATCCGGTTGAGGGCGTCGTCGTGATCGAGCTGTCCCTCCTCGATGTAGAACAGCCGCTCGTTGTACCGATGCGGGTGATGCCCGATGCCGAGACCGGCGTCGATGACGGAGTCGTGGACGGTGATGAGCGGCCCGGACGCCTGGATCCCGGTGAACGGACCGATGGATTCGGCCGCCACGAGCCCAGGCATGCCGAAGTCCGATTCGCCCAACACCACGTGATCCTCGGGGGACAGGATCAGGTACGGCCGGTTGAGGGTGAGCCTGTCCTGGGCGGCATCCATGGGACCTCGAATGTGATACTGGGCGGCCATGTCGAGTGTAGGCCTGACGAGCAGCGCCGTGGTTCGGCGTGGTGTCGTGCCCATGGTCGCATTGGTGTCCGTGGTGGCGATGGCCGTGGCCATCGCACCCGCCGCCTCGGCCGGCCGGGGTCCGTCCCGCGCACCAGGAGGCGGGATCCCACCGATCCCGCCCGTCCTCTCAGCCATGGAGCTCGGCCCCGTCACGCAGAACGCGGCGATCAAGGGCCGGGATGGAGTGCAGAGCGGGCTGTTCAAGGGGACGTCGATCTGGACCTTCGGGGACACCATCCTCTCCGTGCCGGGCCACGACGGCGACTTCTGGGCGAACGACACCCTGTCCACCACCACCGATCTGGTCGGATCCGATGGGATCGTGCTGTCGAACGACTTCGTGGATGGAACCGGCGCGCCCACGGAGTTCCTCCCCTTCACTCGGCAGGAGGCCCGGTTCAACCGGCTGCACGATCCGAACAGCTGCCACCGACCCCCCTGCGGGGCCGAGTACGCCCTGTGGGCGGGTCCCATGGTCCCGGATTCGGTTCGGAACCGCGTCCTCCACTTCTATCTGAAGATCTATCGCGTCATCGGGCAGCCGGGGTGGACCACCATGGGCTCGGGGATCGCCGTGTGGACTCCCGGCGCCAAGGTGGTCCGGCCCATCGAGAGTCCGGGCAGCCCCGATCCCACGTTGATGTTCCAGCAGGACGAGGTGGGCTTCTCGAGCGGCTCGTACGTCGAAGGGGAGACACTGTTCTCCTACGGCTGCTACCCGGGCTTTCTCGTCCAGCATTGTCAGGTGGCCCAGGCCCCGCTCGGGGACGCGCTGGACCGTTCGGCCTGGACGTTCTACGCGGGCGGGGGCGTGTGGAGCCCTGAGATCGCCGACGCAGTGACCGTGTTCGACGGCGGCGCGGCCAACCAGGTGTTCTTCGACTCCTTCCTGGGTGACTACGTCGCCATCTACAGCCAGCCACTGTCGAGCGACGTCATGTACCGCGTGTCGTACGCGCCGGAGGGCCCGTGGTCCGACCAGGCGCTGTTGTTTCACGGAATCCCTGGGCGGACGTTCGACTACGCGGCGCTGTCCCATCCGGAGTACGCGGAGGGCGGTGGCCAGACCCAGTACGTGACCTACGTCCGCCCGATGGAGGTGTTCGTGATCGAGATCCGGCTCGTCCAGGTGGTGTTCGGTCTGCCCTGATCATGCGGGCCTTTCAGCAAGCGATCCTCACCGGTCCATGGAGCCCGGCCTGGCCAGAGCTTCGCCGGCTGGGCAAGCCCATCCGTTACGATGAGGCGGCCGTCTGTCAGGGAGATGACCGTGGCCACCATGAAGGAGATCAAGCGAGCGCCGTCGGTGGACGCCGCTCGGCTGGGGGAGCCAAGCTACGTCTGGCGCTCCGGCCAGGAGCGCCGATTGCAGCTCATCCGGCGCTACGTCGAGCTGGAGAACCGCTGGATCCTGGACGTGGGCTGCGGCATCGGCACGTACGTCCGGAGGTTCCGCGACTTCAGCCCCCACGTCTACGGCCTGGACGTGTCCGCGGAGCGCCTGGGGGAAGCCCACCTCCCGAACCTGGTCGCGGCGGAGGGCGAGTCCCTGCCGTTCGCGGACGGGTCCTTCGACGTGATCGTGTTCAACGAGGTGATCGAGCACGTCCGCGACGACCGAGAGGCCATCGCCGACGCCCTCCGCGTCCTTCGCCCCGGCGGGCACATCGTGCTCTATGCGCCGAACCGCCTGTATCCCTTCGAGACGCACGGCATCTACTGGCGCGGCCAGTACCGGTTCGGCAACAAGTTCGGCGTGAACTGGCTGCCCGATGCCATGCGGCGCAAGCTCGTGCCACACGCGAAGGCGTACCGGGCAACGGACATGTTCGAGCTGTGGGCCGGCCTCCCCGTCAAGTTGGTCGTGCACGCCTACGTGTATCCCGGGTTCGACAACGTGGCCACGCGCAGCCCGCGCGCGGGGAAGGCGCTCCGCGGCATCCTGTACCGCGCCGAGGCGACCCCGGTTCGGAAGTTCGGCCTCTCCCACTTCGTCGTGCTCCAGAAGCTCTAGCACCCGACCGCCAGCGAATTCGGCCCGTCTCCAAAATCCTCGGCGAGCGATAGGGTGGACGGGCGCCCCGGAGCCGCTTTGGCGGAAGGAGGAGGCGATGAAGGGATCTCGTCGGCTGGCCCAGCTCTCAGTCGCCGCGCTGCTGTGCTTGGCTACGCTCTCCAGGACCGCATCGGCGCAGCCACGCGCGGCCACCGTCCCGGATGCCCCGGCCCGCGTTCGGATCGTCGACTTCGCATTCATGCCGCGGAACGTGACGATCGCGGTGGGCGGGGGAGTGCAGTGGAGGAACATGGGCTCGATCGCCCATACCACCACCTCGGACACGGGGGTGTGGGACTCCGGCACGCTTGATCCGGGGGAGTCGTTCAACCGCCGGTTCAACACCGCCGGCACGTTCTTCTACCACTGCGCCATCCATACGTTCATGACGGCCAAGGTGACGGTGACCGGGACCTGACGGAAAACGCTGGCCGAGGGAGGGCGCTAGCCTCCGCGGACGAAGAAGAACGAGATGGCCATGATGGAGTACGCCCCCAGGAGTTGAGCGCCCTCCAGCCAGTTGCTCCTTCCATCCATGGAGATCAGCGCGACGATCAACGTGGAAAGCCCCACGGCGGCCACCTCGAACGTGGTGAAGATGAAGTCCATCGGATGCCCCACCGCAAGGCTGATGAAGACCAGGACCGGCGCCACGAACATGGCCACCTGGGTGGAGGATCCGATGGCGATCTCGAGCGTCACGTCCACCTTGTTCCGATAGGCGAACATCACGGCCGAGCTGTGCTCGGCGGCGTTCCCGATGATGGGGACCAGGATCAACCCGACGAAGAACTTGGTCAGCCCGAGATCCTTCAGCGCCGGCTCCAGGGCACCGACCAGCAACTCCGACTCGAGCGCCACCAGCGCCGTGGCCGACAGCAGGACCCCGACGGCCTTGCGCGCCGACCACTCCGCTTCCTCGTCCTCCGTCGGGGTGTGGAACAGGTGCTCGTGGGTGACCATGGTGAAGATGAGCGCGCAGGCGTACAGGGCGATCAACACGGCCGCCACGATCCCGCTGACGATCTCTCGTTCCAGGAACTCATGGGTCCCGGTGGTGAGGACGAACAGGGCGGGCATCAACAAGCCGATCACCGCCAGGACCAGTGAGGTCGAGTGCACCCCCGCGGCCTGGGCGTTGTACTCCTGCTCCCGGTGTCGGATGCCGCCCACCACGAAGGACAGGCCGAGGACCAGGAGGAGGTTGCCCAGGATCGAACCGGTCAGCGATGCCTTCACCACCTCGAGCTCGTCGTCCAGGATCAGGAACACCGCGATGATCAGCTCGGTGACGTTGCCGAAGGTCGCGTTGAGGAGCCCGCCCATCCGGGGCCCTGACCGGATGGCCAGCTGCTCGGTGCTTCTCCCGATCAGACCGGCCAGCGGCAGGATGGCGCCCGCCGCGGTCAGGAACACCAGCAAGTCCTGATCCAAGACCCGGGCCAGGAGGGACACGGGCACCAGCACCAGCAGCCAGCTCAGGCTCGGCTTCCTCATGGTGCGGAGCGTACCCGGGTCAGTCGGCCGCTTGCCGACCCTCCGCCCCCGGCCGGTTCTGCACGAACTGGTAGCCGAACCTGCCCTTGATACAGAGGTGGCCGCGGGTGATGTCGTGGTCCAGTGGCGAGGTGACCTTCACGATCTCGTTGTCCTGCACGTGCAGCTCCACCGGGCACCCCACACCGCAGTATGGGCAGATCGTCTCGGTCACCTGTTGCCTCGTTTCGTCCCAGGTGCCGGCGTCGCGCATCTCGTGCTCGCTCTTGAACATGAGGGCGCCCGTGGGACAGACCCCGATGCAATTGCCGCAGTAGACGCACGCCGACTCGGTGAGCGGGACCACGTACTCCGTGGAGATCCCGGCGTCGAACCCCCTGCCGGCCACGGCGATGGCGAAGGTGTTCTGCGCGTCGACCCCGCACGCCTCCACGCACTTGTAGCAGAGGATGCACTTCGAGTAGTCGCGGACGTAGAGGTCGTTGTCCACCTTCACGGGTTGGGCCACCGTGGCCGGTTCGTCGCCGTATCGCGATGGGTCGGCGCCATAGCCATCCATCCACCCGCGGACCTCCTCGGAGCTCAGCGAGAGGTCCACCGAGGAAGCCAGGAACTCCAGGACCATGCGCCGGCTGTGCCGAACCCGCTCGGTGTCGGTCCCCACGGCCATCCCGGCTTCCACCTTCCGCGAGCAGGCGGGAACCAGCGCCCGGGAGCCTTCGACCTCGACCACGCAGACCCGGCAGACGTTCACCGGGGAGAGCGTCTCCAGGTAGCACAGCGTTGGCGTGTCCACGCCGGCCGCCCGGCACGCGTCGAGGATGGTGGTGCCCTCGGGAACGCGGAAGGGCCGGCCGTCGATGGTCAGATCGAGGAGGCGCCGCGGAGGCTCCACCGGGACGGGAGTGCTCACGGACTTCCTCCTTGCCCGTTCGCCCCGAACACGTGGAGTCGCCGGATCGCCGACTGCACCGCGCCGGCGGCGGTCTGGCCGAGGCCGCAGATCGATGCATCACGCATGACCTTCGCGATCTCGTCGATCAGGGCGAGCTCGTCGGCGACCGATCCCTGAGGCCGCCCCTTCGCCAGCCGATGCAGAGCCTCTTCCTGACGGACGGTTCCCACCCGACAGGGAACGCACTGCCCGCACGACTCGTCGCGAAAGAACGCCGCAATGCGCAGCACGATGTCGACCAGGTCCACGGTGTCGTCGAAGACCATGACGACGCCCGAGCCGAGCGTGTAGCCACCCGCCTTGGCATCTTCGAAGGTCAGGCGGACGTCGAGGTCGTCGGGCGAGAGGAAGGACCCGGCGGCCCCTCCGAGGAGGATCGCCTTCAGCGGCCGTCCATCGCGCACACCCCCCGCCATGCCCAGCAGCTCGCGCAGCGTGATGCCGTGTTCCACCTCGTAGACGCCCGGCCGTTCCACGCACCCCGAGAGGCAGAACAGCCGGGTCCCGGTGGAATCTGGCGTGCCGGTCTTCGCGTACTCGGCGCCCCCGATCCCCAGGATTTCGAGCACGTTGACCAGCGTCTCAACGTTGTTGATGCCCGTGGGCTTGCCGAACAACCCGTGGGTGACCGGGAAGGGCGGCTTGTTGCGTGGCTCGGGGCGCTTCCCCTCGATGGAGTTGAAGAGGGCGGTCTCCTCGCCGGCGATGTAGGCGCCGGCGCCGCGCCGGATCTCGATGTCGAACTTGATTCCGCTTCCCAGGATGTTCTCGCCGAGGAGGCCAGCAATGCGAGCTTCTTCGATGGCGTTCTGGAGGAAATGCGTGGCCAGCGGGTATTCACCCCGCACATAGATGTATCCGTGCTCCGAGCCGGTGGCGAACCCAGCGATCGTCAGCGCCTCCACGACGGCAAACGGATCTCCTTCCATGAGCACGCGGTCCTTGAACGTGCCGGGCTCGGATTCGTCGGCGTTGCACACGAAGTAGTGGGGACGTGCGGGCTGCCCGGCCACCGCCTCCCACTTCACTCCAGTCGGGAACGCGGCGCCGCCGCGGCCAAGCAACTTCGCTGCCTTGACCTCTTGAATGACTCCGTTGGGTCCCAGGTTCATCGCTCGC
>JBIOYQ010000162.1:0-5086 GCA_044870295.1 Actinomycetota bacterium
GTCGGCGAACAGGGTGGCAGGGGCGCAGAGGGCAGGAGCGAATTCTTTGTCTGTCACGAAGCTCCCGATCATAGTTTGATGGCCATCTAACTATAGACGGGAGTGCGCCACCAGGAGGTCGGGACTCGCGACCCTCTGGTCAAGAAAGACGGAGGCCAGAGCGCTCCGCGTGCTCGAGCAACACTCGGTTGAGGGCCTCCGGCGCTTCGAGGTTCGACAGGTGGCCCGCCCCCTCGATGACCTCCAACCGCGCGTCGGGGATCTGCGACGCCATCGGGGTGGTGGCGTCGGGAGGGATCAGCGTGTCGCCCGAGGACGTGATCACCAGGGTGGGGACGTCGATCCCGGCGAGGTCCGGCGTCGAATCCTGCCGTTCGGCCATGCCCAGCGAGGCCGCCGCGATGGCGGTGGCAGGCTGCGATCGGATGATCTCCTTGACGCGGTCCCACAGCTCCGAGGGCGCGTTTTCCGAGAGCAGCGGCGGAGGACTGTCGACCAGGAACCCGTGACCTTCCTCGATCAACCTGGCGGCCAGCGCTCGCCGGCGCTCCCGCCCGGCGTCGTCGTCCGCGCCGGATCGTGTGTTCGCCAGCACCAGCGCCAGGACGCGATCCCGATGCCGGCGCCAGAACGAGAAGGCCGCGTAGCCTCCCATGGACAGCCCGACCACCACCGCTCGATCGATCCCTGCCCCGGCGAGCTCCTCGGCGGCCACGTCCGCGATCCGGTCCATGGCCGACACGTCGCCCGACAGGGCCGTTCCACCGAACCCCGGGGCGTTCGGAGCGGCCACCGGCACCGTGCCCCCGATGGCCTCGAGCTGGGGCGCCCACATCGAAGCGTCCAGCGGGAAGGCGTGAAGGAGCAGCAGGCCGTCGGTCACGCCTCAGCCCTCGGAACCACGACGGGCAAAGCTCGCGGGATCAGGACGAAGGTGGCGGGCAGGCTCCCGACACGCTCTCCGTCGGCGTACACCATGAAGGGCCGGTCGGCCGAGATCTCCACTTCGGTTCCGCGAAGCATCGTGACGGCCGGGTGCTGGACGTGCCGCCCCTTGAACACCTTGGGGAACGTCATCACGAACTGACGCCTCGGCAGCTCCCGGATCACGCAGATGTCCAGCAAGCCGTCGTCGGATTTCGCATCCGGGGTCACCAACATGCCGCCGCCGTAGGACGTGGCGTTCCCCACCGCCAGCATCATGCCGGTGAACGGGTGGTCTTCCCCATCGACCCTGACCATGAAGCGGCCGGGCTTGAACTTGGCCAGCTGCACGAACGTGGAGTAGATGTACTTCGCCGTCCCATTGAGCCTCTTCACGCCGTTGGCGTGCTCGTTGACCTCGGAGTCGAATCCGGCCCCCCCGACGTTCACGTAGTGCCGCTCTCCTTCGGGTGTGGTGATCCGCACCACGTCGATCTTTCGGATCGATGGGTCGGCGAGCAGCCGGGCCGCCGCCAAGGGGTCCTTGCGGTTCAGGCCGAGGTGGCGGGCGAAGTCGTTGCCGGTGCCCGCGGGGATCACCGCGAGGGCCGCGCCCGACCCGAGGATGCCGTTGGCGACCGCGCCGACCTGTCCGTCGCCGCCGAGCGCCGCCACCACGGTGGCTCCTCCGGACGCCGCCTCTCGCGCCAGCCGCTCGGGCTCGTCCGCTGCTCGGCTGACGATCATGGTGTGCTCGATGCCGAGGGCGGTCAGCTCCGCGTCGACCTGGGGGATGAGCCTGGCGCCCTTGCCCCGTCCCGAGGACGGGTTGGCGACGACCGCGATCACGGAGAAGCCGAGGCGGTCGGCGGGGCCGAGCCGGTGGTCTGACTCGGTAGGGCCGTGGGAAGGGCCGACGGCGGCCCGCCCGGGGTGACGGGTACGTTGGCCGGCACGTTGTGGGGGATGTCCAGTCGCGTGAGGATCGCCAGGATCTTGCGATACCCCTGGTCGAAGAGGTTGGCAGCCTGCTGAGTCAGCTGGGTGGCCTGGTCGACGACGGCTTTCTGCTGGGCGCGCGGCAGGTCGGCCGACGCCTGCACCAGGCCGCCGACCTGGCGATACAGGTCGATCGACCGAGTGATCAGGAAGATGCCGTCCTTCACGTCGGTTCGGTCCTGGGCGAACTCGGCGGGGATGACCGTGTCGACCTGGATGGCCTGGAGCGCCTTCACCGACGTCTGGGATTGGTCGATGATCTCCTTCCCGCGGGCGGTGACGTCGGCGCCCTTGAGGTCCTTGCCGATCTTGGCCAGATCGTCGGTGACCGTCGGGAAGATCACCAGGACGTCGGGTGGAACCGTTCGGAGGTCCTTGGGGAGGCCCGACTTGAACTGCAGGTACAACTTGGTGATGGCCAGCTTCTCGCGGGCCTTCCGCGCCGACACCTGGTTGCTGTGGAGGACCGCGAGGATCGCGAACGTGATCCCCGCCGCGGCCAGCACGCCGACCAGGACCCACACCCACGGCCGCCGCCAGATGGGCGGCTTGCGCACGACCAGTGGCCGCCGCGGCGCCGCGGCTACCGCGCGGCGTCCGCGAGCACGTCCCTTGCTCTTGATGGCCATGTGAGGGTTCCCTTGCTACTTCTTGAGGATTCGAGCGACCAGGATGGAAAGCTCGTAGAAGACTATCAGGGGGACCATGAGAGCGGTCATGGTGAACCAGTCCTGGCTGGGGGTGATCACTGCGGCGATCACCGCGATGGAGACCAGGGCGTAGCGCCGCCAATCCCGGAGCTTGCGGCTGGACAGGACCCCCACCAAGGTGAGCGAGATCAGGATCACCGGGAACTCGAAGGCCGCCCCGAAGGCCAGCAGGATCAACATGATGAATCCGAGGTATTTCCCGGTCGACATGACGAACTTGATGTCCGAGGTGCCCGCGAATCCCAGCAGGAAGTTCAGTCCCTTCGGCAGCGTCACGTAGGCCATGAGGCCGCCCAGGGCGAACAGCACCACCGAGGCGACCACGAACGGTACGGCGTAGCGCCGCTCACGGTCGGTGAGGCCCGGGGTGACGAACCTCCACAGCTGGAACAGCACCACGGGCAGGGCGATCACCAGACCGAGGAACCCGACCACCTTGAGCTTGGTGATGAACGGCTCGGTGATGGAGAGGAACACCACCTTGCAGGGCTGCTTCGGGTCGAGCGCGACGTCCGGGTGGTCCTTCATGAAGTCGCAGAACGGATTGAGGGCCAGATGGAACACGTGCGGGTACAGGAACCATCCGCCGATCATCCCCACGACGACGGCCAGGATCGCCAGGAACAGCCGGCGCCGGAGCTCGGTGAGGTGCTCGACCACCGTCATGGTGCCGGTGGGGTCCTGCGGACGCCGCCGCCTTCGCAAGCTCAAGGCCATCGGGGGTTCCCCTCGCTACCTCGCGGTCCGTCGGGCGCCGGCACTCAGGCGCCCGGCACCGCCTCGCCCGGCACCGAGGGCCGCTGGGCGGCACCCGCCTCGCCGTTCGGGCTGGGGGCCTCGCCACCAGCCGCAGGCGTGGTGGTACTCGGAACGGTGTCAGGGCTCGTGCTCTCGCCGGTGCCCGCCCCGGTGCTCGTGCTGGGCGGCTCTTCGTCGTCTTCGTCGTCGCTGAGGTTGAACGACAGCTCGTCCTTGACGTCCTGGGTTGCCTGGCGGAATTCGCGCAACCCCTTGCCAATGGTCTTCCCGATCTCGGGGAGGCGTTTTGGTCCGAACACGACCAGGGCGATCAGCAGGATGACGATGATCTCTGCAGGACCGACGTTGAACACCTGGCGTGCCTCCCGGCGGGAAGAGATCGAGGTGGTTCGCTCCGGGTGCTACCGCCGGAGTCTACCACCCGCCTCCTTGAGTTCGGCCCCCCGTTGCGACGCGGAGGCGCTCGATCGCTGCAGCTCCAACAGAACGGGCTGCGTCTCCTCCTGGAATCGCCGAAGTGACGCGGCGAGCACCTTCAGGTGCCGGAGCAACGAGACGGCCAGGATGGCCAGAACGGCCAGGGACGCGATGGCGACCGTCAGGACAACGGCGAGGACCACGGGGGGGAGCTTACCCCGAGCGCTCGCCTCCGGCGGCACGTTGCAACGCGCGCGCCATCTCCCGGTCGTCCTGCAGGATGAAGTGGAAGGTGATCAGGTCGTCGATCGTCAGCGGCGGCCCGGAGGGTCTGGGCTCGATCATCGGATCGTCGGCCGATCCCTCGGCCTCCACGCCGGCTTCGTCCTCGAGCTCGACGCCAGCGGACAGGAGCAGCGCGACCACCTTCCGGTCGGCGGGCTTCTCGATCGTGTTCATGCAGGTCGGGCAAGAGAAGCGATACGAGCCTTCGCCCGCGCTGTCCCTGATGGAGAGCAGGATCGCCTCGGGGGACATGTCGACCTCGCCACATCGGGGGCACGTGGTTCGGATCGTGGTCATCTCACTCGCTAAATCGGCGACCCGTGAGGGGCGCTTGAGGTGCCGAAAGGCCTAAAGCAGGCCTAGCTGATTCGGGCCTTCGGTCACCGTCCGCGAGCGCCGCGCGGGGCGGGCTCGGGGGGCTGGCGACGGTACAGCCCCAGCGTTCGAGCGGCCGCGTCGGCCACCATCTCGATCAGCTCGGGCGGCTCGAGGACGCGGGCCTCGCCCCCCAGCCGAAGGATGAGCTTGGCCACCCAGGCCAGGTCCTTCGCCGGCAGGGTCACCTCGAAGCGGCCGTCGGAATGCTGGACCGACCGCTCGATGTCGTAGTACTCGGCCACCCATCGGGCACTGGGCTCCAGCGACAGCCGCACGGAGATGTCGCGTGACGACCGCGTGTACAGCGGCCGGCCGGCGCCGAGGAGCCCGCGGGGCTCGAAGGTCTCACCCGTCGGACGCGCGGCGCGGATCCGGTCGATCCGGAACAGCCGCTCGTCCTCCGACAGGTGATCCCAGGCCACCACGTACCAGTTGCCGAGCCCAGAGAACACGTGCTCGGGATCGATGCGGCGGGTGGTCTGCTGGTCGCGCGAAGCGGAGTAGTAGTCGATCTCCAGGCGGTCGTGGCCGTCGACCGCCGAGCGCACGGCGGCCAGGGCTCGAGCGGCACGGCCGCCGCCCCCCACCGCAACGCGCGCCGCCAGGTTCGTGAG
>JBIOYQ010000163.1:0-3050 GCA_044870295.1 Actinomycetota bacterium
TCGCCCACCTCATCCGCCGGCTGGCGCTCCTCCTCGGAGAGGTCGGCGAAGGACTTCTCCCGGAGCACCTCCGCCGCGCTTGCCACGATGCGAAGCGCTGCCTCCCCTTCTGGCTCCTCTGCCTCGCCGGCGGCTCGCCATCTCCCAGCGACCAGGCCCGCGGTCGCCATCAGCTCACCCACCGGTTCGGCCTCGGGTGAGGTTGCTGGCGTCCTCGGCACCACGAGGCGAGCGAGCGCCGGGAACCTATCCGCCACCCCGAAGTACTCATCGAAGGCGCGGTCGAACGCTTCGAGATCTTCGGGCCTCGACACGAGCGAGGCTCTGGCCGCCCAATACAGGTCCTCACGACGCAGTGGCAGGAGCGCCACCGCGGCCCGGCAGAACGTGACGATCCGGCCGGTCCCGACGGGCAGGCCGCGCCGCCGCAGATCTCGGCCGAATCCGATCAGCCTATCGAGACCCTCCAGGTCCTCGGGGTCAGGCGTCGGCGTCGCCGACCACCTCGGCGAGCCGCGACTCGGCCAGCTCCTGATCCTCGTGATCCTTCAGCACCGCACCCAGCGTCTCCCTTGCGGTGCCCTCGTCAAGGCGCTCGACGCCGAGGAAGGACAACGCGTTGGCCCAGTCGATCGTCTCCGCCACACCCGGACGCTTCGCCACGTCCAGGGACCGAAGGCGAGCAACGGCCCCGGCCACGTCGCGAGCCATGGTCTCCGACACGCCCGGTGCACGCGTTCGAACGATCTCGACCTCGCGTTCGAGCGAGGGGTGATCGATCCAGTGGTACAGGCAACGGCGCTTCAGGGCGTCGTGCAGCTCGCGGGTCCGATTGGACGTGACGATGACGGCCGGCGGCTCCTCCGCCGCCACCGGACCGATCTCCGGGATGGTCACGGCGAACTCGGACAGGATCTCGAGCAAGAACGCCTCGAACTCGTCGTCGGCTCGATCGAGCACGTCCACCAGCAGCACCGCCTTGGAGCCCGAACGGATCGCGGCGAGCAGCGGCCGCTCGACCAGGTATTCCGGCCCGAACAGGTCCTCCACATGGGTCTCCGCCGTCCCGTCCTGCATGGCCCGCACGGCGATCAGCTGGCGCGAATAGTTCCACTCGTAAAGCGCCTGGGACGCGTCGATGCCCTCGTAGCACTGGAGCCTGATGAGCTCGCGGGACAGGAGCGACGCGAGCGCCTTGGCCACCTCGGTCTTGCCCACGCCGGCCTCGCCTTCGAGCAGGAGCGGCTTGTCCAGCGAGACGGCGAGGTAGATCGCCGTGGCCAGCCCGCGATCCGCGAGATAGCCCTCCCCGCGAAGCCCCGTTTGCAGCTCCTGGACCGAGTCGAACGACAGCCTGCCCGTCACGATTCCAGGGTAACGGCTGCCGCCGCAGCCCGCGGTGAAGCCGGCACGCGTCGGCCCTTACGGGAGGGAGCCGGTGGCGGATGCATCGTCCGGTCTCGATGAGACGGCCGGCGGGAACGGCACGCGGATCCCGCGCTCGGAAAGGCGGCGCGTGATGCGCTCGCGAAGGCGGCGCTCGGCGTCCCACCGCTTGGAGGGCCTCGTGTCCGCGACCACCCGCACCACCAGCGCGTAATCGGCCAGGCTCTCCACGCCAAGGATGCTCGGGCCCTCCATGATCCATTCTTTCAGGACCGTGTCCTTGCGGATCTCCTCGAACAGCTCCTCGAGAACCTCACGGACCCGGTCCACGTCCTCCCCGTAGGCAACCCGGACGTCGACGATGGCCCGGGCCCACCCCTTCGACTTGTTGGATACGACCTGGATGTTGCCGTTCGGAACGACGTGCAGCGTGCCGTCGAAGGCCCGAAGGGTGGTGATCCGGAGCGTGAGGTCCTCGACCTTGCCCGAGATCGGACTGGCGGTGGTCAGGACCTCGATCACGTCACCCACGCCGAACTGGTTCTCCAGCAGGATGAAGAACCCCGACAGAGTGTCCTTGACGAGGCTCTGGGCCCCGAAGCCGAGCGCGACGCCGGCGACCCCCGCGCTGGCAAGGAACGGCGCGAGGGGGACGTCCAGGGTTCCCAGGACGAGGAGGACGGCCATCGCCCAGATGATCACCACCACCGCGGTGGACAGGGCGTGGGCCAGGGTGGTGGCCCGCTGGAGGTTCAACTCCTGGGTCAGGCTGGGCTTGCCCTCGAGCTTGCGGCGGAATCGCCGGACCAGGAATCGGGTCACGATGGACACCACGATCGCGACCACCACGATCGCGATGACCTTGACCCCGTTGTTGTCGAACCAGCGTTCGAAGTCCAGGTTCGGTGCTGCCAGGGGCGGCATGGCCTCCATCTACGCAGACGAGCGTCCGGGCGTCAAAGCCCTCGACTCGGCTACCGGGACATGGCCTCCTCGAGGGCCCGGCGAACGAGCACCTTCGACAGTTCCTTGCGGTACTCCGCGCTTCCGAACGTGTCCGACGGCGGGCTGGTACCTTCGTCGGCTCGCTGGGCCGCGGTCGCCGGATCGGCTCCCTCGGCCAGAGCTCGCTCCACACCGGCGGCGCGAAGGGGCCGCTCCCCCATGTTCGTGAGCGCGATGGCGGGACCGGCCCCGTCGCCGGCCAAGGCGGCCACCCCGACCATGGCCCAGTCCTGGGCCCGGCGGTGGAACTTCAGGTAGCTCCATCCGCGCCCGGCGGTCTTCGGGACCCGGATCTCCGCCAGCACCTCGTTCGACGCCAGGTCGGGTTCGAAGAGACCCTTGAAGAAGTCGGCCGCCGTGACGGTTCGCGACTTCCCCTTCGGCCCACGGATGACGAAGTCGGCTCCAAGGGCCAGGAGGACCGTGGGCATGTCGGAGGCGGGATCCGCGTGCGCGCACGAACCGCCGATCGTGCCAAGGTGACGGACCTGTGGGTCGCCGATGAGGCTTGCGGCATATGCCACGATCGGCGCCAGCTCACGGAGCGCTTCGCTGTTGGCCACGTCGTGGTGCCGGGCCAGGGCGCCGATTGCGACCTGCGAGCCGTCCTCGCGGATGTACCCGATGTCGCGGATCCGCGAGATGTCGACCAGCATCGC
>JBIOYQ010000164.1:0-10465 GCA_044870295.1 Actinomycetota bacterium
TGCCGACGCGGGGAATGGCGACTTGTTCGCCTTCCCAGTGAGCAAGGGGAGGCGCATCGAACGCGACCGGGTCTTCGCCTTCGATCACGAGGACGACAGTCGACGACTCGTTGCTTGGAACTTGGAGGACTATCTGGTCAGGTGGCTGTCGGGGAGCCTTGCGGTGTAGCTCTACGGCGTCACTAATACGGCGCGGGCAGGGCCGCCGTCGCCGTTCGCGATCCGAAGGGGAAGGCAGATCAACACGTATTCGCCGGGGGCCACGTCGCCGAGGTTGAGGCCCTCCACGATGACGACGCCGTTTTCCAGAAGGATGTGGTGCACCGGATGGCCTTCGGCGCCCTGCTGCTCGACCGACAGGAAGTCCACGCCGATCAGCTCGATCCCGTGCTCGACTACCCAGTGGGCGGCCTTCGGGGTGAGACAGGCGTAGTTCGAAGGGAACTCGATCCGCTCCTGGCGCCACAGCTCCGAGTTGGCGGTTCGCAGCAGGACCCGCTCGGTGTGCTCCGGGATGTCCAGCTTCTCCAGGTCGTCGTCTTCGATGGGGCCGTCCAGGTGCCGGCCGTCGACCACCAGAGCGTCGCCCACCAGCACGCGGGGTGACACGGAGTCGATCCCGACGGCGCCGTCGATGAAGTGGTTCGGCGGGTCGACATGCGTGCCGGTGTGCGTTCCCATCCGCAGCTCGGAAACGTTGGCGGCGTCGCCCTTCGCGATCTGCTTGCGTGGCTCGACCTCGACCGCGGGATCGCCCGGCCACACCAGCATGTCGGGGGAGATCGGGAGCGAGATGTCGATGATCCGGGTCACGGCTTCTCCTGGTGCCCGCCGAACTCGTGGCGCATCGCGGACAGCAGTCGATTGGAGAATTCCCCTTCGCCGCGCGAGCTGAACCGTTCGAACAGAGCCGCGGTGAGCACGTTGGCGGGCACGCCTTCGTCCACGGCTGCCTGGATGGTCCATCGTCCCTCGCCGGAGTCCGAGACTCGTCCGGTGAAGTCGTCCAGCTGCGGATCCTTCAGCAGGGCGGCGGCCGTCAGATCCAACAGCCACGACGCGACCACGCTGCCTCGTCGCCACACCTCCGCCACCTCGGTGGTGTCGATCTCGTAGCGGTAGAACTCGGGTTCGCGCAGGGGGGTGGTCTCCGCGTCGGCTGCCTGCTCGCTCATCCCGATGTTGGCCTTGCGCAGGACGCCCAGGCCCTCGGCGTACGCCGCCATCAGTCCGTACTCGATCCCGTTGTGGACCATCTTCACGAAGTGGCCGGCGCCGGGAGGCCCGCAATAGAGGTAACCGGCCTCGGCGGTGCTGCCGGTGACCCGCTCACGGCCCGGCGTGCGGGCCGCGGCGTCCACGCCGGGCGCCAAGGCGGAGAAGACGGGGTCCAGGCGCTCCGCGATGGCCCGGTCGCCCCCGATCATCAGGCAGAACCCGCGATCCAGCCCGAACACGCCGCCGCTGGTGCCCACGTCCAGGTAGTGGATGCCCTTCTGGGCCAGGGCATCGAAGCGCTCGATGTCGTCCCGGTAATAGGTGTTGCCGCCGTCGATGACGACGTCGTCCTGGTCCATCTGCTCGGCGACCGCGAACACGCTCTGCCCGGCGACCGCCGCGGGGACCATCACCCAGACGGCACGCGGCCGCTCCAGCTTCGCCACCAGGTCCTGGAACGATCCCGCACCGACGGCCCCTTCGCCCGCCAGCTGGCGGACCGCGGCTTCGTTCAGGTCGTACGCCACAACTTCATGACCGTGGCGGATCAACCGCCGTGTGAGGTTGGACCCCATCCTGCCCAGGCCCACCATTCCGAGCTGCATCGACCGCCTCCTATCTCCCCTCGGGGAGGCGTCGCCGCAACCGACCGCGGAGATAGCCCCACATCTTCGCGAGATCGACGACGGCCATCAGCGGTGGGATCGCGGACAGCGCCGGGACGCGCTCGCGCGAACCGGGCGGTACGCGGCGAAGGATCCTCTGCCACGGCCTCGAGACGTAGGCGATCCCTCCCAGGATCGCCAGGAGCCTGGCCAATCGCCGGCCGGACAGGAGCGCGAACAGACCGAACGCGTAGGTCCCGAACCGAATGGCATGGCGATGCGGGTACATGCCCGCCAGCGCGTCACCTTCCGCGTAGCGGGAGTACTGCCGCCACGTGGCCGCCACCGTCGGTCGCAGCCGCCAGGAGGCCACCGCGTCCGGCGCCAGCTCGATGAGGATGCCCGCGTCCACCAGACGGTGGTTGAGGTACATGTCCTCGCCGACGTCGAGCCACTCCGGGTAGCCGCCGGCGACCTCGAACGCGTCGCGGGTCAGAGCCAGCGACCGGGACGACGGCATCCAGCCGGGTCGCAGCTCGTCGGGGTCCGGGACGGCGATCGCGGCCATGCACACCTGGAGGAGCGAGCCGCCGAGCGGCCGGTACGAGCCCGCGACGGCCCCCGCGCCGCGCTCGATCGGCTCGACGATGGTTCGCAGCCAGTCCGGGTCCAACACGCAGTCCGCGTCGGTCACTGCCAGGACGTCGTGTGCCGCGGCCCGGACCGCGACGTTCCGCCCCCGGGCGATGTTGGCTTCGGGCTCCCTGAGGGCCAGGATCGAGTCAGCTCGCTGGAGGGCCTCCCAGGTGCCGTCGGTGGATCCCCCGTCGACGATGACCACCTCTTCCGGCTGGCGGGTCTGGGCCTTGACCGAAGCCAGGAATTCGTCGATGTGGGGACCGGCGTCCTTGACCGTCGCGACCAGCGAAACCTTCACGAAGGCATGGTACCGGTAGCCGAACCCCCCGCTCACCTGCCATATTGGTGCCCCCGCACATGGACGAAGACTCGGACGTCGATTCGCTTGCGCCGGAAACCCCAGGGACCGAGCGCGAAGGCCATTCCCAGGGAGCGCTGGGCGAGCACGGTGCCCAGATCTGGGGAACGCCTCCATCGGCCCCGGCCGGGCAGGACGGGCCGGAGGAGCAGGAGCCTCCCAGCGAGCCGGTCACCACGGAGACCCAGGTCCGCCGTGAGACGCCACCCGAGTCCCAGTGGTGGCCGTCGCCGAGCCCGATCCCGTCTCCCGAGCCTCCGCCGGCACATCGAGGCCGTTTGTTGGCGATCGCGTTGGTGGTCGCGTTGGTGGCAGCCGGTGCCGTGACGGCCGTGGTGGTGGCCACGTCGAATTCCCGCCGGGGCGCCGAGGCGGCGTCGCCCAGCAGCTCGTTCGGGCAGCCCGGCGGGATCCCGGCGGCGCCGGCCTCGTTCACGGCCGAGGCGCCGAGCGGGGGAGAGGTCGACCTCTCCTGGGCTGCGACGCCGACCGGGCCCGCGCCGTCCGGCTACGACGTGTTCCGTGATGGGCAGTTGATCTCACAACTCCCTGCCGCTGCAACGACGTATCGGGACTACGAGGTGGCGCCATCCACCACGTTCGCCTACGCGATCGAGGCCGTGTCGGGCTCGGCGCGATCGATCCAGTCGACGCTGGTCGTCTCCACGCCCAGGGCACCGGCCCTGATCGACGCCAGGGTCACCGGCGGGTTCAACATCAACGGGTCCTTCACGAAGGAGAATTTCACCAACCGACAAGAGGGCGAGAAGTACGAATCGTTCTGGTTCTTCACGCCCACGTGCCCGGGCACCGAGGCGTGCTCGGTGAAGACCTCGGGCGAAGGTGAGGGCACGCCGCAGCGACTGAAGCTCAAGAAGAAGGGGACCTACAAAGGGGCGATCGACATCCCGCACGGCGGTCAGTGCGGTTCGAAGAAGCTCACTGAGACGCAGACCATCACGTTCACGGTCGTCAAGGCGGCCTTCGCCAACGGCGTCTGGGAGGCCACCAAGATCTCCGGCACCAGCCGGTTCGACGTGCCGTCGACCTCGCGATGTCGCGCGGGTTTCGGCGTTGTCACGTTCACCGGGACGCTGAGCGGCTGAGCGGCAGACCCTCGGCCCGTCGCCGCTACAGGACGGACTTGTAGACCTCCAACGTCCTCCGTGCCGTCTCGTCCCATGAGAACGTTGCCGCCCGAGCCCGTCCGGCCGCCGACAGTCGGGCCGCAAGATCGCGATCGTTGATCACGCGCTCCATCGCTTCGGCCAGCCCGGCCACGGAGCGGGGGTCCACGGGCACGGCCGCCTCTCCCGCCACCTCGGGAAGCGAGGACGCGATCGACACGACGCTGGGTGTCCCCCTGGCCATGGCCTCCAGCACTGGGAGGCCGAACCCCTCGTACAGGGACGGATAGACGAACACCGACGCCGCCCGGTACAGCGCATCGAGGTCGCCCGGCGTGGTCTCACCGGTCAAGACGATCTCTCCCGGAGCCTCGAGGGCAAGCTCCCTCATCAGCGCCTGATGGCGCCATCCCATCGGGCCCGCCAGCACCAGGGTGTGGGGCGCCCCTCGGGCGACCAACCGCCGGTAGGCCCGGATCAACCGCACCACGTTCTTCCGTGGCTCGAGCGTTCCGACGAACAGCACGAACGGAGCAGGGACCTTCAGCCTGGCCAGGGTCTCATCGGGGTCACCGTTCTGCTTGGGTAGCGAAGCGGCCAGGGGCACGACGTGCACCTTGCTCCGTGAGACCCGGCTGCGCCGGGCCAGGTCCTCGGCGGTGTGGCGCGAGACCGCGATGACGGCGTCGGCCGACCTGGCAAGCCGCATCAACCCGGCTCGGTACATCAGCCGCCACTGCGGTGGATACAGCTCGGGATGGACGAGGAACGCCAGGTCGTGGACCGTGACGATCGATCGCTGCCCCGATCCTTTCGGCGGGACCGCGGCCGGCACGGGCGAGTGGAGGAGGTCCGTCGTGGCGAGCGCTTCGGGCAGACGGGGCCGGCCCGCCAGGGCCCAGCTCGGATAGAGGCGGCGGATCGGCGCCGGCAGCTCAACGACGCGATGGTCGCCAGGCAGGCCGGCCGGCCCGGCGGCCTCGAACCGCGAATGGAACAGGGTCAGGTCCAGACCGGGTTCGGCTCGAAGGAGGGCTGGAAGCAGCTCGCGGACATAGGTCCCCATGCCACCCGGCGTGGGAGAGAAGAGCTGGTCGATCAGGAAGGCCAGCGACGTCATCGCGGCCCGAAGAACGGCCTCACCGGAACGACTCCATGCACTCCACGCCCTCGGGCCCGGCCACGGCGCGGTGCTCGGTGCCCGCACCGACGTCCAACCTGTCTCCGGGCTCGAGCCGGTAGTTCATCCCCTCCATGTCCTGGAACACGATGGATCCGCCCAGGCAGAACAGGATCTTGTGATACCCGTGGGCGTGCCAGTCGTAGGTCTCACCCGCCATCCCCGACCACTTCCTGGGGTGCGGGCAGTTCTCGGCCGCGAACAGCCCCCGGACGACCTCCTCGTCCGGGCCGGCCATCCGGGTCATCTGGATGGACACCGTCGTCCTCCTCGCGCGGGCACGCATATCCTGCTCCCGCGGCTGGGCCGGGTTCAACGACCGCTACTTGGCGTCCCCGCGGCCCCTACGTGGCTCGCTGCCGCGGCGCGTGTAGGGGTTCAAGCGGGTCTCGCTCCAGGGTCGCGCCGACTGGTACCGCACCTGCAGGGCGCCCAAGCCGAGGGCCTCGGTCCGTCCTGCCAGGGCCCAGGGGCTCGGACGGACCCTGCCGGCGCCGAAGTATTGGTCGAGGGCTGCCAAGATGGCTCGCTCCTCTTCGGGCGTGATCCCCGGCGGCAGCTCGTAGCGCATGAACCTAGAGGGGGATGTTGCCGTGCTTGCGCGGTGGGACCTGCTCCCGCTTCGTGTGGAGCACGCGGAGGGCCTTGATCAGCCGGGACCGCGTCTCGGCCGGCTCGATCACATCGTCGACGTAGCCGCGCTCGGCGGCGAAGTACGGGTTGCCGAACTGGGCGTCGTACTGCGCGATCAGCTCGCGGCGCTTCGCCGCGGGATCGGCCGCTTTCTGGATCTCTCTGCGGAAGATGACGTTGACCGCGCCCTCGCTTCCCATGACCGCGATCTCCGCCGTTGGCCAGGCGAAGGACACGTCCGCCCGCAGATGCTTCGAGTTCATGACCACGTACGCCCCGCCGTACGCCTTGCGCGTGATCACGGTCATCTTCGGCACGGTGGCCTCGGCGAACGCGTAGAGGAGCTTGGCGCCCCTGCGGATGATGCCTCCGTACTCCTGCGCGGTGCCCGGAAGGAAGCCGGGCACGTCCTCGAACACCACCAGCGGGATGTTGAACGCGTCGCAGAAACGGATGAACCTGGCGGCCTTCTCGGATGAGTCGAAGTCGAGGGTTCCGGCCAGCACCTTGGGCTGGTTCGCCACGATCCCGATCGACCGGCCGTCCAGCCGGGCGAACCCGATGAGGATGTTGCCCGCCCACAGCGGGAAGACCTCGAAGAACTCGCCATCGTCGACCACCCGTCGGATCACATCCTTCATGTCGTACGGAGCCCGTGGCGAATCCGGCACCACGGTGTTCAAGGCCTCGTCCCGGCGGTCGGGGTCATCCCGCGACGCGAACGCCGGCGGGTCCTCCAGGTTGTTCGCCGGGAGGAACGACAGGAGGTATCGGACCTGCGAGAGACAGTCGGCCTCGTCGTCCGCGATGAAGCTGGCGATGCCCGACCGGCTGGCGTGCGTGTTCGCCCCTCCGAGCTCCTCGAAGGTGACGTCCTCGCCGGTCACGGCCCTGATCACGTCCGGACCGGTGATGAACATGTGCGACGTGCCCTTGACCATGAAGACGAAGTCCGTGATGGCGGGGGAGTACACGGCGCCGCCGGCGCACGGACCCATGATCAGCGAGATCTGCGGGACCACGCCGCTGGCGCGGACGTTGCGGTCGAAGATGTAGCCATACCCGGCCAGGCTGGCCGCTCCTTCCTGGATGCGGGCTCCGCCCGAGTCGTTGATCCCGATGACCGGCGCGCCGACCGAGACGGCCATGTCCATGATCTTGCAGATCTTCTCGGCCATGACCTCGCCCAACGACCCGCCGAAGACGGTGAAGTCCTGGCTGAACACGAAGACCTTCCGCCCGTCGATGGTTCCCCAGCCGGTGACCACGCCGTCCGTGTAGGGGCGGATGCGGTCCAGCCCGTACGTGCCGAGGCGATGGCGCGTCAGCACGTCGGTCTCGACGAACGAGCCGGCATCCAGCAGGAGCTCGAGACGTTCCCGGGCGGTCAGCTTGCCCCGGGCGTGCTGGCGCTCGATGGCCTCGCTCCCACCTCCGAGGCGAGCCTTCTCGTGCAGCTCGAGCAGGTCGTCGATACGCTCGCGCACGGTGGCCCGGTGCGGCGCCGGCGCTTCCTTCAGCTGGGGCCGATCGGCCGGCCGCTCCGCCCCCGGGACGACGCCGTCCCGGCTGGCAGCGGCCTCGGTCTCCGGCGAGTCCTCGGCGTAGGCCTCACCGGCTTCCTCCCGCTCGCGCTCCTCCTTGGTGTCCGCCATCGGCCCCGAGTCTATCCCTCCGCCGGTGGCGCCCGGACCACGCAGAACTCGTTGCCCTCCGGGTCGCCCAGAACGATGAACGCGTCATCGGGATCCCGCGATCGCCACAGCTCCGTGGCGCCCAGGTCCTTCAACCTGGCGACTTCGCCCTCCTCGTCGGGCGCGTAGAGATCGAGGTGAACCCGGTTCTTCACGACCTTGCCCTCTGGAACTCTTTGGAAGCCGAGCCCTGGGGACCCGGCGACCGGGTTCCGCAGGGCCACCCAGTCGGGATCGTCGGTCCACTCGTCCAGGTCCTCGGGCTCCTCCGGCCGGTGCCGAACCCGGAACCCCGTGGCGTCGCGCCAGAAGCGAGCGACGCCCCGCGGATCGGCGCAATCGAACACGACCCCTCCGATCCATATCCGCCGCTCGTCGCTCATGGCTGTCGAGCGTAGCGCGTCTCGAACGCTCGTCGGGACGGCGTGTCGGTGGTGGGCTCTAGCATCCGCATACGATGGACCTCACGCCCGCCCAGCAACGCACCGTGGACCTCCTGATTGGCCGCGGACCACCTCCGGTGTTCGATACCGACCTGGCCGAACGCGTGCGGTCGCGATTGGAGGCGGCGCTGCGCGGATCCGGCATCGCCCCGGGCCATGACCCCTTGTGGCTGGGCAAGAGCCGGCTGAACGAGCACCAGCGGTGCGAGGGGCTGTTCCAGGCAGCGCTGAGCGGGGAGGGCCCCGGGTTCGAGCATTCGGTTCGAACGGCCATCGGATCGCTGTTCCACAAGGCCATCGAGATCGACGTCACGACGGAGCGGGCCTTCGACCCGCACTCGGTCTGCGAGCGGGCGGCGGTGAGGCTGAGCGACGGCGACGCGTCCTTCGCCGGGTACTGGTCGCTCCTCGACGCGATGGATCGCGCGGAGCACGTGGCCGGTTCGGGCCGCCAGCTGGCGCTGTTCCGCGATTCCTTCCCGCCCCTACCCCGACGGTGGGCTCCCCAGCCGGAGCTTCGGCTGCGGGTCCGCCTCATCGGCGGCGCCGTGGTCCTCTCGGGCACGCCCGACCTCGTCCTGGGCCGGACCCGTCGACTGGTGTTCGACTTCAAGACGGGCCGCGCATGGCCGGAGCATCCCGAGGACATGCGGTTCTACGCGCTGCTCCTGCTCCTGAGGACCGGTGTCCCGCCCTATCGGGTGGCCACCTTCTTCCTGGATTCGGGGGAGTGGCAGGCCGAGGACGTGGACGAGGCGATGCTGACACGAGCGGCCGACCGGGTGGTCATGGCCGCTGCGTCCGCGGTCGAGCTGCGGGCCGGTCGAGCACCCCGGCTGACTGGGGGCGGACACTGCCGGTGGTGCCCGCGGCGATCATCATGCCCGGCGGTGAGCCCTTGGTTCGGAGGGGAGGAGAACCGGGAATCATCTGCCCGGGTTCTGTTGCTACCGCACGGTAGCCTGGCCTATGGTTCGGCGATCTCCTTCGCGCCCACGGAGACAGGGGCGACCTCGAGGAGCGATGACGATGGCGAAGGGTTTGCTCGAGATCGGACGGCTCCCCCCGCTGGGCCAGGTCCCCCGCGAGATGTTCGCGCAGGTCATCCGGCCCGAGCGATTCGGTGAGCCAAAGGACGCCTTCCAGGTCGAGGTGATCGGAACCCCATCACCGGGTCCCGGAGAGGCGCTCGTGCTCGTGATGGCGGCCGGGATCAACTACAACAACGTGTGGGCCGCCAGGGGCGTCCCGCTGGACGTGACGAAGGTCCACGCTCGCTTGGGCGAGCCGGACGAATTCCACATCGGCGGGAGCGATGCCTCCGGTGTCGTGTGGGCCGTGGGCGATGGCGTCTCGAACGTGGCGGTGGGCGACCACGTGGTGATCCACTGCGGACAGTGGGATCCGGACGATCCCGTGGTCGTGGCGGGCGATGACCCCGGGTTCGCCGCGTCCTTCCGGATCTGGGGCTACGAGACGAACTGGGGATCGTTCGCCCAGTTCACCAAGGTCCAGGCTCACCAGTGCCTGCCGAAGGCGCCCCATCTGTCGTGGGAGCAGGCCGCCGCGCCAACGCTGGTCGGCGCCACGGCCTACCGGATGCTCCTCGGGTGGCCGCCGCACACGGTCCGGGACGGCGACGCCGTCCTGGTGTGGGGCGGGGCGGGAGGACTGGGCAGCATGGCCATCCAGATCGTGCGGGAGATGGGCGGCAGGGCCGTTGCCGTCGTGTCCTCGGAGGAGAAGGCCGAGTTCTGTTTGAAGCTCGGCGCTGCGGGGACCATCGACCGCCGGGAGTTCTCGCACTGGGGCATGCCGCCGCACTGGAGCGACACGGAGGCGTTCGCGCAATGGGCCGAGGGCGCCAAGGCCTTCGGCAAGGCCATCTGGGACGCCCTGGGCGAGAAGCGCAGCCCACGCATCGTGTTCGAGCACCCGGGCGAGGAGACCGTCCCTACCTCGATCTTCGTGTGCGACACCGGCGGCATGGTGGTGATCTGCGCCGGCACCACCGGCTACAACGCGGTGTCGGACCTCCGCTACCTCTGGATGCGCCAGAAGCGACTGCAGGGGTCCCACTTCGCCAACGACGAGCAGTCGACAGCGTTCAACCAACTGGTCGTGGACGGCCGAATCGACCCGTGTCTCTCGGAGACGTTCGAGTTCGCCGACATCGGGACGGCCCACCAGCTCATGGGCGAGAACCGCCACCCCGAGGGCAACATGGCGGCGCTGGTCTCATCGCCGGCGCGTGGGTTGACCGGCCTGCCGTAGGAGCTGCCGCCCCGCGCCCGACTACGACTCTTGGACCAACTCCACCAGGACGCCCCGGAACCCCTTGGGATGGACGAAGGCGACCGTCGTGCCCCGCGATCCCGGCCGCGGCCGCTCGTCGACCAACGGGATGCCGGCCGCGCGAAGACGCTCCAGCGCGCTCGCCACGTCACGAACGCGATAGCCCACGTGGTGGACGCCCTCGCCGCGCCGCTCCAGGAATCGCCCGACCGGGGTATCCGGTCCGAGCGCCCCCAACAGCTGCACGTACGAAGAGCCGACCGCGAACATCAC
>JBIOYQ010000165.1:0-35842 GCA_044870295.1 Actinomycetota bacterium
GCCCAGTCGGCCCTGGACAAGGTGGACCTGGAAGGCGACGAGCTCACCGGGGCCGTCATCGTCCGGCGGGCGCTCGAAGAGCCACTCAAGCAGATCGCGGCGAACGCCGGCCTCGAGGGCGGCGTCGTGGTCGAGAAGGTCCGCTCGGCCGCCGACGCGAGCTACGGGCTGAACGCCGCCACCGGCGAGTACGGCGACATGCTGAAGTTCGGCGTGGTCGATGCGGCCAAGGTGACCCGGAGCGCCCTGCAGAACGCGGCGTCGATCGCCGGGCTGTTCCTGACCACCGAGGCCATCGTGGCCGAGAAGCCCGAGAAGGAGAAGATGCCGGCCATGCCCGGAGGCGGCATGGGCGGCGACATGGACTTCTAGTCCACGGTCCGCGGTACCGACGACGAAGGGGGCTCCCCGCGGGGAGCCCCTTTCTTCGTGCCCGGAGGGCGGCGTCGGCGGTCGACCAAGGTCAAGTCGCTCCGCCGAGCGACCGATAGTCAAGCCGATGGCGACCAGGGAATCGGGGATCACCGAGCGGGACCGGCTGACCGAGCTGCGGTTGGAGCGCCAGGCGTGGCGCCGCAAGGCGAAGGTGGGAGGCTGGTTCCTCGGCGCCGGTATCGGCATCACGGTGGTGACCTACCTGATGGCGGCCTCCAACTCGGGCGGCGGCACCTACTTCGTCTTCTTCGGCCCAGTGATATTCGGCATCATCCGCCTGGTCGAGGCGTCCAAGCACCTGCGACGCATCGACGGCGAGATCGCGGCGGTCCACCGCGGGTCGCCGACTCCTTGGGGCGCTCCCGTTCCGGCCAACGCCTCGGCATCGGGTCAGTCCGCGAGCCGGGGGACGCCGTCCTCCGGGACGACGCCCCCACCTCTTCCACCGCCTCCCGCTCTCTGACCCTCGGGGTCAGGCGGCCCGACGTTCCTCCGTGCTCCAGGCCGGCTCCTCGGCCGTCCGTCCTGCCCGGCCGAGCAGCAGATAGGTTCCGCCCAGGACGATCACGCCTTCCAGGACGGTGGACAGGATGTCGGGAAGTGCAGCCGCCTCGGCCTCGCCGGCTTCCGGCCCCATGGGCAGCCCGGCCGTGCGCGACAGCACCCAGATGCCGAGTCCTCGGTGAGGTGGCGTCCTTTCCTGGGACTACGGCTCGCACAGCTTGCGGACTGCCGACGGTCAGTTCGTCACGTCGACAATCCGACATCCAGCGGGCGCGCCGGCCGCTACGCTCGGCGTATGTACACGTGGCGTCCGTTCGCCGGTCCCCCGGATCTCCGAGCGATGCAGGCGCTCGTCTCGGAGTCGTGGAAGCTGGAGAAGCCTCGGGTCAACGTTCACGTCGGGGATCTCGAATGGTGGACGGCCCAGCGGAAGGAACCGGAGTTCGTGTCGCTCTGGCACGTCGGGGACGAGCTGGTCGGGTGGGCCTGGAACAGTCCGCCGGCCGAGCTCGACACGCACATCCACCGGGATCATCGGGGGGGTCCGCTGTTCGGCCTGATGCTGGAGTGGTTCGAACGGTCGGCCGCGGACCAGCCTTCGCCACCGGGAGAGCTGGGAGCCTTCGCGTTCGAGCCGACGCCGGACCTGATCGAGGCCCTCGGCGAGCGCGGCTACGAGCCCGCGGAGCCCCACCATGCCCGTCAGGCCTACGTCCATCACGTTCGTCCTCTGGTCGAGCCGCTGCTCCCGCCGGGACTACCCGATGGATTCTCCGTCCGGCACGTTCGAGGGACCGAGGACCTCGAACAACGCGTGGAAGTGCATCGCTCGGCGTTCGCCCCCTCGAGGATGACCGTGGATCGGTACGGGATGGTGATGGGCTCGCAGCACTACCGTCTCGACCTGGACTGGGTGGCGGTGGCGCCGGACGAGCGATTCGCCGCGTTCTGTCTGGTGTGGCTCGACGCCGAGAACGCGGTGGGCTTGCTGGAGCCGGTGGGGACTGGGGACCGATACCGGCGTCTCGGCCTGGCCCGAGCAGTGTGTCTGGCGGCGATGGAAACCGCTCGCCTGGCCGGCGCCGACACGGCCATCGTGTTGTCGGACAGGCAGAATGCCGCGTCCATGGCCCTGTACCGGGACCTGGGCTTCCAGGCGTTTGGGTGTTCGGAGCGGTTCGTGAAAGCGATGCGCTGAGGATTCCGATGGAAGAGCAGGAGCTCGATCGTCTGGTCGCGGCGGCGGAGGTGGCCGCGGACGCTGGATCACGCATCGTCCGGGAGCGATTCGGCGGTCATATGGATCCCGGTGAGTCCAAGGGTCGGACCGGCGACTGGGTCACCGACGTCGATCGCCAGAGCGAAGCGGCCATCCGCTCCGCGTTGCAGGACGCGGAGCCCGGCATTCCCGTCCTCGGCGAGGAAGGCGGCGGGTCGACGGGCGACAGGTTCTGGGTGGTCGACCCCCTCGACGGCACCACGAACTTCCTGATCGGCTTCCCCGTCGTGGCCGTCTCGATCGCGCTGATCCACCAGGGGCGCCCGGTCGTCGCCGTGGTGCGGGGCCCACTGCTGGGGCTGTCGTTCACGGCCACCCGTGGCGGTGGGGCCTGGCAGGACAGGAAGCGGTTGCAGGTCAGCGGCCGCCCTCCCGATCGGGCCATCGTCGCCACCGCGTTGCCGTTCCGGGTTCGCACATTGGTCCCGAGCTATCTGCCGGTCCTGGAGGCCGTCTTCGGGCGGATCGAGGACGTGCGGAGGGCCGGCGCGGCCGCCCTCGACCTGGCATGGGTGGCCGCCGGCGTCTTCGACGGCTACTTCGAGCTGAACCTGTCCTCGTGGGACGTGGCGGCGGGGGCGCTGCTGGTGGAGGAAGCGGGTGGGGTGGTGACCGATTGGGCGGGCGGACCGGACTACCTCGAGGGGAACGTGCTGGCCGCGTCACCGGCCACGCATCCGGTGCTGCTGGAGGCGGCTAGCCTGGGCGGCCGGCCCCGGTGAACACCGCCCACCAGTAGCTGTCCAGCGCGGAGAGACTCACCACCGACCCCGGGTGCGTGGCGTGGATCATCTGGTTGTTGCCCACGTACATCGCCACGTGTGAGATCGGCTGATAGAAGAAGAGGAGGTCGCCCGGCCGGAGCGCGTCCTTCGAGACGTGGGGGATGGAGGCGTACTGCGCGGACGAGGAGTGGGGCAGCGAGACGCCCCCTTGCGCCCACGACCACATGGTCAGCCCCGAGCAGTCGAAGCCCTCGTCGGGGTTGCTCCCGCCCCACTTGTACGGGACCCCCAGCGCCGAGTACGCGGCGTCCACCGCGGCGCCGGCCCCCGAGGACGGAGGAGGAGGAGGAGGCGGAGTCGGAGCGGGGGTGGGGTCCGGCTTCGGCCCGCCCCCGCCGTCGTTGGGCGCGGGCTGGGACAGGACCTGGCGAAGCTCCGCCTGCGAGATCTCCTTCTCCAGCTGGTCGATCAGAGCTTGCTGGTCCGCAATGGAGCCCTCGATCTGCTTCTGGCGCGTCGACAGCGTGTCCAGCAGGACCTTCCGTTCCTGGAGGGCCTGCTCGAGACGCGCGCCCGCCAGGTCGGCGGCTCGTCCGGTGACCTCCGCCTGGGTGGCCGCGTCGATGTTCATCTTGGCGAGGCTGCTGGCGAACTGGGCGCGCTCGTTGAAGTCCGCGAAGGTGGTCGCTCCCAGGAGCACGTCCAGTGAGGAACCGGCTCCCTCGTACGCCTGGCGGGCCCGCTCGGCCAGCACGGCTCGAGCCTGCTCCGCCGCGGTGCGAGCCTGCACCGCCTCCGTGCGGGTGGCGCTCAGTCTGGCTTCGAGCTGGTGCAGCTTGACCGTGGCGCTGTCGAAGTCCTCGACCAGCTGGTCCAGCGTGTGGTTGAGGTCACGGAGCCTGGTCTTGGCGTCGTTCAGATCCTGCTGCGTCGGTCCGGCCGACGACACCGCCGCCATCGCCGCGGAGAGGATGACCGCCAAGAGCGCGGCTCCTGCGAGCCGCGCCCTGGTGGGGCGCTGTCTCCGTGTCGTCCCTCGCATAAGGAAAGGGCTGCCGTAGCAGCCCACGGGGATGAGGCTAGGCGGCCAACGGGGGCCTGTCAAACCCCACCTTTCCCCCTGTCATGGTCAACCCGTAGGCTGCATCCGGCGATGGCGAAGAAGCGGATCCTGTTCATCGACGACCGGCCCGACCACGTCCGCCAGCCCCTGCTCCGGCTCCAGGTGGCCGGCTATCAGGTGGACGAGGCCGCCAGCGGGGCCGGCGGGCTCAGGATGCTGGCCTCGAAGCGGTACGACCTCTTGATCCTGGACGCCGAGCTGCCCAACGAGGACGGCTGGGACGTGCTAAAGACCGTCCGGAAGGACCCGGAGCAAGGTCACCTGAAGGTGATCGTGTTCATGGCTCCGAAGGGAGAAACCGCCCAGCTCGTGCTGGTGCCGGTGGATGCGGAGTTGCGCCGCCCGTTCTCGCTGCGAGACCTGTTGGGCGCGGTGAAACGCGTGGTGGGAGACCCGTAGGGACGAACGGGGTCGCTCTGGGGGGAGCGGTCGCTATCTCCTCTATCGACGGGGCCGGAGGCCGCCTTGAGCCGGGTCCCTAGACTGGCTTCATGCCCGAGCTTCCCGAGGTCCAGGCCCTGGCCGAGCGGCTGGAGCCATCGCTGGCCGGGGCCACCCTGGCCAGGGTTGACCCGCTGGCGTTCTCGGCTCTGAAGACGGTCATCCCTTCACCGGATCAACTGGTGGGCAAGCGTCTGGACGGGGTCGGGCGGCGCGGGAAGTTCCTGGTGTTCTCGTTCCAGGACCTCCGGCTGCTGATCCATCTGTCGCAGGGCGGCCGGATCGACCTGGTGCCGCGGGCCAAGGAGACCCGACCGCGGGGCGCAACCCTGCGGCTGCGGTTCGATCGCGACCCGGCCCTCCTGGTCAAGGAGTTCGGAACCGAGCGGAAGGTGGGCTGGTGGGTGCTGGAGGCGGACGATCATGGGCCCCTCGCCAAGCTCGGGCCGGAACCGTTCTCGGCGGAGTTCGATGCGTTCGTGCGAACCGGGGACGACACCGGCCGGATCCACGCGCTCCTTCGCGATCAGCGAAGCGTGGCCGGCATAGGGCGCGGATATTCCGACGACATCCTGCACCGCGCCATGCTCTCCCCGTACCGATCGCTGGCGTCGCTCGACCCCGGCGAACGGGAGCGGCTGCTCGAGGCGATCCACGGGGTATTGGAGGAAGCACTGGCCGTGGAGCGACGGCGAACGGGCGGACTGCCGCCCAAGCTGGGCGACCACTTCACCGTGCACGCCAAGTACGGCACGCCGTGTCCGCGGTGTGGCGGTGACCTCCGTCGGGTTTCGTACCAATCACACGAAGTGACGTACTGCCCGCGATGCCAGACCGGTGGAAGGGTCCTGGCGGACCGGAGACTGTCGCGACTCCTCAAGTAGGATGGCTCGATGGTCGCTTGGCAATACCTGGACGACACGGGCAACGTCCTCGGCGAATCCGTGGGCTTCGCCGATCGTACCGAGGCCGAAGCGTGGATGGCCGAATCCTGGGAGGATCTCCGGGACCGCGGCGTGGACGAGGTGGCCTTGATGGAACCGGGGTCCGATCAGCCGCTCTACCGCATGGGGTTGTCGCCGGCGGACGACTGAGCGGGACTACAGGTACTGGCCGGTGCGGGGATCGGTCCGGTCCGACGCGATGGCCTGGACGTCCCGCTCCCTGAGCAGCAGGAAGGTCTCACCTCGAACGTCCACCTCCAGGCCGGTCTGAGGCAGGAACAGCACCCGGTCGCCGGGCTTCAGGTTGCGCGTCTCCGGCCCCGTCAGGATCACCTCCGACCAGACGCACCGCTTGGCGTGGGGTGCGGCGGTGGCCGGGATCACCAGGCCCGCCTTCGACCGGCGCTCGTTCTCGTCGGGCATGCGCACCAGCACTCGATCGCCGGTCAGGCGGATCCGATCGACCGGCTCGGCGTCCCCCTCGGACTTCACGGGACGCAGCTTCGAGGAGCGAGGCATGGCCGTGAGTCTACGGCGTCGACATCGCACCGTTATCATCCCGGACCGTGATCACCGCCGAGGAGTTGCTCCGCGACGCCGTGCGCGCCCTGAAGGCGTCGGACGCGGTCGACCATCCCCACTTCGGCAAGGAGCGGGCCGACGCAGAGGACATCCTCACGCACCTGCTCGGCCGGGAGCCGCGGGACGGTGAGCGGATCAACGGCGCGATCCAGACCAGGTTCCGCCGCCTGCTCGGCCGGAGGGTCCGTGGTGAGCCGGTGGCCTATCTCATCGGCTCGATCGAGTTCGGGGATCTGCAGCTGGAGGTCCGGCGCGGCGCGTTCATCCCCCGGCAATCGAGCGAGTTCATGGCGGCCCAGGCCGTGCGGCGCCTCAGGGGCCGCCGGCACCCCATCCACGTGGACCTGGCCACCGGCATCGGCCCGGTGGCGCTGTTCGTGGCCGACGCCCTTCCCAAGGCGAAGGTCTTCGGCGTCGACGTGTCACCGACCCCGCTGTCGCTGGCCCGGCGCAACGCCACTCGGCTCCGCCTCCGGAACGCGCGGTTCCTGCGGGGCGACCTGTTCGAGCCTCTGCCGAAGGCCCTGGCCGGCACGGTTGACGTCGTGACGATCCATCCGCCGTACGTGCCTCGGGGAGAGGTCCGCGCCCTCCCCGAGGAGATCGCCCGCTTCGAGCCGAAGGAGTCGCTCACCGACGACTCGCCGAGGGGAGATCGGATCCTGCGGCGGGTAGCGGCGCGCGCTTCCGACTGGCTGCGGCCGGGCGGATGGCTCCTGGTCGAGGTCAGCCCGGACCGGGCTCGCGAAGTGATGCGGATCCTCAAGGGAGCAGGGCTGCGGGAGGTCCGCAGCACCAAGGGCCCGATACCGGTGAGCCGCGTGGTGGTGGGCCGAACCTGACCTGACGTGCGGGTTACGAGCGTCTCGCCCATTCGTACAGGGCGTCGTAGACGGGAAGCTCCAGCGCCAGCAGCCGCTGATCGTCGGACTCGACGTGACGAAAGCCCTCCGCGATGGCCAGCAGTCCAGCCGACTCAGGCGTGGAGTCGAGCTCGCCTTCGATATCGGCGCCGTGGACGATCCGAGCCAACCGATGCACCGCCGGTTCGTCGATCCCGAACTCATCCACGAGCACTTCGAAGGTGCACCTGCCGTCCCGGTGCGTGAACTCCGCGCCCGGCGCGTCGAACGAGCGAGCCCCGTGCTCCTCCGCGTAGCTCAGGACCTCGTCGGCGGGCACGTAGACGATCCGAGCACCAGGATCGATGAACCGCAGGATGAGCCAGGGGCAGGCCACGCGATCGGTCTTCGGTCGGGCCCGGGTCACCCACTCCATGGCTCTGAATGGTATCCGCGGCGGGACCGATCGGTCGCCGACCGCCTACCATGGGGCCGTGGCCCAACGAACGCCGGCGAAGAAACCGGGCCGTCCGCGCGATCCGAACGCGCCGCCCAAGCCCACGCGACCTCGCGACGAGCTTGGCCGCCCGCTGTCGCACGATGCCGATAACCTGCTCCACCTCGAGGACTACGACTCGCTGTCGCTGGAGGAGAACCACCGCCTCGGGGTCGAGCACCTGAACGCCGGCCGGTTCTTCCCGGCCCACGAGGCCTGGGAGACGTGCTGGAAGCAGGCCAAGGGCACGGACGAGGCGGAGTTCTTCAAGGGCCTGTCCCAGCTGGGGGCGGGCTACACGCACCTGTACCGTGGGAACCTCCACGGCGCGTACACGCTCCTGCGCCGAGGGGCCGGTCGGATCATCCCCTGGGGCGACGCGCACCGGGGTCTCGACCCGATGAAGCTGGCGGCCGCAGCCATGGTCCACGCCTTGATGCTGGAGCAGGCGGAGAAGCATGGTCGACCGGCGCCCGACCTCAGCCCGCCGAGGATCTCGGCCGGCTCAATGGGCTAGTCGTTGATGCCGACCGAGGTGATGGTCCACACCACGATCAGGTCGAGCACGATCCACATGATGCCCAGCCCGATGCCCCATCCCGCGATCTCCCAACCCCTGGGGAGGTAGCCCGACCGCTTGATCTGGCGCCTGCCAGCCATTCGTCGTCCATCTGTGGGAACGATGCCTTTGCGGCTTGGCCCACACAGGGAGCCGGTACAAACAGAACGCGGGGCCCGTGTGGGCCCCGCGTCCAACCGCGCTCGGGGGTCGCGCGGGGTCCTTTAGCTAATCGTTGTCGCCGTGGTCGTCGCCGTGGTCATCGCCATGATCGTGGCCCGATCCGTCATCGTGCCCGGAACGGTCCTCGGGGCCCCGGTTCGGGCCCCGGCGGTCATCGTCCTCGCGCTCGGCCTCGTTCTCGAATTCACGCTCGTCCTCGGCCTCGTTCTCGCCCTCGGCCTCGCGACCACGAGCTTCCCGCTCACGGCCACGGTCGTCGCCGGGCTCGATATGACGGCCGTTGGCGTCCTTGAGCTCCACCTCGCGGCCGTTGTCGTCTTGCATCCGGACCACCGCGCTGTCATCGCTCGACTTCGGCGAAGCCTGCCCGACCGCCATGGCCGCCCAGTTCGCACCGCCGGCGATCGTCACGGCCGAGACTCCCCCGATCACAACCTTCTTCCACGTCTTCATCGTGGGTGTCCTCCTTCCGTTATGGACAGGTCCCACGGTATCGACGGCCGATCCAAGGACCGGACTGGGACGGGTGGGGGGCTGGTCAGCCTTTCGTTAGGAATGGGTCAAGGTGAAGAGGGCGCAGTGGCCTCGGCGCGAGCGATCAGTCGTCGCCGCCACTCCCATGGCCGCTGTTCGAGCTGTCGTCGCCGCCTCCGCCTCCAGGGCCGCTGTTCGAGTTGTCGTCGCCGCTTCCATCGCACGATGGGTCGTTTGCGTGCTCGGGTTCCGAGCACCTTCCGCCGTGATCGTCGGTGGCGACCGGCTGAGGCGTCACGCTCCCGGCACCGGATCCTTGCTGGCGACCGGTCGTCGGGGCGGTGGAGGGCGAGGAGTCCGACGACTGGGTCTTGGACACCTCGATCTGCGCTGGGGTGTGGGTGAGGGACGGTACGGTCCCCGCGGACCCGATCGTGGTGCGCGACACCATGTAGGCGGTGAAGGCCAGGGCGACGGGCACGACGATGCCAAGGGCTCCCAGCGCGACGAGCTTGGGCTTTTTCACGCTGTCCATGGTACGAACCGGCCGGCCACTGGGATCTAGGGGCGCCTTCGCCTTCGGTTCGAGGATCGTTAAGGAACGGTAGGCAGCGAGGGGAACGTGGCCTCGAACCTGGTGCCCGTGCCGTCCGCGAGTCGCAAGCTGCCGCCCCACCGCTCGACCAGCTCGGAAGCGACGGCCAGGCCAAGTCCGGTTCCGGGGCCGGCCAGCTTCCCGCTCGAGCCACGGTAGAAGCGCTCGAAGACGCGGGTCCGATCCTCCGGAGGGATCCCGGGTCCGGAGTCCGCCACCGCCAGGACGGCCCGGCCATCGCTGAGCCGCGTCTCCACCGTGACCTCCGCCCCCTCCGGCGTGTACCGGATGCTGTTCTCCAGCAAGTTGTCCAGGACGTGGCCGAGGTCTTCCGGGCTGGCCCACACCCTGCACCCGGGGCCGATCCGCTCCACCAGACGCTTCCCTCCCTCGGAGGCGAGACCGGCCCACCGATCGACGGCGTGCCTGGCCGCCTCCGACAGGTCCACCGCGATTCCCGTGGTCTCCGCCGACGTGGCCCGGGCCAGCTCGAGCAGGTCCTCCACCAGCTCGGACAGGCGGGTCACCTCGGCCTGGGCCTTCGAGGCTTGGGCCGCGGCGGGGCCTCCTTCGGCCTCGATCGCCTCCAGCCGCAACCGCAAGCCGGTCAGCGGTGTGCGGAGCTGATGGGAGGCATTGGCGAGGAAGTCCCGCTGGGCGCGGAGGTTGGAAGCCAGGCCCTCGGCCATCTGATTGAACGTCCCCGCCAGTACGGCCAGCTCGCCTTTGCCGCTGGCGTCGGCCCGTGTCTCCAGGTCGCCCTGGCCGAGGCGCGTGGCCGCGGTGGCAAGTCGCCGAACGGGACGGGCCAGCGCCAGGGACAGCAACCAGGCCAATCCCAGACCCACCAGGATGACGGCAAGACCGATGGCGCCGAGGGCCAGCAGGCTTCGGCGGACCTTCGCGTCGACGGCCTCCAGCGTCTCCGAGATCCGGGCCGCGCCGACCACCTCCCGGTTGTGGACCACCGGCGCCGTGACCAGCAGCAGGTCCTCGCCAAGCGTGTCGCTGTGGCGAGTGCGGACGTCGATCTGCCCATCGACGACGGAGGCGAACTCGGGTCGATCGGGGGTCATGTACAGCTCACCGGGAGCGGCTTCGTTCGAGCTGTCGGCCACCACGAGGCCGCTCTCGTCGACGACGACGATCCGGGTTCCGGTGGCGCGCGCGGTCGGCACGACCACGGTGTCGCGGATGAAGGAGGCAGCGGCGGGATCGGAGGCGTTGGGGAGGTCGTCGTTGATCCGGGCTGCCACGACCGAAGCGGTCGCGATCAACGAGGACTTGAGCTCGTTGTGGGCGCGTCGAGAGATGTTGACCGCCAGCGGAATCTCTAGGGCCACCACCACGACCACCAGGAGGTACGCGGCGGCCAGGATCAGCTTGGTCCGGAATCTCACCCGGAGTCCCCGAGCTCCTCTGCGGACGCGAAGCGGAACCCCACGCCTCGCACGGTCTTGATGTACCGGGGGTCGGCGGGGTCGTCGCCGATCTTCTTGCGGAGCGAGCTGACATGCACGTCGAGGGTCTTCATCGACCCGTACCAGTTGGGATCCCAGATCTCGTCCATCAGGTCCGTGCGACGGACCACCTTTCCTGCTTCCTCCATCAGCATCCGCAGCAGCTCGAATTCCTTCAGCGTGAGCTGCAGGGTCTCGCCACCACGGGTGGCCTCTCTGGTGTCGAGGTCGACGCGCAGGTCGCCGATCTCCAGCGTGCTCCGGCCCGTCGGCGCCGGCGCCGCGGTTCGCCGCAGGACCGCGCGGATCCTGGCGATCAGCTCGGCGGCCGAGAACGGCTTGGCCACGTAGTCGTCGGCGCCCAGCTCGAGGCCGATGACGCGATCCATCTCCTCGCCCCGGGCGGTGAGCATGATCACGGGCGTCCGCGACGACGCGCGGATCTGGCGGAGCACGTCCCGTCCATCCCCGTCGGGCAGCATCACGTCGAGGAGGACCAGATCGGGAGACCTCGAGCGGAACGCCTCGATCGCGTCGGCGGCCGACGCCGCCACGAACGTCCCGAAGCCTTCTCGCTCCAGCGCGTCGGCGAGGGGTTCGGAGATGGACTCCTCGTCTTCGACGACCAGGATCTTCCGCTTCGTCATCGCATGGTCCTTACGACTGATCACGGGCGGCCCGGGAGGCGGCCGAATCCGGCCATCACTTTACCCGGCCTCGCCCCTTCTCCCTCTTCGTGGTGGGGATGAGCGGATCGGGACCCGAGCGGGATGGCGCCGGCCTGGTCCCCTGGGGATCGAGCGAGCGGTGTACTAGCCTCTCCGGGACGACGCGGATGGGAGGGCTCGGTTGGTCAAACGCATCATGGTCGCCACGGACCGCTCGGAGAGCGCCGGCAGGGCGGTCGACTGGGCTGCGGCCATGGCCGACCGGTATCAGGCCGAGCTGATGGTCCTCCAGGTGATGGTCCCCGAGCAGGCACCCGGCACCGAGGCCGGCGCCGCCGAGGCCACCCGGGTCAGCTTCGCCGCCCAGGAGCTCGCCCAGTACGCCGAGCGGCTGGCCGGCACCCGCGGCCGATCGAAGGTCGTCGTCGACGAGGATCCGGCCAGGGGGATCGTCCAGGCCGCCCACGAGGAGGCAGTCGACGTCCTCATCGTCGGCAACGTGGGGATGGCCGGCCGCAAGGAGTTCCTGCTGGGCAACGTGCCGAATCGCGTGTCCCACAACGCCCGGTGCACCGTGATCATCGTGAACACCGCGACCCTCGACGGCGACCGGCGCACGTCCGCGCCGCCACCGTTGGGTGGGGGCGTCGCCCAGGAGATGCCGGTCGAGGGCCAGCTGCTCGGCCGGGCCACGGAGATCGGCACCATCATCGGCAAGCTCGGGATCAAGGAGTTGTTCTCACGATCGCGCGACGACGATGAGTCCACGCGGGCGCGAGCTCGCCGGTTCCGCTCGGCGTTGGAAGAACTGGGGCCCACTTTCGCGAAGCTGGGCCAGATCCTGTCGACCCGGCCCGATCTCGTCCCACCGACGTTCATCGAGGAGCTCTCGACCCTGCAGGACAATGTGCCTCCCCTGACGCAGGAAGAGGTCGTGACCGTCATGGAGGAGGAGCTGGGCGTCCCGTGGGAGGACGTCTTCGAGTCCATCGACGCTCGGCCGATGGCGGCCGGCACGATCGCCCAGGTCCACCGGGCCACCCTGACCGACGGCGAGCGAGTGGTGGTCAAGGTTCAGCGACCCACCGCTCGCCAGGACATCCTGCGCGACCTCGGGCTCCTGGAGCGGTTCGCCGAGAAGACGGCGGACCGGCCGGCCTTCCGGGTGGTCGTCGACATGAACGCCATCTTCGAGCACCTGTCGACGTCGCTTCAGCGCGAGTTGGACTTCCGGCAGGAGCTGGCCAACATCGAGCGGATGCGCGCGGTGCTGGAGCCGTACCCGCGTCTGGACGTGCCCGGCGTGTATCGGGACTTCTCCACCTCTCGCTTGCTGGTGATGGAGGAGATCCAGGGGGTGCCGATCCGGCAGGCGCCCGAGGGAGAGGCTCGCAAGGAAGCCGCCCGCCAGCTGCTCGAGTCGTACTACCGCCAGATCCTGACCGATGGCTTCTTCCACGCGGACCCGCACCCGGGGAACCTGCTGTGGTGGAAGGACACCATCTTCTTCCTCGACTTCGGCATGATCGGCGAGCTGGGCGCCGACGTGCGGGAGCTCCTGATGCTCCTGCTCATGTCCTTCTGGCAGGAGGACGTGTCCTTTCTCTCCGATGTCGTCCTGATGATCGCGGGACAGGACCAGCGCGCCGACATCGACGTGGCCGCGTTCCAGGAGGAGCTGGGCGGCCTGCTGGCGAAGTACCGCCATCTGTCGCTCAAGGAGATCCAGCTCGGCCCCATCCTCCAGGAGATCACCGAGATCGCCATCCGCCACGACGTCGCCCTGCCGGCCTCGCTGGCCTTGACCGGCAAGGCCCTGGCGCAGATGCAGCTGGCCACCGCCGAGCTGGATCCGACGCTGGATCCCTTCTCCGTGGCCGGAGAGTTCCTGACCAAGGGGTTGTTGGAGAAGATCCGGGAGCGGCTCGATCCGAAGCGGATGTTCTACGAGGTGCAGAAGGTCAGAGTCCGGTTCGTGCGGTTGATCGAGGCCATCGAGCGACTGTCCGGATCTCGGCCCGGGCCGAAGCTCACGGTGAACTTCCGTGGGACCGAGCGCCTGGAGGACAACATCCGGCGGGCCGGCCGGCGTCTGTCGCTCGCCCTGACCGCGGGAGGGGCGCTGGTGGCGACCGCCATCACGGCCAGCTCGACCCATGTGGCCGCGTGGGTGCCGGCCACGCTGGGGGCGGCGGGGGGCGCGCTAACCCTCGGCCTGATCGCCGACCTGGTGCGGCGCCGTCGTTAGGTGCCCCTGCCTGGTTGGAGCCAGGTCCGGCTCTCCCGCCGTGCGGGCTGCGGGTTCCACCGACCCCTTCTTGATCGCCTTGAGCAACCGCCGCTCGATGAAGAAGGCCATGACGGTCATACCGGCGCCCAGGACATACCGCTCGATGGCGCAGAACACACGGCTCCGCCGCTCGAGCATCCTCCGCGCCGATCGCTTCGACCGCATGGCGTGAGCCTACCGGGTCAGGTGACGTCTCTGCGACGGAACACCACCAGGGACACCAGGCCCAGCGCGATGCCGTAGGCGACCAGCAGGGCCCCGGCGCCGCCGGTGGACCGGGTGGGGCCGATCACGTTTTCCGGGTTGGCGCTGATGAACCGCACCGCGTTGCCAACCGGGAACCAGAGCTGCCACGTCGGACGGACCGCCTGGAGCAACGGCTCGACCACGGCCACGTAGCCCAGAACGACGCCGACGGCGACCGCGGTGTTGCGCGCCAGCCACGCCAGGGAGTGGCCGATGGCCGCGCCCAGGGCCGCCACCACCGCCGCTCGCAGCAGGATCACCGCGGTCCCTCGGAACCAGGCGGCGTCGACGCCCCGGGTCGTTCCCCGGAAGATGGCCGCCGGGGCGAGCGCCCCGAGCAGGACCGCTTCCGCGAGGAGCAGGGCGAGGAAGCCGAAGGCCGCGGCCACGATCGTCTTCGCGACGAGGAGTCGGATCCGGCGAGGCTCCCACGTGAGCTGGGTCGCCACCGTTCCGGCGTGCCACTCGGCGCCCGCCGAGGTCGCGCCCAGCATCACCAGCAGAAAGATGAAGAGCCCGGACAGGCCCTCGGCCACCAGCCGGTACTGCGTCAGATGGAATGCCGGGTCCGGGATCGGCGCACCGGCGGCACGGTGCGATCGGAAGAACAGGACGATGCCGGCGATTGCCATGCCGAGCAGGGCCAGGACGCCGGCGAACCTGACCACTCGACGCGCCAAGAGGCGTCGCGTCTCGATCCCCAGCAGGGTGATCATCCCGTGGGTTCCTCCGCCATCGCCGCCGGCTCGCGCGTCAGCTCGAGGAAGACGTCCTCCAGGCTGACGGATTCGGGCCGGAGCTCGGAGAGGTACAGGCCCTGGCTGGCCAGGATCTCGGTGACCCTCGACGCCTGCGTCGCGGGAAGGCGCGCCCGGACGTGGTCTCCTTCGATCTTGGCATCGATCCCCGCCGATCGGAGCGCGCTCGCCCCGGCCCGCAGGTCGTCGAGCTTCACGATCAGCGCCTCCTCTCGTCCCCGGCTCAGGACCTCCGCAACGGGTCCCTCGGCCACGCTCCTGCCGCGCGAGAGGATGGCCACCCGGTCGCACATCTGTTGCACCTCGGCCAGCTGATGGCTCGACACGAAGACGGTCCGCCCTTCGCCTCCCAGCCTTCGCACGAGTTCGCGCACCTCTTTGATGCCGGCGGGGTCGAGGCCATTGGCCGGTTCGTCCAGGATCAGCAGCTCCGGGTCCTTGAGGAGCGCCGCGGCGATCCCCAACCTCTGCCTCATGCCCAGCGAGTACGTCCGAACCTGGTCCTTGGCTCGGTCGGACAGGCCGACCTGTTCCAGCACGGCCTCGACGCGCTGCCCGCCGATCCCCTGGAGCCGTCCCAGCAGCTCGAGGTTGAGGCGTCCCGAGAAGCGTGGATACATCGCCGGCGTTTCGACGATCGATCCGACCCGGCCGATGACCGAGGACAGCGCGATCCGGGCGTCGGCCTCGAAGAGCTTGCACCGCCCGCTGGACGGCCGGACCAGCCCGAGGAGGCACCGGATCGTGGTGGTCTTGCCCGCCCCGTTGGGCCCGAGGAAGCCGAACACGCCGCCCCGCGGCACCGACAGATCCAGCCGATCCACCGCGACCGTCTGTCCTCCGCGGACCCGGCGGTAGACCTTGCGCAGGCCCTCGACCTCGATCACCGCGCCGTTCATCGCGCGGCCGCCACTGGTATCAGCTGGCCGGAGACGTGGTCGGGGCGTTCCGATCCTCGCCGTCCCCGATCTCGCCGTCCCCGACCTCGGCGGCCAGGAACGTCGCCAGGGACTCCGCCTCGTCGTCTGGGATCGACACCGCGAACAGAGCGCGGTCGCCGGACCAGATGGAGAGCCGGACGTGGTGGGCGGGCACCCGCACCCACCCGTCCTCGGTCATGATGTCGAACTCCTTCAGGTAGCGGCTGACGCGGAGCATCGTCCCCGGTCGGTCCTCGGGATGCACCGGGAGCGACCGGAACCATCTGGTGACCTTGGGGGCGTCTCGGGGAAGGAGCTCGGCCGGCAGGCGCGAACCGCACGCGATGCAGAACTGGTGCTCCGAAGGCTGGCCGAGACCGCAGCGTGGGCAGTACATGCGCACCTCCCAGCGAAGGGGACGGCCGCATTGTAGCCCCGACGTGCGCCGCTTCGATCGGCTGTGCCACCGGAGCAACCGAGTCGCGGTCCGACGTTCCGCGTGCGAGGATGGCGCCTTCAGGCCCGCGGACGTTTCCCATTCGAATGGCGCGAGAAGGAGGAGAACGATGCCCGGCATGGTGCCCGAGGACGTCTATGAACTGGCAGGGGCCGGAGATCCACGCCTGTCGCCGGATGGGCGAACCGTGGCGTTCGTCTCCGTCCGCATCGACAAGGACGCCAATGAGTATCGAAGCAACATCTGGGTCGTGCCGGTCGATGGCTCGGCTGCTCCCCGGCAGCTGACGTTCGGGCCCCGGCGCGACGCCGACCCGCGATGGTCACCCGACGGGAAGAGCCTGGCCTTCACCTCGAAGCGCGACGGCGACACCATGCAGCTCTACGTCATCCCCGTGGGCGGCGGCGGCGAGGCCCGTCGCCTCAGCAACCTGAAGGAGGACGCGAAGCAGCCCGTCTGGTCCCCGGACGGATCGCGGATCGCCTTCGCGTCGCGAGTCCCCGACCCCGCGTACGAGGAGAAGGAGGACAAGAAGCGCGCCCCCCGCCGGATCACGAAGGCCATCTTCAAGCTCGACAACGAGGGGTGGACCCTCGACCGGCCCCACCACCTGTTCGTCGTGCCGGCCGACGGCTCCTCCGAGCCGACCCAGATCACGGACGGCGAGTGGGATGACACGAAGCCCGCATGGTCGCCCGACGGCTCCACGATCGCGTTCGTCTCGGCTCGCCACGACGACTGGGACATCGAACCCGTGAGCGACGTGTACGTGGTCCGTCCCGACGGCGGCGAGATCACCCGGGTCACCGCGACCGACGGGGCGACGGACTCACCCTCGTGGTCGCCGGACGGGTCGCTCATCGCTCATGTCTACTGGCCGGGGAAGTGGGACGACCCGCGGCACGCACAGATCGCCGTGGCGCCGGCCGGGGGCGGGGAGCGCAGGGTTCTGACGGCTTCGCTCGACCGCAACTGCAATCCCTACCCCGAGTTGCGCGAGCCGCTGTGGGACGGCGCGTCGTTGCTGTTCGGCATCGAGGACCACGGCAACACGCATCTCTACCGCGTGGCCGCGGACGGGTCGGGCCGCCCCGAGCTGGTCATCGGCGGAGAGCGGATCATCACCGGCTTCGACGCCGTGAACGGCACCATGGTCCACGGCGCCACCACGCCGACCACGCTGTCCGAGGTCTTCGCCGGGGAGCGGCAGCTGACCACCGTGGGTGAGGCCTTCGCGGCCGGCCGTGACCTCGCGGCGCCGGAGCGGTTCACGGCGATCTCGTCCGACGGGACCGAGGTCGAGGCATGGGTCATGAAGCCGGCGGGCTTCGAGGAGGGCCAGAAATACCCGATGGTGCTGAACATCCACGGTGGGCCCTTCACCCAATATGGAAACAAGTTCTTCGACGAGTTCCAGGTGTACTCCGGTGCCGGTTACGTGGTGGTCTATTCGAATCCGCGTGGGTCCTCCGGTTACACCGAAGCATGGGGCCGGGCCATCCGGGGTCCCGTCGAGACGGGTCCAGGATGGGGGACCGTGGACTACGAGGACGTCATGGCCGTGGTGGACGAAGCGATCAAGCGCTTCGACTTCATCGACCAGGACCGGCTCGGCGTCATGGGCGGCTCTTATGGCGGCTACATGACGTCCTGGATCGTCGGACACACCGATCGCTTCGTGTGCGCCATCTCCGAGCGGGCCGTCAACGACGTCCGATCCGAGGGCGGTGCCAGCGACATCGGACTCTGGTGGAAGTCCGTGACCGGCTGCCACTACTGGGAGGAGCCGGAGGCGATGCTGCGGATGTCGCCGGCCACCTATGCCAAGGACATCACCACGCCACTGCTCATCCTCCACTCGGATAGGGACTTCCGGTGCCCGGTCGGCCAGGCCGAGGACCTGTTCGTCAGGCTGCGATCGATGAGGAAGGAGGTCGAATTCGTCCGGTTCCCGGAGGAGGGCCACGAGCTGTCCCGGTCGGGAAGCCCCATCCACCGCGTCATGCGGTTCGAGGTGGTCCTCGACTGGCTGAACCGGTACCTGCAGCCGCGCTGATCGCATTCAGTCCTGGGCCAGCTCCCTGGCAAGGTCGACGAACGCGCTGGCCCACGGGGAGGCGCTGGCGTCCATCCACGCCAGTCCGTACTCGATGGTCGGCGCCTCGATGAAGGGCCGAAACACCACGCCTGGGATGGGCAGGTCCGCCAGGTGAGTGAAATCGGCGACCGTGATGCCCTCGCCGGCCGCGACCAGCAGCAGGTAGCTGTGCTCGTTGATGTCGAGCACCTCGACCTTCCGGGGGTGCTCGTTCCCGCCGAACAGGACCATGTGGAGATGGTCGTAGAGCGCGCGGTTCGCGTTCCTCGGCCAGTCGAGGAAGGGCTCGCCGATCAGCTCGGCCACGGGTATCGCGGGCATGGACGCGAAGCGATGCCCCTCCGGCACCGCCGCCAAGAGGTCGACGCTTCCCATGCGCTCGTAGCGCATCGGTGTGGGTCGATCGAAGGGGGAGTACACGAAGGCCACGTCGAGCGCATGCCGCATGAGCGCTTCGACGTGGTGCTGGATGTACCCGGGGGTGACCTCCAGCTTGACGTGGGGGTTCCTCTCCTCGAAGGCCCGTAGCAGATCCCGCATTGGCACCGGGATCTCTCGGGACAGGGTCCCGAACTTCAGCACCCCTCGCTGGCCTTCGGGAGCCAGCCGAGCACTCTCCACCGCGCGGTCGGCCAGCTCCAGGGCCAACCGGGCATGTTGGAGGAACGCCTCGCCGGCCTCCGTCAGCTCCACTCCCCGCGTGCCTCGGATGAACAGCGGGACCCCCACCAGGCGTTCCAGGAGTTTGATCTGTTGGGACAACCCGGGCTGCGCGATCCGGAGTCGATCCGCCGCCCTGCCGAAGTGCCGCTCCTCAGCGACGGCCACGAAGTAGCGTAGCTGTCGCAGCTCGATCGAGTTCAAGACCCTGGTTGGCGCAATGTGGGACCATAGGCATCGCTTCTCATGCAAGAACCGACGCTTATGACCCGCGCGACGTTCGGCCCCCCGAGTGAGGTGGGGCGAATCGGCGACTCGACACGTCCATCCGCCCGCGATACGTATTGCAACGAACAGTTCACAACGGCGCGATTGTGTCCCAGCCGGTACCGAGCGTCAAACGTTTGACGGGAGGGACGGATGCCACGGCCACCGGCACATGGTCGGGAAGATGTGATGGACGCGGTCAAGGACGTGTTCTGGGACCGTGGCTACGAGGGCGCCACGATCGGCGACATCGAGGCCCGCGCCGGGGTCAATCGATCGAGCCTGTATCACGCGTACGGCGACAAGGGGGGGCTGTACTCGGCCGCGCTCGACCACTACGTGCGCTGCTTCATCGACCCGCTCCTCGGCATCATCGAAACCCCGCGCGCCGGGCTCGATGCGATCCTCGCGTTCTTCTCCGCGTTGAAGAGGTCGATCCAGGAGGGTCCTAGCTCCGGATCACGGGGATGCCTGCTGGTGAACTCCATCGCGGAGTCGGCCGGGCGCGAGGGAGAGGGGACGGAACGGGGAATCTGGTACCGCGACCGCCTGCGGATGGCATTCGCCCATGCCCTGCGTGGTGACGGTGGCCAGGGCCGGACCGACGAGATCTCACGCCGGGCCAGGCTGCTGGCCGCGGCGACGTTCGGGATCTGGCTCAGTGCCCGGATCGACCCCGGCGATGCCACCGAGCTGTGTGAAGAAATCATGGCCGAGGTCCGTTCGTGGAAGAGCTCGCCGGCCGACATCCGCCCTGGTCGGTGACGCTTCCGGCCGCTTTCCCCCCACAACACGTAGAGTGAATGCATGCCGGAGAGCTATGGGAAGCGCCAGCGGGAAGGGGCGAAGGCCAAGAAGGCCGCCGAACGCGAGGACCGCCGCCTTGCCCGCAAGCAGCGTCGGGAGGGTCGAGCTGCGGGCACCGAGGAACCGTACTCGTGGCTGGCCGATCCTCCAGCCGATGAGCCGGCCCGTCGAGTGCCCGACGACGACGCCATCGCGGGCTCGGGCTAGCTGACCCCACCGGCCGAGCTTCGCGAGGTCTGCTCGATCAACCCCTGATCCGCCACCGCTTCCAGAAGCTGGTGAGATCGATCGGCTCAGGAAGGCCGTTCGCCACCGCTTGCGCCTCCGCCTTGAAGTCCGCGGTGGTCGACCAGCCGAGGGAATGCTCGACGGCGTAGTCATGCAGGAAGGTCGCCATGACGTCCTGGCCGAACAACCTGGCCATGGCGTGCAGGGCGCAGGGACCGAGCGTGTACACCACCAGCCCGTAGTCGCCGACGTGCCGGTCCCAATACGCCATCGAGTTCGTGATGGCGGACTGACGGGAGGGGAAGTGGAGGCCAGGACAGTAGCTGCCATGGTCTCCCAGGTACACGTCGGTGGCGTAGGAGGCGAACGACTCGTCCAGCCACGGGGACAGGTATTCCTCGTCCCCGACCATGCCGAACCACCACTGGTGAGCGATCTCGTGGATCGTGACGAAGTCGCTCGGGACCTCCATGATCAGCTGCGGGTACTCCATCACCCGAACCCCGAGAAGTTCCCCAACACGACATCGAGCTCCGGGTAGGGGTACGGACCGTACGCGGCCGTGTGGCCCTCCAGCGCGTGGACGGATGAGACCTGCAGGTCGTGCGCCTCTTCGTTGGTGATGTCCGAGGGCCACCACACCCTCACCAGCACCCCGGTGCTCGTGATTCGCTGGCTCTCCCTGAACGGCGCCGACGCCCACGCGAAATCCCGCACCTGCGGGGCGTCGAACGTCGTGGTGACCTGACCATTCGGCCTGTGATGGCGCGGCGACGTGCTCAGGGCGACGCCGGTCGCGGCGATCCGGAGTTCGGGGGGAGCGGTCAGCGTTACGGTGAAGTCGCCGACCTGTGAGTAGAAGCTCTCTCCGTTGGAGGTGTAGGGCGGGAGGTGCCATCCCAGGCCGTCGTGGATGGCGAGAACGGGGATCGCGTTGCCCAAGAGCGCCATCTTCCCGATCCTGCCGAAGCGCCAGTTCGTGTTCGGGACCACGATCGCCAGGTCGAAGGAAATCGAAGCTTGCTGGCCCTGGCCGATCGGGGCCGGGAGCGTGATGGGAAGAGCAGTGCACCCGACCTGGAGAGGCCCCGGCGTCCCACCCTGCACGTTGGTCACCTGGATCGCTTGCGAGCCTCCGCAGGACGCGTAGTTGTCCCAGAGGCGAAGCCAGATCTCGTCCAGCGAGATGTCGGCGACGTTGGTGAAGGTGATCGATTCGGTCCCGGTCCAGGTGAAGCCGTTCGCGTCGCTGGCGAGGTCGACCGTGTAGATCGGATCGGCCGGCGTTCGCTCGTTCGGGTCACCTCGCGCGGCGGCCTGGGCCGGGAGGGCCGCCAGCGTGGCGGCGATGGTGGCCGCCACCACCAGCAGCGCGGCATCTCGGACTCGCCTCGATCCGATCTCCTTCTTCCCAAGCATGGGCCCTCCCCTCGCTCCGACCGGCGTGCGGCGGCCATTCTGAGGCAGCGGGCGCATTTCTTCAGCCCGCCTCCGGCGTCACGGAGCCTCGCCCAAAGGGACCCACCATGGTGTGCGATCTACACTGCTCCGTGAGCCCTCGTAGCTCAGTGGATAGAGCAACGGTTTCCTAAACCGTGTGTCGCAGGTTCGATTCCTGCCGGGGGCACGAAACCTGTCGTGCTGTGCTGGAGGTGGTCTCGATGAAGCGTTGGCCTCGGACCCGGATCCCTCTGGTGCTCGCGATGTTGGCAGTCATGGGAACAGCCCCAGCGATGGGGAGTACCGCGATGGCAGGTGCCCCCACCCCGTGCGAAGTCTGGACCTACTCTCCGTCGCCCAAGGTCGACGCGCAGCTCGACGACGTCGACGGGACGTCCTCGTCGGACGTGTGGGCGGTCGGCAACGGCTTCAATACGGGTGTGCCTCCGTTGATCGAGCACTGGGACGGCCACGAGTGGAAGATCGTGCGGCAGACGCACCTCGGGGCGAGCCTCGAGGCGATCGATGCGGTCACCCGGACGGATGCCTGGGCGGTCGGCTGGGGGTATCCGAAGGATGTCCCGTTGATCGAGCACTGGGACGGGGCGAGGTGGAGCGAGGTCCAGATCCCAGACCGCGTCCGTAGTTATCTGAACGCGGTCGACGCCATCGCACCCGATGACGTTTGGGCCATTGGTGGGACGTTCCGGGGTCCACATTCCGTGGCGCTGCACTGGGACGGCGCCGACTGGCAGCCCGTGCCGGTCCCCACCGGCGTGTACCACGCCATCTCGGGGACGTCCTCCGATGACGTCTGGGCGGTCGGGTACACCGACAGCGGGGATACGCCCTTGGTGATTCACTGGGACGGGACCGCTTGGAGGACCGTCGGGATCCCGGTCCCTCCCGAGACGGTCATCCCTTACGACGTGACGACCACCTCGTCCTCCGACGTGTGGGTCGCGCCGTGGCTCACACCCCAGGGAAGCCCTGCGGCTCTGCGCTGGGACGGCGGGTCATGGTCGGTCACTCCCATGCCCACACCGCCGAACCTGACGGTTGGGATCAACGACCTTTCGGCGGTTGCCACCGACGATGTTTGGGCGTTCGGCGGCACCTTCCCGGAACGCCATCCGGTCGCGGAGCACTGGGACGGGACGGCGTGGGCCATCAGCGGCCTGTGGCCGGCAGGGGCGTCGGGGTTCTTCGGAGGAGTGGCGACCTCGTCGAGCGACATCTGGGCGGTTGGCTACTGGCAGCCACAGGGGGTGAGCAGACCGCTGATCGAGCGCGCGGACGGGCCCTGTCCCTGATCCCTCGCGCGCCCCGTGGGTTGTCGATCAGAGAAAGGCCTCGAGAGCCTCCCGCCAAGCATGTGGATTGTCGAGGTGGAGATCGTGCCCTGCCTGGGGGATCTCGACGAGCGCCGCCTGCGGTTGCTCGCTGAGCATTCGGTGCGCCAACGCCGGGTTCTCACGGTCCTGGGCGACGACGAGCAGGACCGGACACGCGATCCTCCGCCATTCATCCCAGTACGAACCGCCTGCGGCCCTGAGCATCTCCGTCATCACGTCGATCTCGAAGCTCGGGTACAGACCGTCGGCTCTGGTCTCCAAGCCGTCCGCCCACGCGTGAGCCCAATTCTCGTTGCGACCAAAGAACGCGACGGCGGCTTCGCGCGATGCGAACGGCACAGGCCAACTCGCGAGCCACTGTCTCACTCTCTCAACCACGTCGCCTTCGCTGGCGAGGCCTCGACTCTCTGAAGAAGGCCCCGGCTCGGCTTCAACCACGACGAGCTCGTCGACGAGATCGGGACGACCGGCCGCCACGAGAAACGCCGTGTGCCCTCCGAGCGACTGACCGACGAGAGCGACGGGGCGCGTCTTGAAGTGCCCGATCCAAGCAGCAACGTCGTCGACAGCGGCGCCGCGCGACACATCCGACGGGCGGCGCTCACTTCGACCATGGCCGCGGAGGTCAGGTGCCAACACTCGGTGCCGAGCCGTCAGCCAAGCAGCCGTCTGAGCCCATTCAGTCGCATGGCCCGCGAGCCCGTGAAGAAGCATCACTGGGGACCCGGTGCCGCCGAAGTCCGCGCACGCGAGGCGCACGCCGTTGTGATCCATCTCATGCCAGCGCGGCTCGAGATCCGCGTGCGTATGACGCTCCATCGTCTCAGTGTAGGAAGCTGCCAGTTCACCGACACTGACCCGCTGACACGCGACCGCCACGGCCCCATCCGCATCGATTGCTGCACCGTCCGCGTTGACAACCGAAGGGGTCTGTTCTGGTCGAGGCAGACGCATGGCAGGGCGTCGATTCCCTTCGAGGGGTGCAGGTGGGCTCGCAGCTGGACTAGTGTGCTCGACCGAGAACACAGGAGGGGGCGGTGTCCGACCAGCGACGGCTCGGGCGGGCGGTTACCGTGGTAAGCGCCGGCCTGGTCATCGGCCTCGTCGAGGTCATCCTCGCCGTTGCCTTTGCCACGCTGGTGTTCGGCGGGTACCTAGTGCTGTTCTGGCCGAACGGGATCGGGCTTTGCCTGCTGGGCGCCGCGATCACCATGGGAGTCATCGCCTGGAGGGCCGGAAAGCGAGGGGTGGTCGGAAGCATCCAGGATGCGGCTGCCGCGGTTCTCGCGCTCATCTCCTACAAGATCGCGGTCGCCACCTTCGCCAACCCCTTGCAGGTTCCCGGAGCGGTGGCGAAGGGAACACCTCGAGAAGCCTTCCTCACGGCGGTCGCCGCAATCCTCGTGGTTACGATGCTCTGCGGGATCACCTTCCTCGCCCTGGGAACCTTCAAGCTGGCAAACCTGGTGCGGTTCCTCCCCTACCCGGTGCTGGGCGGATTCCTGGCGGGCACGGGATGGCTGCTCCTGAAGGGCGGAGTCGGCGTTGCGGCCGGAACCCAGGTGACCATTCGAAACCTTGGCCGGCTGTCGGGTAACTTCCTGCTGCCTCGGTGGCTCCCAGCCCTGGTCTTCGGCGTGCTCCTCCTCCTGGCGACCAGGATCTTCAAAAGACCGATCGTGATCCCGGCGCTGGGCATCGCCCTGCTGCTCTGCGTGCTTGGCATGCTGGTGAGCCACTCATCGATCCAGGACGCGCGGGCCGGGCTGTGGCTGATCGGACCCTTCGAGTCGAATCGCCTGCTGGAGCCCTGGACCCTTCGCGCGCTGTCGAGCGCTGATTGGGGGATGGTCGCAGGCCAGACCGCCAACATCGCCACCGCAGTCTTCGTAGCGGTGATCGCTTGCCTGATCAATGTGACCGGACTCGAGGTCATGATGCGCGCCGACCTCGACACCAACCAAGAGCTTCGCGACGCCGGTCTGGCAAACGTGATCTCCGGTCCCTTCGGCGGGATTCCGGGCTATCACGCGGTGAGCCTGACCTCCCTCGCCCGGCAGATGGGCGTAGGAGCTCGCGAGGCAGGCCTGGTCGCCGCGCTGGTCCCGCTCGCCGCCGTCCTGTTCGGCGGAAGCCTCGTCCAGCTGATCCCGCGGTTTCTGGTGGCCGGCACGCTGGTGTTCGTTGGATTGTCGTTCGTCGTCGAATGGCTGGTCGACCAGCGGCGAAACTTACCGATCGCCGAATACGCGGTCGTCCTCGTCATCTTCGGCACCATCGCGTTCCGGGATTACCTGACGGGGGTGGTGGTCGGGATCATCGCCTCGGTCGTCCTGTTCGCCTTCAACTACGGCGGGGCCCGCCTGGTTCATCAGGTCGAGTTCGGCACGACGTATCGAAGCAACGTCGACCGCCCTCAGGCGGAACGTCGAGCCTTGCCGGAGCTTGCCGACCGGGTCCTGATTCTCCGGGTCAACGGCTTCGCGTTCTTCGGCGTGGCGAGCGGCCTGGTCGAGCGGACCCGCCAGCGGGTGGAAGCGGTACCGCCACGATTCCTCCTGATCGACCTGCAACGGGTGACGGGGATCGACACATCGGCCGTGATGGCGCTTCGGAAGGTGGCGTTGCTCGCCAAGGCGCATGGCATCGAACTCGTGTTCTCGGGTGCGTCCGAGGCCGTGCGGGCGAAGCTGCGTCAGGGCGGTGTGCTGCCATCCGAAGGTGTGGTCTCCTTCGAGCCGGACCTGGATCGTGGCCTGCAGCGGGTCGAGGACGTCCTCCTCCAGGAAACGGTCCCCCCACCCTCCCCGGACGGGGCCGGTGATCCTCTCTCGGGCCTCCCGGAGAGGCTGGGCGCGTATCTCGAGCGCCAGTCCATACCCGAAGGCACCGTGCTGCTCCGGCAGGCTGAGCCGTCCGACGACCTGTTCGTGCTGGAATCCGGCCGCTTGAAGATCGAGACGACCACCCCCGAGGGGACTCGTATGCGGCTCGGGTCGGTGCGTTCGGGCGTGATCGTCGGGGAGATCGCCATGTACCTGGGAGGTCCCCGCACGGCCGATGTCGTCGCCGAGACGCCGTGCGTGGTCCTCCGGCTCAGTCGCGCCGCGCTGGTACGGATGGAGGCCGAGGACCCGAGGCTGGCTGCGGCGTTGCACCGCCGGGTCGCCGTGACGCTTGCCGCGCGGGTCACCGATTCCTTGCGGGTGTTCGAGGAATTGATGGACTGAGGAAGGGGCGAACCGTGTTCGAGAGGCTACGGTCGGGCCGCGTTTGGCCGGTGCTCGGGGCCGGCGTGCTCATCGGCCTGGTCGAGGTGGTTCTGGCGGTCGCGTTCGCCACGTTCGTGTTCAACGGGTACCTCGACGAGTTCCAAAAGGAGGCGATCGGGCTGTATCTGGCGGGGGCGGCCATCGCGCTGGCTGGCCTCGCGTGGAGTGCGGGGCGCCGTGGCGTGGTCGGCGGCGTCCAGGAGGCCGCCGCCGCCGTTCTCGTCCTCGTCACGATGAAGGTGGCTGTGACTGCATTCGGCGGCCCCAACCGGGCCTTCCTGACTGCGGTGGCCGCCACGCTGGTGGTCACCATGGCGACCGGTCTCGTCTTCCTGCTGCTCGGGGCGTTCCGTCTGGGGCACCTGATCCGCCTGATCCCGTACCCCGTGGTCGGAGGGTTCCTGGCCGGAACGGGGTGGCTGCTCCTGAAAGGTGGCGTGGGCGTCGCCGCCGGCACCGAGCTCTACCTCCGGACGATGAACCTGTTCGGTAAGTCCTTTCAGCTGGCTCGATGGCTCCCGGCCCTTGTCTTCGGCGTCCTCATCCTCGTGGCTACGAGGGTGTGGAAGCGACCGATGGTCATGCCCATTGCGGTGGCGATCGCGTTCGTGCTGTTCGGCATCGGGCTGTTGATCAGCGGGTTGACGGTCGACGACGCCTGGAACGGCGGGTGGATGCTCGGGCCGTTCGCGACGGACCGCCTGCTGGAGCCCTGGACCTACCGCGCCATGGCCGGGGCTGATTGGTGGGCGATCCTGCATCAGTCCGGCGCCATCGCCACTGCCGTGGTGGTCGCCGTGATCGCGTGTTTTTCGAACGTCGGCAGGGTCGAGCTGATGTCAGAGAGAGATCTCGATACCGACCGGGAGCTCCGAGCCGCGGGGGTAACGAGCCTGGTGGCAGGGCTGTTCGGCGGGATCCCCTCGTCTCACGCTCCGGCGCTGACCTCCGTTGCCCGAGGGATGAGACCAGGCGCTCGAGAGGTCGGCCTGGTGGCGGCGCTCGTTCCGGCCGCGGCCACCCTGTTCGGGGGGCGGCTCATCGAGCTGATCCCACGGTTCGTGGTCGGAGGGGTCCTGATCTACGTCGGCCTGGCGTTCATTGCCGAGTGGCTCGTGGACGCATGGCGCGACCTGACAGCGGGCGAATACGCCATCGTCCTGGCCATATTCGGGACCATCGCTGCTCGCGGGTACCTGGCCGGAATCATGGTTGGGCTCGTCGCCTCGGTCGTCCTGTTCGCCTTCAACTACAGCCGCATCGAGCTGGTTCGCGAGGTCGAGTTCGGCACGACGTATCGCAGCAATGTCGAACGCCCGGCAGCCGACCGCCTCGCGCTCCGGCAGCTGGCCGACCGGGTCATGGTCCTCCGCGTGAACGGGTTCGTGTTCTTCGGCGTGGCCAGCGGTCTGGTCGAACGGATCCGCGCTCGCGTCAGAGCCGGACCGCTTCGGTCACTCCTGGTCGACCTCCGACGGGCGACCGGGATGGACTCCTCTGCCTTGCTGGCCTTTCAAAAGGTGGCCCAGCTGGCGGATGCCACAGGATTCGAGCTCGTCTTCTCGGACGCACCCGAGGCGATCCGGGCAAAGCTTGCGGGCGGCGGCATCGTCCCCACCGAAGGCTTGGTTCGATTCGAACCGGACCTCGATCGGGCGCTCGAGCACTGCGAGGACGGCCTGCTTGCCGACCTCCGTCGTTTCGCCTCTCCGGTTGGAGCCGGCGACCCGCTGGCCGGTTTCCCGGACGGGCTGCGGGAGTACTTCCAGCACGAGACGGTTCCCCAGGGGACCGTGCTGATCCAACAGGGCGCACCGGCCGACGACCTCTTCGTGCTGGAGTCCGGGCGTCTCGAGGTCGAAACCACCACTCCTGAAGGGACCCGAATGCGCCTCAGCTCGGCGAGCTCGGGGGTCACGGTCGGAGAGATCGCCTGGTATCTGGGGGGCCAACGGACGGCCGACGTGATCGCCGAAACCGAATGCGAGGTCCTCCGGCTCAGCAGGGCCTCAATGGAACGAATGGAGCGAGATGAGCCCGAGCTGGCGGTGACCCTGCACCGTCACCTCGCCGAGTCCCTGGCCGAGCGGAGCCGGGATGCGATGCGGGTGTTCGACGAACTCCTCGGCTGACCGTTGCTCGCTCGACTAGCGCCTTCTGCACGGTCACCGAGCGTGTCGAGGCTGGGACCTGGCCAATCCCCACATCCTCAGAGCGACTTCACGTAGATGTCATCAACACGATCACCCTCTGTCGAGATACGTGGATCGAAGCTATCGCCGTTCCCCTTCCGGCCCAAATCTGAGACAGAGGCACGGAATGAAGATCAGATGCGACCGGGATGTGCTCTCCCGGGTGAAGGCGAGGTCTAGCCGTTTACTGTGACCCACACCGAGCCGAGACCGAGGGCCAGCCCGGTGGGGACCTTGCCGACCTGTATCGGTGCGGCAGCCTGGCCGCTCAAGACGACGATCCGACTCACGGTCCCATTGACCGTGTCGGTCACCCACACGTCTCGGTCATCAGCGGCACCAGACATCGGCTGGTTGACGGGGCCGACCTTTCCACCCCCCGCGGGAATGGTGCTGGCCACCTCGTTCGATCCGGGGTCGACCCGGAAGACCGTGCCCGGGGTCCCGTTCGCCCCCACCCACACCGAATCGCCCTGCGCCCAGATTGAGACGATCGGCGCGCCGCTGAGGGCGATCTGATCCACGATCTGCAATGACTGCCCGTCGATCCGGAAGAGCCTCCCTGAGAAGCCACCGGCCCAAAGTGAATCCCCGAGCTCCACCATCGCCCATGGGAGGGTCCCGCCGAATCCCCGAATGTCCTCACCGGGGACCACCACCTCTGCGACGAAACGACCCGTGGCGGCATCGAACTTCTGGATCACGACCCCGTCGACGGCGAATCCTCGGTCGTAGGCAATCCACACAGCCCCCTCGCCGACCGCCATGGACTCCGGGGCGACGCCGACGTCGACATCGGTGACCTCATTGGTGGCCGGCTCGATCCTGGAGATCGTGGTCTTCCGGTGACTGCCCACCCAAACCGCCCCCCCGCCCGCCACGACGACGAACGGCCCGCCGCCCACCTCGATCGTGGCGGTGACCTTGCCGGTGACGGGATCGAGGCGAGACACGGTGTTCTCGCCATTGTTGGCCACCCAAGCGGAGCCCTCCGAGATCGCGACGGAGACGGGATCCTTGCCCACTCGGATCGGTTCACCCACGCGGCCGGTGGACGTATCCACTCGGACGACGTAGTCGACGAGTGAGGCGGGCGCAGCGCCCGTGGTCGGTCCGGCGGCAGGCGTCGAACCGCCGCCGCCGTTCAGCAACACGACCACGACCACCACCCCAGCCACGACGGCTGCGCCCACGCCCATCAGGAGTCCACGACGCCGACCGCGCGGGAGTCCAGCAACGGGTCCGGTCGGCGTGGTCGCTGTGACGGGTTGTACTCCCAGGGCGGCCGCGGCGGCCGAGGCCAGCTCCCCGGCGCTCTGGTACCGGTCCTCGGCGCGCTTGGCCATCGCCCGGGCCACGACGAGATCGATCGCGAAGGGGAGTTCGGGGCGCTTGGCGGTGACCTTCGGGACAGGGGCTTGCAGGTGCGCGTAGACCAGGGCCGCTTGATTCTCTCGGGCGTATGGGACCTCACCGGTCAGGCACTCGTACAGCACGCATCCCAGCGAGTAGCCGTCTGCTCGGCCGTCGACGGGCTTGCCCTCGAACTGCTCGGGGGCGGCGTAGTCCAGCGTACCCACGAACTGGCCGGTAGCGGTGATCCCCGAGTCGGAGGTGGCTCGCTTCGTCAGGCCAAAGTCCGAGAGGTATACGCGATCGGTCGGAGCCGACGCGGATCGGGGCGTGATCAGGATGTTCCCGGGTTTGACGTCCCGGTGGATCAAGCCTTCCGCATGGGCAGTGTCCAACGCGGCAGCGACCTGAGAGAGGATGGAGATGGTCCGCTCTTGGTCCAGGGGAGCCTCGCGGCCGATCAAGGTCTTGAGGTCCGTGCCCGCCACGTATCGCATCGCGATGTACAGCAGCCCGTCGGTCTCGCGCGCTTCGAACACCGTGACGATGTTGGGATGCTCCAACGAGGCGGCCAGCCGGGACTCGCGCACGAAGCGCTCCCGGAACTTCTCGTCCTGGGCCAGCTCCGGGGCAAGGAGCTTCAGGGCCACCTTTCGGCCGAGGTGAAGATCCTCCGCCAGGTACACGACGCTCATCCCGCCCCGCCCGATCAGCGACTCGATGCGGTAGCCACCCACGTTGGAACCGAGGCGAGGGTCGATGGTCTGGCTCACCGTCGCGCCAGTTTGCACCACCGCGGGGTAAGAGCGATAGGCCCTCCTCATGGACCTCGAGGCGGACGATCTCGCGCGCGACCACAAAGATGGGGGAAACGCCCCATGATCCGGCGCCCATGTGCCACCTAGCCTTCCACCATCGCCAATCGGAAGGAGGCACAGGATGCCGAGCATGTCGAAGGACACCGGGACCCGCACCGACTGGGGAGACCCCGGAGTCGAATGGCGGGCCGACCTCGACGGGTACGTCACGAGCTTCGTCAAGGTGGGGACCGATACCGACCTCACCGAGCTGTTGAAGGGGCTTCCCGGGGACGTCTGTCCGTCGCCGCACTGGGGGTACGTGTTCAAGGGTCGCACGTGGTGGCGGTTCGCCGACCACGATGAGTCGTTCGGCGAGGGAGAGGCGTACTACGTGCCGCCCGGTCACACCGCGGGCGCCGACGCCGGGAGCGAGTTCGTCGTCTTCAGCCCGGCCGAGATCATGGCCGAGGTCGAGGCGCACATGGGCCGCCGGGCCCAGGAGCTGTACGGCGGCTGAGGCGAATCGTCCGCGGGTCGGTCAGGAGCGCGGCACCCACACGGGCTCCTCCTCCGGGAGGAGCCCGTGCGTCATGGCGAAGAACCCCGCCATGGCCCGGGTCGACACGCCGATCTTCGCGTAGATGTGCTCGATGTGGTTGGCCACCGTCTTGGGCGAGATCACGAGCATCGCGGCGATGTCCTTGTTCGTCAGACCGCGGGCGGCCAGCCGCAGGATCTCGACCTCTCGCTCGGTGAGGCCGGCCGGTCCCTCCCGGCGGCGGGGAACGCGATGGCCGGCCGCGGCGAGGACGGCTCGAACCGCCTCGTCGTCGAGACGCCCGGCCTTGACCTCACCGCGCAGCTCGTCGGAGGCGGGATCCGCGGACAGCGCTTCACGATACGGGCGCGGCTCGCGCATGGCCTGATAGACGTCCGCCGCTGCCAGGATGCGCGCAGGCCGGGAGATCGCCGGGCCGGACAAACCGCGTGGATAACCGGAGCCCTCGAGCCGCTCCCGGAGCTGCGCGGCGATCGAACCGAGCGGGGCCAGGGCGAGTGACTGCCGGAGCATTCGCTCGGTCAGGTACGGATGCATACGTACCCGTTCCCATTCGCCCGCGCCGAGCGGCCCCCGCTTGTCCCAGATCGCGTTGGACACACCGAGCCGGCCCCAGCCGTGTACGAGGCCTGCCCGGCGAATGGTTCGCACCTCGCCCGCATGCATCCCGAGCTGGGTCGCCGCCCCCTCGGCCAGACTCGCCACTGCCCGGGCGTGGCCCAGGAAGTACGGCGACTTGAGGTCCACGAAGTTCGCCACGGCCTCCAACGCCGCGTCGAATCGCTCCTCGCTCAGGACGACCGCCAGGGAGGGCTCCGCGTCGACCACCGCATCCCACGTCTGGACGTGGTCGAGATCGGCCAGGATCAGATCGGCGTCCGTGATGAGGACGCCGACGATGCGGGGATCGAGCTGCCCCAACCACCGTTGCTCGCCAAGCGTGCTGACCTGCTCGATCCCTCCCACCCGCTGGGCCACCTCGGCGAACTCGGCCACCTGGGCGATCCGGGTCGCCACCGGAATGTCCTCGCCGCTCAAGTCCCCCGGCCAGCCCTTGCCGTCCCACTGCTCGTACGCGGCGCCCACGGCGTCCTGCACGGCGTCGGGGAGCGAGAGGTGCTCGGCGAGCGAGCGGACGATCTTCGCGTGGCCGGCCAGCATGTGCTCCACCGCCCGATGGCCCGACACGGCGAACTCGACGCCGATCCGGAACCGCTGGAGCAGGGGATGTCCAGCCCCCAGCGCCTTCAGGCCCGTCGCGAGGCCGCGAACGCTCCGGGACGGGTGGTCGTACTTCGTCGCCTTGAACGCCAGGTCGTCTCCGAACCATTTCGCCTGCTCGTGCGCGTCGGTATGGCAGCCCACGTTGATGAGCAGCGCGGTGTAGTAGACGGTGGCCCTCTCCTCGTCTCCCAGCCCGATCCGTTCGGCCAGCCGGAGGGCGATGAGGCACTGCCGCAGGACGTGCTCCATCGGCTGCCCGAAGCCGAGGTCGATTCCGAGGGACAAGGCGGCCACCAGCTCCGCCAATCGGACCCTGGGACCCTCCACCTGGCCCGGACGGGCGCTCGGGGGTGGATTCGTCAGCGCGTCCGGCCGATCCATGCCGAGGCCCACGCTACGGCATCCGAGGTCGACGGGACAGGGGCGTCAGAAAAGAGAGGGAGAGCGCGCACCCCCTTGCCACCGTCAATGTATGGCGCACCGGGCGGTTGCGGCAAGACCCGGGTCGTGCCGCAGAATCTCCGGCCGAAGCCAGAATCAACACGGATGGGAGTGGCGTATGGCTGAACACGCGGTGGTGGTAGCTGGAGGCGGCCCGACGGGGCTGATGCTGGCGGGGGAGTTGGCGTTGGCGGGCGTCGATGTCGCCATTGTCGAGCGGCGCGCCAGCCAGCACCTCCCCGGCTCGCGCGCAGGCGGTCTGCACTCACGGACCATTGAGGTCTTCGATCAGCGCGGAATCGCCGATCGGTTCCTCTCGGAAGGACAGGTGGCTCAGGTCGCGGGCTTCGGCTCGGTCCGGTTGGACATCAGCGACTTCCCCACCCGGCACCCCTACGGGCTCGGGCTGTGGCAGAACCACATCGAGCGCATCCTGGCCGGCTGGGTCGGCGAGCTGCCCGTGACGTTCTACCGCGAACGCGAGGTGACGGGCTTCGCGCAGGACGATACCGGCGTCGATGTACAGCTGGCCGACGGCCAGCGCCTACGGGCGCAATACCTCGTCGGATGCGACGGAGGCCGCAGCCTCGTTCGAAAGGCAGCCGGCATCGAATTCCCCGGCTGGGATGCGTCGACGAGCGCGCTGCTCGCCGAGGTCGAGATGACCGAGGAGCCGGACACGGGCATTCGTCGCACGCCCTCGGGCACGCATGCCATCGGCAAGGTGGAGTACGAGATCAAGGACGGCGAGGTGATCTACAAGAAAGGCGGGACGGTGGGGGTGATGGTGACCGAACCAGCCGTTGGAAACACGAACGAGCCCACGCTGCGCGATCTCAGCGAGCGGCTGATCGCCGTCTACGGGACCGACTACGGGATCCACAGTCCCACCTGGCTCACCCGGTTTACCGACATGACCCGGCAGGCCGCGGCCTACCGCGACGGGCGGGTCCTGCTGGCCGGCGACGCGGCGCACGTGCACTCCCCGGTCGGAGGGCAGGGCCTCAACATCGGTGTGCAGGATGCGGTGAATCTGGGGTGGAAGCTCGCGCAGGTGGTCAAACGAGTCTGTCCAGAGAGCCTCCTCGATTCCTACCACGCCGAGCGCCACCCGGTCGCCGCTCGCGTGCTGCGCGACACGATGGCGCAGGTCGCGCTCATGCGTGTCGACGATCGCATCGAGGCTTTGCGCGAGATCGTGTCCGAGCTGCTGAGCATGGACGAGCCGCGCAAGCGGTTCGCCGGGATGATGTCTGGCCTGGACATTCACTACGACCTTGGCGAGGGACACCCGCTGCTCGGGCGGCGCATGCCCGATCTCGACCTGGTCACCTCCGGCGGAACGGTGCGAGCGTTCACCCTCCTCCACGACGCCCGTCCGGTCCTCCTGAAACTGGGCAAGCCCTTGGGTCTCGACATCTCCCCATGGACACACCGAGTCATGGCGATCGACGCCACCTATGCCGGCGATTGGGAGCTTCCGGTCCTGGGCCGCGTGGCAGCTCCCGGCGCCGTACTGATCAGACCCGATGGATACGTCGCCTGGGTGGGGGACGGCACGGATACCGGATTGCGAGACGCGCTGACTGCCTGGTTCGGGTCACCATGACGAAGCCCCTATCGTCGAAAGCGCGCTCCCGCAGGGATCATGCGGCCCTCCGTTCCCGCAGAGGCCTGAACGCCGAACGGATCTCTTGCGAGAAGAGCTCCGGCTCCTCCCAGGCGGCGAAGTGCCCGCCCTTGCCTACCTCGTTGAAGTAGGTGACGTTGGGATAGTTCTTCTCGACCCAGCTGCGCGGCGTCTTCCAGATCTCGCCGGGGAAGGTGGTGAACGCGAACGGAAGCTTCATGGGCGGCGGAGCCTGGCCGGCCGCCTGGGCCTTGGCCGTGGCCTGTCCACTCTCCCAGTACGATCGGGCCGCCGAGGCGCCGGTACCGGTCAGCCAGTACAGAGTGATGTTGTCGAGGATGTGGTCCCGGGTGAGATTGCCCGAGGGCTTCCCCTCGACGAAGGCCTTGGCGATCTTGTAGTAGCTGTCCGTGTCGTGGTCGAGCATCCAGGCCGCCAGGGCGACGGGTGAATCCAGGAGGGCGTAGCCGATCGTCTGCGGCCGCGTCGCCTGCTCGAGGAAGTAGCCGAAGCCGGTCGCCCTGAAGACGCCGATCTGGTCGAGCGCCGCGCGTTCCTCGTCGGTATCCGACGGCATGACGCCGCCCAGGGCCGGCACGAACAGGTTCGTGTGGATGCCGGCTAGCCCCTCGGGGGCCAGACGGCCCATCGCGTCGGTGACGGCGGCCCCCACGTCACCGCCCTGCGCGACGTAGCGTGTGTAGCCGATGCGGCGCATCAGCTCAGGCCAAGCCACCGCGACGCGACCGGCCCACCAGCCAAGCTCGGTCGGCTCGGAGGAGAAGCCGTACCCGGGTACGGACGGGAGCACGAGGTGGAACGCGTCCTCGGCGCGCCCACCGTGCGCGGTCGGGTCGGTCAGCGGGCCGACGGTGTCGAGCAGCTCGATGACCGAGCCGGGCCAGCCGTGCGTCATGATCAGCGGCAGGGCCTCCTGGTGAGGCGACCTCACGTGGATGAAGTGGATGTCCACGCCGTCGATGTCGGTTGTGAACTGCGGCAGCGCGTTGAGCCTCGCTTCGGCCTTGCGCCAGTCGTAATCGGTCGCCCAGTAGCGCGCGAGCTCCTGCAGCGTCGTTAGCTGGACGCCCTGCGACCGATCTGGGACGAGCTCCACCCTGGGCCAGCGAACCGCGGCGATGCGCCGGCGCAGGTCGTCCAACTCCTGCTTCGGCACGTCGACGCGGAACGGGCGAATCTCGGCGGCTTGGGTTCTGCTCATGACAACCTCCTCCTATCGCAGTGATCTGAACCGGCCCGTACCTCGATCGTGGCCCCCCCTTCCCCAGTTGTCCGATCATCTCGTCTGTGAGAAGAAGACATCCACGGTGAAGCCCGCCCCCATGGCGGGGCCTGGTGAACGTCGACAGTAAGATCCCTTCTCGCGGGGGTGTCAGTCATGGAGGTGACCACCAAAGGGAAGTGTGCTTGTCTGAGAAGGAAGGCGGATCGAGACGGGTCCGCGGCCGTTGTTCGGTGAGGTGACGACATGAGGTTGACGACGACGACCAACGTCTCGGTGGACGGCGTGATGC
>JBIOYQ010000166.1:0-17794 GCA_044870295.1 Actinomycetota bacterium
CCGGCGACGTCAGACGACACTGACGGTGACACGGTGATAGCCGGTCGCGCCCGACGGCGCGGGGCCGTGGTCGGCGGGAACCTGAGGGGCACCCTCCCCATCAGTTGCCCGAACCACGAGTTCGTAGGAACCGGCCTGCTGCGGCTGCCACGGGAGGCTCCAAAGCGTCCACGACAGGGGTGACACGCCGTAGTCGATCGACGCGGGAGTCCATGCTCTCCCACCGTCCGTGCTCACCTCGACCGACCTGATGCCACGATCACCGGCGAACGCCACGCCCCCGATCTCGACGGGTCCAGCCGCCAGCGACAGCCGCGACCCGGCGGCGGGCCGGTCGATGCGCGACATGCTCTGGACGGTCTGGGCCTTCCAGCCCTGTCGCTCGTAGTAGCCGCGCACCGTGTGATCGGCCAGCTCGATGCGGTCGACCCACTTCACACTGACCTCGCCGTAGCCTCCCGGGACGAGTACGCGCACCGGGTAGCCGTGCCGCCGCGGCAGTGGGACGCCGTTCATGGCGAAGGCCACCAGGGTTGCGGGGTTCATGGCCCGGTCGAGCGGGACTGTGTGGACGTAGCCGTCCGCGGCGTGGAGCACGACCAGGGCGGCCTGGGGCTTGGGTCCGGCAGACGCCAGCAGGGTTCGCAGGGGGACGCCCTCCCACACCGCATTGCTCATGAGGTGGCCGCCGACGGGATTGCTGATGCACTCGAGTGTGGTGGGCTGGGTAACGGTCTGCATCGCCCGCAGATCCTGGAAACCATAGGTGTGCGGCCGCTCCACCTCCCCGGTCACCTGGAGTCGCCACAGATCCGCGTCGACGTCCGGATCGATCAGGTTCTTCGTGACCACGTAGAAGCGGTCGTTCGGCGTCACAGTGTCCAGCTTCAGCCCTCTCGTCTGGAGCCCGTCGTAGCCGAAGCCGCCGAAGGTGGCCCTCCGGTACAGGGATCTGGTCAGCAGCCCGGCTATCGCGGCCAGCACGAGTCCGGCCCCTCCGACCAGGAGCGCGCGCCGACCGACGGGGCGCCCGGATCTGTCCGCGCCCTGGTCGTCGGAGGGATCGATCGAGGTGGCGGACCTCTGGGTCATCGACCGGCCCAGCGTCACCAGGACCGCACCGTAGACGCCGAGCGCGACGAGCAACCCGATCGACGTCGTCACCAAGGCCCAACCCGGCGACAGCCCTCGGTAGTTGGAGGACGCCACCGGCCAGAGCACGATGACCGACAGCAGCCACACGAGGAACAGGGGAACGCCGATGATCGCGACGAACGGACGGAGTCGGGGTCGATGACCTCCGCGGTCAGATCGTCGCCACCACCACAAGGCGACGAGCAGGAGCACGACGCCGCCGATGAGACCAAGCGCCAGCTGCCCGGCCAACCACAGGAAGAAGGCCACCTCCTTCCCCTTCACCAGACCCCCGAACCGGGCCACCACGCGGTTGAACTCCTGGATCGACAGCGTGGGGATGATGCGGTCGCTCACCAACTCGACCGGCAAGGGAACTCCGAGGAAGACCCGCTCCAGCAACGTGGTGGTGGTCATCGCCAAGGCGGCCACGGTCCCGCCGAGGATGGCCAGGCCGTCGGTCCTAGTCAGACCGAGTCGAGTCTGGCGAACCATCGTCCTCCCGTCCCCCACAGCTCCTTCACCGTGAAACCCGTGCCCTCGGCCAGCTCGGCCAACGCCGGCGGTCCCACGACGGCCCAGGCGAACCAGTCGCCGGCGGCCGCGAGTCCATCGGACACGACCTTCACCACGATGGACCTGGACGATGGCTCGACGGGATCCAACTCCACGAGAACCCGGCCTCCGGGTCGGAGCAGCCTTCGCGCTCTCAGCAGCAGCGATCGCGGGTCGCCCCCGATCCCCACGTTCCCGTCGAGCAGGAGCACGGTCCCCCATCGTCCGGTACCCGGCACGGGGTCGAACACCGATCCCTTCAAGACCGGAGCTCCTCGCCTGCTCGCCAGGCGAACCGCCCAGGGCGCCGAGTCGACACCCAGAGCACCGATCCCTCGTTGCACAAGTGCAACGGTATGCCGGCCCGGGCCACAGCCGACGTCCAGCACGGGCGGCACGGCCCGCGACAGCACACGCTGTTCGATCGCGTCGGGCATCCCCATCCAGCGTTCCGTCTCCAACGAGATCGCCAATCCGGTGGCGGAACCAAGGCCAAAGCTGGGGTGGCGCGCGAAGTGATCGAGCGTGTTGTTCAGGGCCCTGGCCACGACATCGAACGGCGCGTGGGCGATCATGCCGCGCCAGACCCGACCAGACGCCGGGCTCCTGCGCGGGCGTGGGACCCGCTTCGCGCCGCGAGAGCGATCCTCACCTGTTCGACTGCCGCTGCGAACCCGGATGCGGGGATCGTCCCGGCGACCGCCATGGCATCGGCGAACGTGTCGACGTCGCGGAGGACCGGCAGCGGTTCCCATCGCAGCCCGAGCGCATCCAGCCGCGACGCCTGGGCGACCCACGTGGTGCTCGTGCTCATCGGGACGCCGAGGAACACCTCGGGGTTCGGCCGCCAGAGCCCGACCCCCCACCAGCCCCCGTCTGCCGCCCGTCCGAGCACGGCGTCGGTCGACCGACCCAAGGCCGCCGACGCCATGGCGATCATGGACGACGACAGCTGCGGTGTATCCATCCCAATCAGGAACGCCGGTTGTCCGATGTCGTCGAACGCATTGGCCAGCCGCTCGTCCAGTCCTCCGCCTCGCTGTGAGATGAGTTCGAAAGCGTTGGGGATCCACGACGGCTCGTCCCCCTCCAGCGCGATCACACGTCGGCGAACCGGGGCGCGGAGCACAGCCTGCAGCGTGTCCGCGAGGGCAGCCTTGGCCACGGCAGCGGCTTCCACGAAGGACGCGGGAGGGCAGAGTCGGGTCTTCACGCGGCCAGGCACGGGCGCCTTCGCCAGGACGACCACCGCCACGTCCACGTCGTCTGCGGCCCTCACCGCAGGACCATCGCCATGTCGCGCACGGCTCGCACGGTGCCCCTCACCGTCCCGCTCACCTTGGACCGGCCGGTCCGAGCCCGGTAGGGAACGGGCACGGTCGCGATGCGCCACCCGGCCGTGGCGGCGCGAAGCACCATCTCCAGAGGCCACCCGAAGCCACGATCCGAGATGCGCAGACCCAGGAGGTCGGTGCGCCGAGCCGCGCGCATCGGTCCGATGTCTCGCACCCCAAGACCGGTGCGACGCCGGACTTCGAACGCCAGCGCGCGATTGAGTAGACGGGCGTGCAACGGCCAGGCCCCCCGATCCGGAACGCGCTCGCACACGATGAGTTCGGCTTCTCCGGAACAGACCGGCTCGGCCACGGTCACCAGATCGGCGGGATCGAGCGAGCCGTCGCAGTCCATGAAACACACGACGTCATCCGTCGCCGACAGGAGCCCGGCATGGCATGCCGAACCGAAGCCAGGCCTGGGCTCGTGGACCACCTGTACACCGAGTTCCCGTGCGATCTGGGCGGAGCCGTCGGTCGATCCGTTGTCAACGACGAGGGGCCGGTATCCCGAAGGCATGGCGGAGATCACGGCAGGCAGCGCCTCGCCCTCATTCAGGACGGGCAGGACGACGTCGGGCATCGGTTGGAATCTACCCGGGCTTGATGACGCCGCCGTGACGGACTCCTTACGAGATCCGAAATTCGGCTGGAGCTCTGCGTGATCGACCCGGGCCCGTTCCTATCCTCGGTTCGGTGGGAACGCTGTCCGCGATGGAAACGGTCACCAGGCCCCAACCTCCTTCGACGCGGGTTCAACGGGGGCCGGTCAGCCGGTGGTTCATGCGCACGGCGATCCCCCTCGTGGCGTGGGCATCGGTCGTTGGCCTAGCCCGATGGCAAGGGCTCCGAGTGATGCATCGAGATCCGCGGGCGGCACTGTTCTTCCCTCCTCTGGCCGTGCGGTACGACCCCCGAGCGAACTGGCTGCTGGTCGCTCCTGTGCTGTTCGCGGTTCTCCTCGTGGCGATGTCTGCGTGGGTCGCAAGGACCGCGCGGTGGCGCGTGCTGATCCTTGTGGCGTTCGCCGCGGCGGCGGGCTGGGCCGTGGCCTTGGCCCAGGTCGACGGCGTGGCCGGACTGACCGGTGACGCCAACTACCTCCACGACGTGACGTTCGTTCGCGATCCTGTCTCGTTCCTGTCGGGATTCGTCGCGAACATCGCTCACTACACGCAGCACGTCCGGGCCCATCCGCCCGGGTTCCTGATCCTGCTCTGGGGCATGCGGCGCTTGGGCCTGGGCGGAGCGGGGTGGGAGAGTGCGGCCGTGATCGCGGCCGGGGCGGCCGCGGTCCCAGCAGCGCTGATGGTCGTTCGAGAGCTGGCCGGTGAGCGGACAGCCCGATCCGCCGCGCCCTTCCTGGTGCTGGCCCCGATCGCCATCTGGGTGGCCACGTCAGCGGACAGCCTCTTCATGGGCGTCACGGCCTGGTCGGTCGCTACGCTCGTGCTCTCCACCGGCCGGTCGGGTCGGAGATCCGATGTCCTCGCGGCGCTGGGCGGATTGCTCTTCGGGGCCGGTCTGTTCCTGTCCTACGGCATCGCCCTAGTCGCGCTGGTCCCGGTCTCGATCGCCGTCGCCCGGCGCCGGCTCCGGCCGCTGATCGTGGCCGCTGGCGGCATCGCGGCCGTCGGCGCGGTGTTTGCGGCTGCCGGCTTCTGGTGGTTCCGCGGACTGCAAGCCACCGTGGACCAGTACACGATGAGCGCCGCGCAATTCCGGCCGCAGCGCGCGTTCTGGCTGATCGATCTGGGCGCCTTCGCCATCGCCGTCGGACCGGCCACGGCGGTGGCCCTGGCCAGGCTCCGGAACCGCTGGGTCTGGGTCCCGGTCGTCGCGGCGCTCGTGGCCGTGGCGCTCGCAGACCTCAGCGGGTTGTCGAAGGGCGAGGTCGAGCGCATCTGGCTCCCGTTCGCGCCGTGGATCCTGGTGGCGGGCGTGTCGCTCGACGGCGACCGCCCCGAGGGGCGGCCGTGGCTGGCCGTTCAGGCGGCGGCGTGCCTGTGGTTGCAGGTCTTCGTCCGAGGGCCCTGACCAGCCGCCCAGGGTCGCCGGCCTCCCGGCCCCGTACCATGCCGCTGCGATGCGCCCACGGAGGATCTCGATCCAGACGGCCCGCCGGCTGGCGATCAGCAGGCAGCACCTCGCCGCGCCCCGGCCCACCCCCGATCGCGAGGGGATCATGGACGTCACGCGCGACGTGGGGTGCCTCCAGCTCGATCCCATCAGCGTGGTGGCTCGCAGCCACATCCTTGTCCTGTGGAGCCGGCTCGGTCCCTATCCCCTGTCGGAGCTGGACGCCCTGCTGTGGGAGGAGCGCAGGCTCTTCGAGTACTGGGCGCATGCGGCCTCCATCGTGCTGACCGAGGACTATCCGATCCACCACTGGCTCATGCGGCGGTATCCGCGACCCGTGTACTCCCATGGAAAGAGGACTGCCGAATGGCTCGAGGCGAACCAGGAGCTTCGCCGTCATGTCCTCACGCAACTGCGCCGCCGAGGACCTCTCCGTTCTCGCGATCTGGAGGATCGCTCCCACGCACCCTGGCGATCGGGCGGTTGGACGAACGAGCGTAACGTCGGACGGATGATCGACATCCTCTGGACGCAGGGAAAGGTGATGGTGGCCGGCAGGGTGGGTCTCGAGAAGACCTACGACCTGGCCACCAAGCTCCTCCCGCCATGGACCCCGAAGGAGCGACTGTCCGACCGAGAGCTGTCCCGCCGGGCCTCCCAGCGGTCGCTGCGCGCCCTCGGCGTGGCCACGGCGCGAAACATCGAGAACCACTTCACCCTGAACCGTTATCCGGACCTGGCGGGCACGCTCGCCGGGCTGGAGCGCGGCGGGTCTATCGAGCGCGTCGAGATCGACGGCCTCCCCGGAACGTGGTTCGTTCACGCGCAGGACCTCCCGCTGCTGGAGCATCTGGAGACCGGGGACTGGACCCCCAGGACCACGCTGCTGTCGCCGTTCGACAACCTGATCTACGAGCGCAGCCGAACTGAGCAGCTGTTCGGGTTCCGCTTTCGCACGGAGATCTACGTACCGAAGGAGCGCCGGCAGTTCGGGTACTACCTGCTGCCGATCCTGCACGGCGACCGACTCATCGGCCGGATCGATGCGGCCATGGATCGCGCAGGCCGAAAGCTCATCCTCAAGTCTGTCCACGCCGAGCCCCACGCGCCCCTGAACCGCGCGACCGGGCGAGCCGTCGGCGGAGCGGTCCACGAGCTGGCCGCCTTCCTGGGCGCGACGGCCGTCGACGTGACCGGTCCGGCACCGGAAGCCTGGCGGCGATCGCTGGCCTGAGCGGGACGATTACGAGACCCTTACGGTTGCGACTCCTCGGAACGCTTCTGGCGTCGTCGGAGTAGCGTCGAACCCGCTTCTCATCGCCCCGAAACGGAGATCATCAACGACATGAGCGGAGGAAACGGACGTCGGCGCATCCTGGTGGTCGAAGACGACCCGACGGTCTCCGACGTGGTCGTGCGGTATCTGGACCGTGAAGGCTACGACGTCGAGGCCGTCGCCGATGGCCTCCTCGCGGTGGAGCGGGCGCGAACCGACCCTCCGGACCTGATGGTGCTCGACCTCATGCTGCCCGGGCTGGACGGCCTCGAGGTATTTCGGCGGCTTCGTTCGGTCGCGCCGATCCCCGTCATCATGCTGACCGCTCGAGGAGACGAAGCCGACCGCGTCACCGGGCTGGAGCTGGGAGCCGACGACTACATGGCCAAGCCCTTCTCGCCGCGGGAGCTGACCGCTCGGGTGAGATCGGTGCTGCGCCGGGCCGAGGGCCACGTCGGCGACGTGGCCGGCAATGGCTCGCGCGAACTCCAGGCCGGCGACCTGTCGGTCGACGTCCAGGCCCGCGAGGTCCGGCTCGCCGGTGAACCGCTGTCGCTCACCGTCAGGGAGTTCGACCTACTGGTGTTCCTGATGCAACACCCACGTCATGTGTTCCGTCGCGAGGAGCTGCTCGAGCGGGTGTGGGGGTACACGTTCGGAGACACGTCGACCGTCACGGTGCACGTCCGTCGTCTCCGAGAGAAGGTGGAAGACGATCCCTCGTCACCTCGGTACGTCCAGACCGTGTGGGGCGTGGGCTACCGGTTCGAGCCATGAGGGCACGGACGACGCTGGTGGTGGTGACGGCCATCGCGGTGGTGGGCGCGGCGTCGACCGCGCTGGCTGCCATGGCCTTCCACATGCCGGCCGGCGACGCCGTGAGGCTGGCCGCCATCGCCGCCGGCGCGGCGGCGGTGGTGGGCGCGGCGGGAACGCTGGTCCTGGCGGCGCTTCGCCGACAGTCCATCGGCGTGCAGATCGCGGTCGTGGCTCTGGCCACTGTGGCAGCGGTTGGAGCCGGCGCGATGGCCGCGGCCAAGGCGATGTTCATCGCATCGCACGATCTGCAAACGCTCCTGGTCGTCATCCTCGCCGCCGGGACGGTGGGCGCCATGATCGCCTTCGTCCTGGGACACCGAGCCGGCGTAGCGGCCCGCGCCGTGGGCACCATGGCCAGGCGCATCGGCGAGGGAAGCGAGCCGGGACAGATCGTGACGACCACGCGGGAGTTCTCGTCGCTGGCTCGCGAGCTGCACGAGATGTCCGCACGACTGCAGGAGGCCCGCGATCGCGAGCGCGCCATCGAGGCTTCCCGGCGGGAGCTGATCGCCTGGGTCTCCCACGACCTCCGCACACCGCTGTCCGGGATCCGGGCGATCGCCGAGTCCCTCGAGGACGGTGTGGCAGCCGATCCCGACACCGTCCGCCGCTACCACCGCACGATGCGCATCGAAACGGAGAGGCTTTCCCATCTGGTGGACGAGCTCTTCGAGCTTTCGGTCATCCACGCCGGCGCGCTTCGGCTCCAGATGGAGCGGGTGTCCCTGGCGGACCTGGTCTCCGACGCCATCTCGGCAGCGACTCCGGCCGCGTCGGTCCGCGGCGTGCGTCTCCGGGGCGAGCTGAGCGGATCCCCGGCCGTGATGGAGCTGGCTCCGCCCGAGGTGTCGCGGGTCCTGCGCAACCTGCTGGACAACGCGATCCGGCACACGCCCGGCGACGGTTCGGTCTGGGTGGAGACGGGTCTGCAGACGAGCGAGGCCTACGTGTCGGTGGTGGACGAGTGCGGCGGGATCGCTCCGACGGATCTGGCGCGTGTCTTCGACACATCGTTCCGGGGCGAGCGCGCACGGACCCCCGCTGACGACGGTCGGGCCGGCCTGGGCCTGGCCATCGCGAAGGGGATCGTCGAGGCCCACCACGGTGTGATCACGGTGGTGAATCACGGCCCGGGATGCCGGTTCACCGTCCGGCTGCCGCTGACGCAGCCGCCCTGACTTCGCTTCCGCGTCCCTCCGTCAGCGCTGGATCGGGCTCACCGGGGCAGCGGCCGGCCTCGGCCGGAGGCGGCGGAACACGGCCCACCCCAGCGCGCCGGCCAGCGCGACCAGCAAGAGCGGAGCGAGGAACCCCACGCCGATCGCGATCGCGGTGAACACGGCCGTCAACGCGTCGACGCCGCTTCGCCAGGCTCGCACGAAGGCATTCCCCGACACCTTCTTCACCGCCACGGCCTTCTCCGCCATGGACACCGTGATCGTCGACATGTCGGTCTGATCCGAGAGCACGCGGAGCTGTCCTTTGATCTGTTCGATGGCCAGCTGCACGTCCTGCAAGGATTGCTGGACCTTCAAGCTGTCCTCGATGGAGGTGGACTGGGCCATGAGCTTCAGCAGCACCGCCTCCTGGGCCTCCCAGTTCGTGAGCCGAGCCTCCAGGTCGACGAACTGCGCCGTGACGTCCTCGCCCGCGATCTGTTCGCCCGTGACCGTTCCCAGCGCCTTCAGCTCACCGAGGGCCACTTCGAACTGCGATGAGGGGATGCGAACCATCAACGTGCCGCTGAGGTGCTGTTGTCCAGCAGTACGGGACGACGTGACGAACCCGCCGTGGCGGCTGGCGATGAGCGTGACGTCCTGTGACCGCTGCTCGTATGTCCGGTCCTTGATCTCGAGCGAGATCGAGGCGGTCTTGATGATCTTGGGGCCCACCGCCACCAACTCGATGCCGCCGACCTTGAGTGGACCGGAGCCTCCAGCGACGTCTCGGGATCCAACACCCGCTTCGGGGCCAACCCCCGTCGCCGGCTCGGCGGCCCCCATGCTGGTCGAGTGGCCACCTCCGCCGCACGCCGCTCCGATCAGAGCGGCGACCATCACCACGAGGAGAAGAGCAGGGATCCGACCGCGTCGGGCCATGGCGACTACCTCCGTCTTCTGCTGAGTTGTACGTGAGACGGAGCAAGCGCGGTTCGCGTTCCAGCGCGCGGTCAGTGCCCTCGGGCTCGACGGACCAGCTCGCGCACACGATCAGGGCCGATGCGCTCGGCCCCTCGCTCCTTCATCAGGTCGAAGATCTCCGTTCGCTGGATGAGGGCGGTCACGCCCACGACGTCGCCCGGCCTCGATCCCTTCAGCATCCAGTCCAGGGCGTGCAGCTCGTCGATGAAGACCGGGACGTCGGTGGCGCCACCGTCGGCGGCGCCGGCAAGTAGCCGGTCGATGTGATCCTGCCGATCCCTCCCGCGCAGGTAGTGGACAAGCTCGGCGATGGCGAGGCGGTCGGACCCTCGCGCGGCGAGGTATCCCATGCCATGGAGAATCTGGTCGGTGCGATCCCCGGCCGTGTCGAAGGCCAGCCAGATCCGCCCTCCGGGCGGACGGAAACCCCGGGCGATCTCGATCAGCCCGGCGAGGCCGGCCTCGTTGTGCGCGTAGTCGGCGATGACCACCTTGCCATCCAGCTCGAACAGGTTCGCCCGACCCGGATTGGTCTCCGGGTCCAGCACGAAGGTCCGCAGCCCTTCGACCACCGCCTCCACGGGGAGGCCCACCCCCATCGCGGCGGAGGCGACGGCCAGCGCGTTCTGCGTGTGTTGCGACGAGATGCCTGCCAGCGTCAGGGGGATGTCTTCGAGCGGCAGCAGCTGGTGCACCCGCATGCCTTCGGTCAGAAAGCTCGCCCAGCCGTCGAGGACGGTCGTGGCCCGCCCGTGCTCGGCCACGACCGAGCGGATGGCAGGGTGATCCGGATCCATCGAGAACAGCCAGGGTCGACCCTTCGCGCCTCGCCGCATGGCCAGAACCCGCGGGTCGTCCGCGTTCAGGACGTCCCATCCTTCGGGTCGGGTGATGTGGGTCACCGCGGCCTTCACCTCGGCCAATTGGTCGAGGGTCTGGATGCCGTGCAGGCCGAGGTGATCCGCCGAGATGTTGGTCACCACGGCCACGTCGTTGTGCCGCGTGCCGATGCCCCGAAGGAGGATCCCGCCACGCGCGGTCTCCAGGACCGCGAGCTGCACACCGGGCTGGGCCAGGGCACGGGCGGCTCCCCCGAACCCCGAGTAGTCGCCCTCCTCCACGAGCTGGTCGTTCAGGTACACCCCGTCCGTCGAGGAGTACGCGACGGACAGACCCGCCGCCCGACCGAGGGCCGACAGCGCTCGGACCGTGGTGGTCTTGCCGTTGGTGCCCGTGACGGCGATCACGGGGATCGTGGGATCGGGCACCGTCGGTGCTGGGCCCGGCTCCACACCGGCCAGGCGATGGGAGGCCTCGGACGCGAGTCGCGTCAGGCCACGATGACTGGACAGCATGGCGGCCACGATCCCCGCCGCTTCTCGGCCCATCGCCTCCGCTACCGTTCGGCGGCGCCACGGATACGCCACCACGATCTCGTTCGACTCCGCACCGGAACGCCATCGGACCGCGAGGTTCGTACCGGTCGCCTGGGCCAGGGTCCGGACCACGTGTGAGGCCGTCCGGGCGACGAACCGGCGCCGATGCTCCGTCCCCGCGGCCCCGGGACGAAGCCTGGGGGGGTCGGTATCCGCCCCGGGAACGCCCGCTCGGACCGCGATCCTCCCAACCGCCTCCTCGCCCGCCTGGAGCCACCCCGGCACGGACAACGTCAGTTTCACGGCGGGCCGGGTGAAGTAGAGATTCGGGCCGTCGAGCACCCGAAGCTCCGCCAGAAGGACCGGTTCGGCCTGAGGCACAGCGGTACCCTAGTGGTTGCCGTGAGCGAACTACAGGACGTCCTGCGGGCCATCGAGGAGGGCGCGGCTCGGGGTGACCGCATGGGCCTGGCCACGATCGTCGGCGTCAGCGGATCGACCTATCGGCGGGAGGGTGCCCGTCTCCTCGTCCCCGAGCATGGCAAGCCCGTCGGGACCATCAGCGGCGGTTGCTTGGAAGGCGACGTGCGGACCGCGGCGGCCGAGGTCATGCAAAGCCGCATCCCCCAGCTGCTCCATTTCGACCTGACCGCCGACGACGAGGTGGTGTGGGGATGGGGCCTCGGGTGCAACGGAGTGGTGGACGTGTTCGTCGAGCCCGCCGAAGGGGCGGTGCAGACCGCCGGCGCGATCCGGACGGCCGTGGAGGAACAGCGCCGGCTGGCGGTGGTCACCGTGGTCGAGGCCGCCAAGCGGGATGGGGTCCATCCGGGTGCGCGTCTCCTGGTCGAACCCGACGGTTCCGTCGATGGATCGCTGGGCGAGCCGGCCCTGGATGAGCGATGCGCGCGAGAGGCCTTGAGCGCCCTTCGTGACGAACGATCGGGGATCGTTGCCATCGACGACGACGTTCGCGCGTTCGTCGAGGTCCTGATTCCGCCCCCTCGGATGCTGGTGTGCGGCGCGGGCCATGACGCCATCCCGCTGGTGCGGTTGGCTTCGAGCCTGGGCTGGAGGGTGGAGGTCATCGACGACCGGGCAGCGTTCCTCAAGCCCCATCGGTTCCCAGGCGCGGCTCGCCTGATCGACGCTCCCGCCGGCGAGGCCGCCACGGCGGCCGGTGTCGACGAGCGAACGTCCGTCGTCGTCATGAGCCACAACTTCCTTCGGGACAAGGACTACCTGCGGTCGTTCCTGGGCTCGGGGGTGCCCTACATCGGCATGCTCGGGCCCGCGGCTCGCCTGCAGCGGCTGCTCGAAGACCTGCGCCGCGACGGCTATGAGCCCCCACCGGGCGCCATGGATGTGGTCCACGGCCCCGCCGGCCTCGACCTGGGAGGCGACGGACCGGAGGAGGTCGGGTGGGCCATCGTCGCCGAGATCCTGGCCGTGTCGAAGGGGCGCCGGGGCGGGTTCCTGAAGCAGCGGACCGGTCCCATCCACGACCGTCCCCGGCAGCCGGAGGATTCGCTCACTCCCGGCCCGGCCTGAGCGGAGGTCCGGCCATCCGGCCTCGGTCCGGCCCCGTCGCCGGCATCGTCCTGGCCGCCGGGACGTCCTCCCGCCTGGGCCGCCCCAAGCAGCTGCTCGAGCTGGGTGGGAAGGCGGTCCTGTAACACGTCCTGGACGCCGCGGATGCCTCCTCGCTGGACCGGATCGTGCTGGTCCTGGGCGCGGCGGCGGACGAGATCCAGAGCCTCATCCGCCTTCCGGCCCGGTCCGGCATCGCCCTGAACGGGGACTTCCAGTCCGGCCAGTCGGGCTCACTCAAAACCGGCCTGGACGCCGTCGATGCCCACGCCGTGGCCGCCGTGGTTCTCCTGGGCGACCAACCGGGGGTCAGCCCGGCCGCCATCGACGCCGTGATCGGGGCATGGAAGACCGAGCCGGCTCGCATCGTGCAGGCTTCCTATGGCGGGCGCCCCGCTCACCCCACCCTCCTCGACCGATCCCTCTGGCCGGAGGCCGAGGGCCTGCGCGGCGACGAAGGGGCCCGGAGCATCCTGGCCGCCCACCCGGAGTGGATCCGTACCGTGGAGGTCGGGGGCAGCCGCCCGGCAGACATCGATACCGAAGAGGACTATGCGCGGGTCCGCCAGACATGGGGCCCGGACCAGCCTTGACTCGTTGCTCACCGTCCTGTCAGTATTCGCCCATCGAACGGGGGTTCCATTGAACGAACAAAGCCTCGAAGCTGCCAACGCCTTCCTGCGAGTGGCTGCCGAATCAACGCCAGCGGGCGAAATCCTCAAGCAGCCGCCAGCGGAGATTGGCAAGCAGGCAGGTCTTCCCAATCCGCTCGCAGTAGCGCGAGCGGTGCGGGCGCTGGCTGCCCGGAGGCGACTCGAGGTCGAGGAGGGCCAGTACCGGCTGCTGGACCCACGGCCTCTGGAGCCGGGCGAGCCGGAGTCCGTCCCTCGGGCTCCGCGGCGCCGCAAGGCCCGGCGCAAGGGTGCGGCCCGAGGTGAGACCGCCGGCGGCGAACGGCGGGCAACCTACGCCGACCTGGGGCGAACCGTTCTCGAACGCGTCATCGAGCTGGGCCGGGAATCCGCGGAGGCCGTGGCCGCCGCGGAGCACCTCCGCCGCGAGGTCAAGGACAACAAGGCGGCGCGGATCGAGGCGGAGCAGCGAGCGTCCCGCCTGTTCGAACGGGTGAAGGAGCTCGAGACCAAGCTCGAGATGGCCGAGCAGAACCTGCGTACGGTCCTCACTGCCGCGCGCGGGCGAGGGGCCACGGCCGCCCCCGCGGACAGCGAGATGGAGGCCGTGCTGCGCATCCTGAAGGGCCCGGGCGGAGCGCCCGCCGCACCGCCGGAAGCCGAGGGGGGACCAGAGGAGGCAGCCGGCGAGTGACGCCGGGCCCCACGCCGAGCTGATGTCAACGGCACCATCCAACTCCCCGGACATGCGCGCCATCCTCGGGCGAGCCCGGGATTGCTACGAGTCCTATCTAGGCGACCTCCGAACGCTGGTGAACATCGACTGCGGCACGTTCATCCCCGCCGGCGTGAACCAGGTGGCGGACCTCATGGCCGAGCGCTTCCGATCGGCCGGCTGGTCGGTCGAGCGCATCAGGCAGGAGGACTCGCCGGCCGGTCGCGAGCTGCCAGATCGATACGGCGACATCTTGGTGGCGACGTTGGATGGGGCCCGTCGGCCCGACGCGGAGGGCCGACGGCGTACGTTGCTCGTCGGCCACATGGACACGGTCTTCCCCGACGGAACAGCCTCCGAGCGTCCCTTCCGAACCGAGGCCGACACCGCGTACGGGCCCGGCGTCTCCGACATGAAGGGTGGGCTGCTGGCCGGCTTCTACGCCGTCCGATGCCTGCAGGAGACCGGGTTCTCCGACTTCGAGCGCATCACGTACGTGTGCAACCCGGATGAAGAGGTGGGATCGCCATTCTCCGGTCCGATCATCCTCGACCGGGCGAAGGACGCCGACGCCTGCTTCGTCCTGGAGGGCGCCCGGGAGAACGGTGACATCGTGTCGGCCCGAAAGGGGGTCGCCGACGTTCGCGTCGAGGCCCGGGGACGGGCCGCCCACGCCGGGGTGGAGCCGGAGCGAGGGAGGTCGGCCATCCTCCAAGCCGCCCATTCCACCGTGGCCCTGCACCGGCTGAACGGCCGATGGCCCGGCGTCACGGTCAACGTGGGCGTGGTGGAGGGCGGGATCCGACCGAACGTCGTGGCGGAGCGGTGCGAGCTCGCCGTCGACATTCGGGCAACCACCGCGGCGTCGTTCGAGGAAGCGGTGGCGGCGGTTCGCGCAGCGGCGGAGGAGGTTCACGTGCCGGACGTCGAAGTCGAGTTCGAGCTGCGCGGGGGGTTCCCGCCCATGGAGAAGACCGAGGCCACGGCGCGGTTGGTCGAACGGGCTCGATCGATGGCCGGGGAACTCGGGTTCGAGGTCCGGGACGCCGCGACCGGCGGGGCGTCCGATGCGAACCCCGTGGCGGGATTGGGGGTGCCCACCCTGGACGGGCTCGGCCCGATCGGCGGCGCCGATCATGCCCCCGGCGAGTGGCTGGACCTCAGCAGTATCGTGCCGCGCGTGGCCTTGCTCGCGGGGTTGATCGCCACCTCGCCCTGAGGCGAGCGGCCAGCGTCAGCAGCGGGTGAAGAAGATGCTCGGGTGGGACGTCGCGTAATACGTGGTCAGGCTCGAGCTCGCCGGCGACCGGAAGGCCCACGTCGGGCTGGCGTACTGGAAGTGCACCGTGTGCTTGCTCCCCACGTAGTCCCAGTACTGGACGGCCGACAACAGTCGGCCCCCCGGGCCGAACACGGGACGCGTCCCCTTGAAGCTGAGGCGGGCTCGCGCCGCCCCCCACGTGACCGGTCCCACGATGCCGTCCTTGCTGAGGCCGTGGGCGCCTTGCCAGGACTTGGTGGCCGTCTTCGTGACCGATCCGAACACACCGTCGATCCCTGACGACCCGCACTTGTTGAGGTAACCGTCCGCCCACAGGATGGACTGCCAGGCCCCGATCAGGTTCCCCTGGCTGACGCATGGTCCGCTGATGCAGGTCTGATCGACATTGGTCCACTGGAGCCCGGTGATGCTGTGGGCCTTGGCCGGCAGCGCCATGGCCAACACCAACATCATGGCCGCACCGCCGATTATCGCGGCGCGACCCTTCCCCGGTCGCCGCACCCTCATGCCGTCCACCGCACCCTCATGCCGTCCAAAGCTGCATGGATGCTAGTGCGATCGACCTCATGTGTGAAGGGGGGAATTTCGGGACAGAATGGGCAGGCGAGGAGCGCCCCGGGAGCAGCGCCCAAGCCTGTTCGCGCCAAGGAACCGCCCTCCAGGGGTGTGCGTCCTAGAGCCCGTGGACCTCGCCCTGACCTTGGAGGTGGAGCTGGCAGAGCCGCTTGAGACCGGCCGGCTTGCTGAGCTCTACCTTCGCCACGGCGACGACGCGGTCCGGTTGGCCTATCTGTTGACGGGCGACCGCGCCCTGGCCGAGGACCTGGTCCAGGACGCCTTCGTCAAGCTCGCCGGCCGACTGACGCACCTTCGCGACCCGGGCGCCTTCGACGCCTACCTGCGCCGAACGGTCGTCAACCTGACGAACTCCCACTTCCGTCGGAAGCGCTTGGAGCGCGCCTACCTCAAGCGCGAGCGAGGGTCGGCGCGGACCGAGGAGTTGATGCCCGATCCGGGGACGCGCGACGAGCTGTGGGAGGCGTTGGGCAACCTGACCCCTCGGCAGCGCGCCGCCATCGTGTTGCGCTTCTACGAGGACCTGTCCGAGCAGCGCGTGGCCGAGATCCTCAACTGCCGGCCCGGGACCGTGAAGTCCCTCGTTTCCCGGGGCCTGGCCATCCTCCGAGGTGAGATCTCCGATGGCTGAGTTCGAGGATCGGCTTCGGCAGACGCTGCGGCGAAGGGCGGCCGGTGTGCCGCCGGCGTCCGAGGTGCCACCGGGGCTGGTTCGCCGAGCAGAAATGAGGATCGCCCGCAACCTCTCGGCGGCGGTGCTGAGCGTGGCGCTCGTGGCGGTCGGTCTGGTCACCGGGGTAAACGCGTTGAGGTCGTCGGACAGCAGCCGTCTGGCCACCTCCGTCCCAGCCTGCGAGGCCGCCGACCTCTCGGGGAAGTCGGATCTCAAGGCGTTCGGCGATGAGCGCGAGGGCGCGCTGCGGCTCTTCAACGAGGGAACCAGGGCGTGCTCGGTGCAGGGACGGCCGGTGGTTCGAGTGCTGAACGCGAGCGGCCAGACCCTGGCGAAAGCCGACCGGGACCTGCAGCCGATCTGGTCCAAGATCGGCAATGGGCCTCCCCCAGGCTGGCCGGTGGTCACCCTGCAGCCGCGCGACCAGGCAACCATCCACCTGAAGTGGGAAAGCTCGTGCAGCGATGGACCGAAGCACGATCCCGCCCTCTGGGAGGTCGAGCTCCCGGGCGGTGCGGGCATGCTGACCTTCCAGGTGACGAGCCAAGATGTCCCCGCGTGCGTGGGCGAGGCGTTGGTGCCCAAGGCAGGGCCATTCGAACCATACGCGAGGTAGCCCGGACTCGTCCGGGCGGTGCAAGCGTCCGGCGCGGTGCGCCGGTCCGGTCTACGGCCGGCACCCCCTCACCGCGCCGGGCGTTTTTCCTCTCTGGCCGTAGAGTTTCGCCATGGACGACGTGGCCGCGGAGGCTGGGCTGTTCGGCCCCGACTCGGTCTCCTGGCAGGTGAACCGGGAGACCACGGTCCTATTCGGCGGGGCTCGGGCGCTGCTGATGCAGGCGGCGCACCCCCTGGTGCTGGCCGGAGCGCGGCAGACCGGGTTCTACGAGCGCAACCCTTGGAAGCGCCTCGAGCGGACCCTGCAGATGACGTACACGATCACGTTCGGGACGCGAGCGGACGCGCTGGAGGCGGCCCGCCGGATCAACCAGGTCCACCGGGACGTGCACGGGATCGATGAGGTCACCGGGCTGCCGTACGACGCCAACGACCCGGACCTCCTCCTGTGGGTGCACGCGTGCCTGGTCGATTCCCAGCTCCTGTTCGAACAGCTCACCGTGGGGAAGCTGGATGACGAAGGCAGGGAGCGCTATCACCGGGAGCAGATGACCGGCGCGGAACTGCTGGGGCTCGATCGTTCTCGCATCCCCCCGACCGTCTCCGAGCTGCGGGCCTACATCGATGACGTCGTGTCCAGCGGCATGCTTCGTGTGACGTCCGAGACGCTTCGCGTGGCCGACCTGATCCGCCGCCCGCCACCGGAGGTTCCGTGGCGGCCGGTCCTCCGGGCCGTCTCATGGTGGGCGTTCGCCACCCTGCCGGAACCACTCCGCGACCAGTACGGATTCCGGTGGAACGCACTGCGGCGGTTCCAACGAGCCGGCAGCCTCCGGACGCTGAGGATGATCCGGCCAGGAATCCCCGAACGGTTCCGCCAGATCTATCCCGCTCGACAGGCCGCCAAGCGGACGACCCTCTCCGGCTGAACCCATCCCTGCTCCAAGGAGCAGGCCGGCGAGCCGATGGTGCTTGAGACGCGGCGGCCCGGGGC